>CAZYMD010000107.1:0-17632 GCA_964649005.1 uncultured Pirellulales bacterium
CTCGCACAACCGGCACTTAATGCACTCGTCCGGAGTTATCGTTACGCGCCAACGTGACAGTCGCGAGAGCTGCCTCAATATTACGCCGTACGGGCAAACAAATCGGCAATACGGCCGGCCTATGAACATCCCTATAACAAGAAAGCAGCCCCCAAGAATCAGAATGTTCAAATCGCCGCTGAGCCTGAAAAACGAGACAAACGGATCGTACCTGCATATTATAAAGGCGCTGCCGGTCGCAGCGAAAAGCACCGCAGCGGCAAGATAAACGTATGCGAAAAGACGCAGCCCACCCTCGAGCCAGCGGGGTATACTTGTTGGCCGCCAGAGAACCAGGTCCTGGACGGCTCCAAGCGGACAGACAGCGGCGCAAAATGTCCTACCGAAGAATAGCGTGAACAGCAATGGCAACAGGAAAAATGCGATTACCGTCACAGGCACAACATACGTGCTGTCAAAAATCGACAATGTAATATTCTGAATTGCACCGATAGAGCAAACACACCCGTTTCTCCAAAAACCGAAATACAATAGTGAGAAAACCATAAGCGCAAATATTGCTCTTCGGTTTCGCTTCTTTAATACCAAATATGACGAAAGGCACAAAGCCGCCAGCAAAACTACAACATCCAAATACTCATAGATATTATGCCGCGGCCCCGGTGTAGTCGGATGAGGCATCACGTATTCCTGCTCGAACTCCGGCGGTGGAAAACGCTCCATCCCGGCGACAATCGCACCGAGACTTAGCAGGATGATTATGCCGATGGTTATGTTGGAGAAACGTATCATCAAGCGTGCGCCTTTTTAAGCATGTAAGGATTGGCTGCAGGTACGCGTTTGAAAGCACCGGATGGGCAAGCTGCAGCAATGGAACACTCGTTACAATTCAAACAAAGATTGTGACGCACCTGCAGATGCAGCGAGCCGTTGCCAAAGGCATTGCAGCCCTTCACGCATTTGCCGCAACCGTTACACAGTGACTCATCGATTGTGTATTCATAATAGGGATCTTCAAGGAACTTGCGACTAATGGCTCCCATCGGGCACAACTGATTCTCAGCGGCCTCGGTAATTTCGGCTGGATTGGAATTGAAAAAGCCGAAGCATATCTTGCAGTATCCGCAAATCGAATGGGAGTGCACGCATCTCACTGCAGAGTCTTCAAGCACGCAGTGCGTCGCACAGTTTCCGCATGAAACGCAAATACTTGGATCGATCTGCCAGACAGTGTCGTCTTTGCCTGACTTGCCCAGCACGTGGCCCGTGAGGACGCCAATCGCAGCAAGGCTCGTCCCCCAAAGAGAGTCCCGCAGTAAACGACGCCTTGTAATTGTGTTTTTATCCGTTTCCATCGTCTATTCTCTTGCTCGTTGTTTAAGCGACTTCGCCTGTGGCAGTTCGCAGCTATCCCACAGGCCGCATTGATCACACAAACCGTTTTGAGTGCAGCTCTGCCCAAGCTCCAATTTGCTGCGTTTGGCAAACAAAAAGCCACCAGAGCCTATGCACACACCACAAGCGCCCCAACGTAGGAACGCCTTCAGAGTCGCTCGTCTATTCTTAAGTTTTTCAGGATACTCTTTCATTCTTCAGCCTTCCGGGAGAATACCCTAACCATATTCTTGATCGTGTCCAGAATGAATACGCGACCTTGGACATCAACTGCAATATCGAAACCGCCGGCCTGGTTCTGATCTGGCATGTAGAATATTTTCATCGCCCCCTCCACGCCCAACTGCTCAGGCCCGGCGACAACACCGACAAACTCTCCATTCGAATTGTACAGTTTTGCCCGGATCAAGCCCTTCTCAACAGTGACAAAGCTCTCATCGGGCAGGATCGCGAAACTGACAGGATTACAGCAACCGCAAAAGCCTTCGATCCTAGCGGAGAACTTGCCCCATGAAAATTCTAAATCTCCTTCATAGGTGTATGCCTCGATTCTAAGGCGTCCCGGATTTATCACACGAAGTAAGCCATCCGGAGCTATGGCCACCTTAAAATACGGATTTGGGACTATGAAACCGGGAACGCTTCGCTCTTCATCCTTTTCGCCTATCCTGCCTATTAAGGCCCCATCAGTGTCGTAGTGCAACACAATTCGATTACCCGCATCCGCCACGAAGACATCATTCTCTTCAATTGCAATACTTGTCAGCAAAGCTCTCTCGCCCAGGCTGTCCCAGACAGTTAAACGCTCCCCTTTGGCATCGTATACTTCAATATGATCCCTCAGACCAACGTATATTCGGCCCAGATTATCAATCGCCACAGGACGCGGCTCGCCGTTAAGCCGTATTTCATCAAGGAGCCTGCCGGTCCGGCTGAACCTCCGAATGGCTTTGTCGCCAGTCGTATAGATGACACCGTTCGGATCAACCAGAATATGACGAGATTCGGCCAAACCGGTCGCAAACGGACTTCCTTCGGATTGGTACATAATCAGGTTCGGATCGATTTTCGCCATTTCCCCTATGTCGTAGACAAATGGGCTGGACAATCCGCTGCCTGTTGATCCCGTCGAATCGTACCTCAACAGCGCAACGACACCCACTATAATAGCCAGAACCACAGCTCCCGCTACAGCAAAACGTGATGTTGTTGCGCCCAATCGACTCATCATTCTTCAATCTTTTCCAGAATCACTCAATAATCATACTCTTAAGGCCGCCCCAGGAAAAAATGTACACTCATTTTTCCGCGGTCGCGTCCTGTTGATCGGTAATATCAAGACAAACCATTCTATTCATATCACGCACGATCAGCCTGCCCGAAACGAACGCCATCGGCGCCCAGGCTTCAGGCCCTTCGAGAACCTTCGCCTGGTCAAGCTGTTTGAAATCGCTGGGTGTCGCCTCAGCCATCGTGAGCATACCATCATCATCCAGCACATATATTACGCCATCAGCAATCGCATATGGTCCCAGCCCGAATTTTTTGGCGCTTGTGCTCGTCCAGAGAACATTGCCTTCGAGATCGAGGCAACACAGCTCTTTACCGGAATTAACTGCGTACAAATGTCCTTTATAAAATACCGGAGTCTGCTGAGGTGAGCCGTACACTTTGGAAGAAAGCTGAAAAAGCGGCTCCGCTGTTATACCATCGCCCTGCTCGCTTAATTGCAGCATCATACTACCTGCATTATAAGCGCCGCATAAAAATATCTTGCCATCTCCCACATAAACAGGTGTAGGAACATTAGCTATTTTTATCTGCCATTCAGGAGCCTCCCAAAGAAGGCGCCCATCTTCTGCTGAAACGCCCACGACACCACCACTTGCACAATAAACATACATGCGCCGACCGGCAAATTCCACAGGCGTAACAGATGAATGGGTCATGAGCCAGTTCTTGGGATTAGGCGTCTGCCAGATAATATCACCTGTATTGCAATCTACAGCCATCATCAGTGATTTGCCACCGACGCCGAGAATAAGTTTGCCATCTTCTACAAGTGGACACTGGCCTGCGTACCAGTCCGGAACGGTAGCGCCGTAATCGCGAACCAAATCGAGCAGCCAATGGAATTCCCCTGTATTAGGATCGAGGCAGGTCACATGGCATTTAGGCCCCATAGCAATAAGATACTTATCTGTAACAGTCGGAATAGTTCTGCTCATACCGTGTTGAAGTTTTATCTTAATATGGTAAGAATAGCGCCAAATCTCTTCGCCATCACCAAGCGAGAAGCACCTTATCGCGTCTGCTTTCTCTTTTTCGTCATAATCTACTACGTGTACGCGCCCATTCCGAACAGCCGCACCGGCATACCCACGACCGAGACCAACAGACCAAAGCAGCTTGGGCCCCTCTTCAGGCCATGATTTTGCAAGAGAAATAGTCTCAGGACTGATCGCATCAAGATTAGGCCCTCTAAACTGGGACCATGAACCCGGGATATCAGCGGGAACACCATCGAATTTAACAAGAGAACCCTGTACTTGCCCAGCATTGGGATCGGTTAATTCAGTAAGAGAATTTTCCGGTATCGCCAGCCTGATCTGCAACTGGTTTGCTGCATCAGGCCACAATGAGCCCAGCCATGCATACAGGATGATCGCACCCACCGCCGCAAGGCCAACCGGTATCAGCATTACAATGCGAGAGTTCTTCATATTACATTCGTCGCTGTAGATAGAGTATTACTATTCATTTCTAAGGGAATCGATCATCCTTCCGCTCAGCGCAAGTGTCGATGCCAGCCATATCCACAGCATTCCACTGCCGGCGATGATAACAGTTGTGGCCGCTAAAGACAAGTACGGCACATCCGAACCTGGCGATTTTAACGCAGGACTAACAGCCACAGCAGCACAGATCAGCCCGCACACCAGCCCCGCCAGCATAAGCCCCCAATGCTCGTAAAAAACCATCTTTTTAAGTGTTGTCTTGTCGAATCCTACAGCCTGCATCATGGCAAGCTCACCGCGTCTTTCAAGAATATTTCGCAGGACCACAAGCCCCAGCCCAATACTTCCGAGAATAAGGGCCAATCCGCCGAGAGTCTGAAACATGGACAGATATGTATTCTGAATCGCGCCAAATCCCGCTAATCTGTCTCTCGTGGAACTAATCGACAAGCCATAGTCCATCATCCTCAACGAAAACTCATTTGCGACTTTATCAGCCTGCTCTACAGGAGCATCGATGAGCAAAAGCCTGTAACCATCCTCAGAAGGAAAACGCCTGACAAACTGATCTTCTGAGATTAACAGACTGCCCTGCATAATAGAATTTCCTATCATACCGACAATACGCACGCGAAACGGACGCCCCTTTTCATCGCTAAACTGTACCTCGTCACCAACCGACTTTCCAAGTCCCCAGTAGACTGTCGCATAATCACCCAGGGCAGGTACAACATCCCGCCCCATATCCAAATCGAGCAAACTCCAGGCATCTTTTACTGACGCACTCTCGATTGCCTGCACAAATGCAAAAGCCCCTCGTTTCTGTAATTGCTGTGAATCTACGCCCAGAAGACGCGGAGTTTGGGCGCGATTGAGATTGAAGCAGCTTGCATCGTCGCCATCGCGAACGCGCATCTGGACGACAGAGGCCTGCTTGAGAATGTTTTGGTCGAATCCCATTGATTTGCGGGTTGCTTCACTATTGAGATCATGGAGTATACCCAACGACGATTCCCCATATAGAGCGAAACCGCCAGTTCCCGAATCGCGCTTTTGGGACTGTGAATTCGGGCTGCTACGGAACACTCCAATAGCCATTGTCAAAAATATCCCACAAGCCAATAGTGCAACAACTGCCAAACTTCGACCGCTGCGCCTTGTCGAATTGCGCAGACCAAGGCCCGCTAATGAGACCAGGGATTTGCCGGCCCCGCTTTTAAGCCTGGTAATTATAGCATGAGTAAAGGCGAGACCGGCCAACAGCAGCAGCGCTCCGGCCCCGAAAAATGCGCCGGAAACAGAAGCACTGTCACCACCTCCCAACACAGCCAGCATCACCACCGCACCACCCGCCGCGAGAACCGCCAGCCACAATCCTATTTTACGTCCTGATGCGCGTGGCAGGTTTAGAAACTGCCACTTTAACTGCCCCGCTAAAAGTTCACGTGCAGGACGGCTCACATGCTTGCGCAGCGTAATCCACATCGCCCCCAATGAAACAATCACCGCTATGAACGGCCCTAAAAACCAGGTTAGCGGCTTAACGTAGAAGCTAATTTGCGTCCCCGCCAGAGCGTCACGCCAAATAGTCACCAATCCGTAGATCATGCTCTTGGCGTATAACAGCCCTATCCCCGCCCCAACAGCCGCTCCGACTACGGACAGAATAGCGCCCTCCGTCAGATACAATCTCTTAAGCAGCCTGGGGCCAAATCCCAGAGCCTTGAGCATTCCAATCTGCTCGGCGCGACTTTCGACGCCAAAGACAAATACAAGACCCGTAAGAAGAGCGGCGGCAATCACAAGAAAAAAGCTAAGACTAACAAACAGTTGCGTAAAATCAGTTGCCCCCCCCCCTGCTTTCAACCCACTCTGACGCACAGGCTGGAAGAACAATCCGACTGAAGCCGGATCAACGTTGCTGAGTATTTTTCTGACTATGTTATCCTCTGAATCGACGCCGCCTGGATAACGAACAGCCGTTAAATCCCCATACCTGTTGGCCCACATCGAGCGGCCTGCTTTGAGAGTCACAAATCCCTTTGGTGTGCCACGATACTTGTCCCAGTAATCCTCGTCCTTTTGCCGAATCTTGTCAAAATTGATCGGAATGCCAGAATCCCACTCCCGGCAGTTTTCCGCATCCGCCATTCCTGGGAAATTGGGCATCAGGTTCGGGTCCAACGCCGCGCCCACAATCGGAACAATCGAACGAACTCTAAAGGACTTTTTCGCCTCTACAAGTTTCCTCATTGGGCTAAGCACAAAGTAAACCAGCTCGATGCTGTCACCTGCTTTGACACCAAGATCGCTGGCAGTCCATTCGTTAATAACAATCTCGTCGTCCTTCATACCCGCAGGAATCAGCCCACGATCATCCTTCGAATGTTCAAGGCCGGCAACCATCGAAAAAGGCGTTGCTTTGTCACCAAACCGCAATTCGTTCACAAAATACGTGAAAATCCCCCTTGAACCATCCGCAGCTTCCAGAGCTGCCCTTGAAACAGATTCGTCGATGAATACACGACTGCTGCGAAGTTCAAAGACGCCGAGATTGTCCAGCCTGCGTAATTCAAGCTCCGCATCCGCAAGCCCCCAGCATTCCTTCACCGCTTTGTCAACTTCTTCAACCGTGACAGTTTTATCAGAATTATTACTTACCAGAACTATGTTGGCCTGCCCTTGGCGTTCGATCTTTGCCTGGAGCCATGAAAGAGGAACGAAAACGCTCAGAGGCGCAATCTGATTGGCCTGCAGGCTGAATCGCCCAAACTCGTCATCGCCCACAACTTTCAAAACATCCAGGCGAAAGGCTGTGGCAAGGTCCGTATCAGGCGTTAAAGGTAAATCCCGAGGCATCAAGCCTGGCTTTTCAATCCGAAGAACAACTTGGTCACCAGGCTTGATATTCAAGCGTTTCGCCAGCGGTTCGTTAAGCAGTACGCCGGCCTCAGAGCCCGCCTGCAAAGGATTCCCGCCGGGCCCCACTTCGTAGAACCGATCATCTACTCCGCGCACTTCAACCTGGTTGGCCCTTTTTGTACCGTCACTGTTTGCAATGATCCCTTTAATATCCAGCACAGGCGCTACGGTAACATTAAGCCGTGTTGCAAGATCGTTCGCCAATGCAGTCCTGAAGAACCGATTTCGAGCGATTAGGGCGAAGTCTGCTGTTCCGAGTCGCGCCTTGACTATCATCATAAGGCTGTGATGAATCGAATCGCCGATCGCTAGCGCACCAGTTAAGACAGCGGAGCTTACGACAACAGTGAGCAGCAGTCCGATATTTGCCCGCCGGTAAAAAGTAATGGTTCGCTTGACAAGGGCCCACAGATTCATGAGTCATCCCCGTCATTTAATCGACCGTTATCCAGGACTTTCACAGAACCCATGCGATTGGCCAGTTCTGTTGAGTGTGTCACCACAATTAGTGTCACGTGCTCCGTGCGGTTGAGCTCCACCAACAGTTCGGCCACGTTGTTGGAAGCTTCGCTGTCGAGCGAACCTGTCGGCTCATCCGCCAACAAAAGCTTCGGCCTGTTTATCAAAGCCCTTACAACTGCAACTCGTTGCCGCTGGCCGCCTGAAAGCTGCCCCGGCAGATATTGCATATGCCCGCCAAGGCCGACCCGCTCCAATAAACCAACCGCCCTGTCATTCAGCTCCTTCGTCGAGCCTTCCTCCTTATAAGGCAGCGTTGGAATAAGCACATTCTCGAGTACAGTGCACTGCGGCAAAAGGTGGTGCAGTTGGAAAACGAAGCCGATCCAACGATTGCGAATCCTGGCAAGCTCTTTTTCGGATACTGAGGCCAAATCCGTACCATCGAAAATCACCTTGCCCGAAGTTGGGTAATCCAGCGTACCTATGATGTTCAAAAGCGTGCTTTTGCCGCAGCCGGAGGGCCCGACAATCGAAATAGCCTGCCCCTGTTCGAGCTTGAGCGATATATCCTGCAAGACAGACGTGCTGCCCGCCCCGCCCGGGGATTCGTACGACTTGGCAATATTAACAAGCTCGATCATGTCCGGCCTCATTGATATTTCTGAACTATACCTGCGTAAACACGCGCAAGTTCATCGGAGGTTCGCTTTATATCGAATTTCTCCACCACAGCCGCCCTGCCACGCCGCCTCAATTGATCGGACAAATCCTCATCCAAGAGCACCCGCCCAAGTGTTTGAGCCAAAGCTTCAGCATTATCAGGCTCGTGCAGTATTCCACCTCCCGTAGCCTCGATCAGCTCAGGGAATACACCGATATTGGGCTGTACGACCGGAACGCCGGTGGCCAGGGCTTCGAGCACGTAAAGACCATACGCTACAGGCTGCTTCTCCGGTACAGACAGAACCGACAGTGTCCGCAGGAAATCGAGCCTCGTTTGTTGGCCGAAATCCGACAGAAAATCCACATCACTAAGCAAGCCATGGGATTCCAGTCGCTTCTTCAGACTATCTACAAACTTGTTATCGCTATCGAGTTTCCCGCCAGCTACACGCAATCTCGCGTTTTGGAGTTCCGAACGCCGTTTGAGAGCTATAAAAGCATCCACCAGCACATCCAGCCCTTTTTCCGAGCACATGCGAGAGAGAAAGCCGATGGTGGGTACCTCAGGCACAATCTCCTGAAAATCATAGTTGTCAACATAGATACCGACATGGACAACGTGAATTCTCTCATCAGCCAATCCGAGCCTCTCCTTCATCACCCCCGCATAATGCCTGCTGACAGGAATGAATCCGTCGATATCCTTCGCACGTTGGGCAACTTCCCTCCAGGCCTGCTCGGTATAGGGCGATGTCAAGCCATCAAGAAATCCCTCCTCGTCCTGGAGCAGGCATACTATC
The DNA here is from genome assembly GCA_964649005.1 of uncultured Pirellulales bacterium. Lineage (GTDB taxonomy): Bacteria > Planctomycetota > Phycisphaerae > Sedimentisphaerales > Anaerobacaceae > CAZGMJ01. The sequence goes on from CAZYMD010000107.1 coordinate 8,981, forward strand.
GGCACATCGAGTTCCGCCTTGATGCGCCTTGCCAGCCCCACGAGTAAAATGTTGGACAAACACAATATGTCAGGCTTCTCCTGCTGCTCCGCAAGCCATGTCACCAGCCTGTCAAGCTCCTTAACCTGTCGCCCATCCTCACCCTTCAGCATGGACAAAGTCGTCTCGCCCAGATCTTTTGCGCTGGTCATCCCCGCCTTTCGCGAGACCCATCCCAATAGTTTTGGCGAGTCGAATATTCTATCAAGCCATCGCGGAGTCCTGCGAAAGAAAGCGAGCTTCTCCTGAAGAAATACGTTCACTCCGCCATAGAATATTGGTATGTCGCTAATAGGCGGCTTCTTGTCCGACTGCAATGGCAAATACAAGGGAACCATCATAACATCATGCCCGACACTGCGCATCGCCTTGACCAAATAAAGATCGCGCAGGCAATTTTCACAATAGAAGTTGTCCCCTGAACCAGGTGTAATCTGTACTATCTTCATGGCTTGCGGTCCTGCCTTACTCGGGCCGAACCAAAGGCATATACATATTCGTCTTCGCTGCCGATCACAACCACGCCCCTCGCCACAGCAGGCGAAGAGGTCAAAGGCTGGCCTATCTCATACGACCATACCTGGGTCCCGTCGGACATACGTATCATATACAGACGCCCATCTCCTGAGCCAATAACCACCTTGTCACCACAAATAACGGGCGAACCATCCACCTCCCCAAGCGTTTTGAATATCCAGACAACCTCGCCCTTGTCGCGGCTAATACAATGTACATTGTTGTCGCGCCCACCGATGACAACCACATCGGAACCGATAGCAGGCGTGGACAGAAAGGGGGCTTCTTTGTCGCCATACCGCCATAATATACTCCCTGATGCGACATCCGCCTTGAGAAATTCGCCGTCATAATTGCCAACGTAAACACACCCATCGAGAAACGCCGCCGAGCCTGCGATATACGCACTGGAATCAATCCCCTTGATTTTAGCCCCGTCAGCAAGTGACACCACGTGGATAATTGCATCGCAGCCGCCAAAAACAGTTCGGCCCTCGTCAACGGCAGGCGTTCCATTCACATAGTTGTCCGTCTCGCATTTCCAGATCGGCTTACCGCTTTCGGCGTCCACACAATGCACAGCGTTATCATAGCTTCCAACTAATATCCACGTCTTGGAGCCATCGGGCGAAAGCGTCCAGTTTGCGCCGCCAACGATCTGGCCATCCGTTTCATACTTCCACCTAAGGGAGCCATCTGCTTTATTCAGCGAATATAGAAAGCCATCACCGGCGCCCACGTAAACCGAATCATCCACTACGCATGCAGCCGCTTCAATAGCATCGCCAACCTTTTCCGCCCAGACTTTACTACCCGTCTCCATGTCTATCGCATAGACATTTGCATCCGTCGAGCCCACATAGACAATACCCGCTTCAATGACGGGTGATGCAGTGATTGCACCATCGGTCTTAAATTTCCAGAGCGGTTCCAATTTGTCGGGGAGACTGCCGGCGGCTCTGCCCACAAGATGCTGATCGCCATGAAACATCGGCCAATCGCCGCTTCCCTCGAAGACTACCGGTTCTAGGCCCTGCGAGGTCTGCACATCGCCAGCATCGCCCCAACGTGGGAGAATTCTCATAGCAAGGAATATGCACACAGCTATAACGGCGACTGCAAGGACAAAATTCTTAATTGTCGATTTATGCATACCTGCCCCAGTCCAAGCCTAACACAGATTCAGTTGCCAAAGCCATATTATCCTAACGTATCAAGCATTAGCAAGCAACAGAACCTTTGGCGTTAAACGCAATGAGGACAGACAGGCAAATGTGGCCGGTCAACTGCAAAAATGTGGGGGCATTTGTCCAGCCCGACATGCACGAACGGTTGAGAATCGCCCTGGTTAAACAGAATAATGGGACGGATGCAACTATGGAGTCGTCTTGGGTTCTTGAGCAACAGCCAGTACTACTCATGAATCCAATGGAATGAGGTTCAGACTTACGAGCTTGCGGACACTGCTAATTCCGACCCGGACTCGGGGTATCACCTTCCCAGCTTTCCTTTATGCCCCATGTTGCCGGGTGAGCATTGGGATCGAGAATCACCATGGACTGACCGTTGCCGTCCGTCAGCGGATACCATGTATCGATGTACGAGAACCGCATAATCGCTACGTCTGCCGGTACCGACAGGTTCAAAATGATCTCCTCACCGCCGTTGCTCAAGTTGCCTGTATATTCGCCCGCTACACGGATGCTTGCGCCATAGGCACTACGAAAAGCCGCCAAATTACTCACAACCACGATTTTCTCGCCTGGATCGATTATCTCCTGACCAAATACGAACTCAATCCCCTGGGTGAAACGCACACCGTTGAGATCGAGAGGCGTATCGCTAATGTTGCCAAGCTCAATATAGTCATAGTCGCTGCCACCCGGAGCGTTGTACATCATTTCCGTAATCCGCAAACCATGAACGAGTTCAAGGGACCTGGCATAAGGGTAATCTCCCCCTGTTATTTTCGTAACCGAGCCCGCTAACTCCGCCGAGATCAGAAAGTCGGAACTCGTGCTCGAACCGTTCATCGCGTGTATTGCCAACAAATTCGCCCCAACCCTCAATTCGTTGATGAAAGCTGAGACATTCACATAATCATCGAAATCATCACCGGCTGCTTCGCCGGAGCTATCAGCTCTGGAATCCCACTGTAAAATGCCTGTGAAGTTGCGTCTGTTTATCTCAACACCATTAAGGTACGCCACATATCCATCGTCAATGCGCACCCTCAATTCGAGGGCTGTCATATCGGGCAGATCATTCTCATCCACCATAAACGGTATGCGGACATAGCAGGTTGCGTTGTTGCCGTACATCTCCGGCTGGACATTAAGAGTAATTAAACTTTGATAGCCGCTGCTGCGCTCGTAGCCTATGCCGCCCGGACTGCCTGTGCACAATAACCATTGGCTGTCGTCGAAAGCAATATCACTTAGCCAGTTGGCGTCCACCTCATTCGGAGACTGTGGAATTATCGCCCGTTTGTCGGCCGCCTCCAGCATAAGCACAATTTCCGTCGTCGTCACTATCGGTATAGAGCTATTGGCGACACCAGGTGTGGGAAGCTCAAAGAAATCGAAATCATCCGATCCATCAGGCGTTCGACCATGTGACGTATCTGTAGTCTGGGAGCCAAACACCACTGCGTCTATTTCCACAAGCTCTGAATCGTACAGCCCTATCAGCTCTCCATCAGAAGAAAGCTTGAAACACAGATGGCCTGGATCGGTGCTGTCATCTGCAATAAACACTGCATAACCATACGGATCGATAAAACTCAAAGGTCCAAGCATGGATTTATCACGATGGTGCACAACATCATCCGTAAGGTTTAGCAAGCTAAGGTCCACCGGTAGCGAGCCTGGATTGTAAAGTTCTATGAAATCCTTCCCGAACAGCACGTCACCGTTGGCGAACCACTCGTTGATCTTAAGGTTTCTAACATCCCCAAGCGGCTGTACAACATTGGCCATCCCGAATGTAGGCTGATTCAGCTTCCACTGGCTATCGAATCCTATTCTTCCTATGGAGTAGTCATTGATCTGGGGGCCAAACACCACCGAATCGAGCAGGCCGCCGCCATTGGATGGCTTATCATAAAGATACAGGCTCTCGCCATCCGCCGACAGCGCAAAGCCCAAATGATCCTTAAACTCAGTATCGAGATCACCGTATAGAACCACATAGCCGCCCGGAATTAGTATCGGGTTGCTTACAGTGGAACTGCTGAACACGAACTTGCGAGGATCGCTTGGATCGTCCGTTAGGCTCATATTTGTCAAGTCCAAAGCCGTCGGACCATCGTAGTACAGCTCGATGATGTCCGGAGCAGAGCCATGCGTATGTGCGAGCACTTCATTTATAACCAATCGTGAATATGAGGTGTCAATCTTCCAGGTACGTGAGGCTCTTGCATCAACCTCATCTTGCCACACACCCGCGGAATTCTTGCCGATCACAAACACAGTGTAGGACTGGCTATTTACAAGTCCCGCCAATTCTATGGGAGCACCAACTGGCATTTCTGGGCTCCATGGGCCACTTGAACTGTTCACAGAATACTTGTAGTGTGTAATTCCGGGACCACCAACAGTCAACATCGCCGTAGTATGGTATGTAACTGGACCTGGCTCACCGCAAATGGTGATGCCCGACCGCACATATGCACCCATGTCCAAACCGCACGAACCGGTACCAATACCACCCGATCCCGCTCTGAGACGATAATCATTGTTGGGATCGAAAAATACAGGATCGCAATCTATGTTGCCAACGCCAAAGCTGTGCCATTCGGAAGGAATGATCGTATTGTTGATTGTGGGCATAGGGTCAGGGCCGTAGCCTGGATAGAGCGGATTATCAAATATGTTATAGAATATCCTGGCATTGTCGTAGAAGATATTGCCTTCCAGATATGCCGCTCCTCCTGGATCGACGCTGCGACCGGGTTCACCGAAATTGATCGAAGCCATCGTCGAACCGATGAAGGTATTGTTCTGTGCCGTCATCGACGCGCCGTTCTTGAGCAATACATGGTGATCGCCGCCCACAAAGATGTTACGTGCGAGCACAATATCGCTGCCGGCGTCTGTAGCGACGGCGCTCGAGGTAGTGCTGTTCGTATCGCCACCGTTGCCGTTTGCGAAAGCCATGAACAGATTGCCTTCGATATGAGCGTCGGCTCCGTCAAGATCGAGACCGTCATCACCTCCGCCGAGAAAGACACTGTCGTACATCTGAAAGATAGGACCAGGTCGCTGGCCGCTGCTGAAATCGATTATGTCATTGTAGCCGGTAGTGGCTCCGAATGTACAGCCTTCAAAAATCAGGCTCTCATTTCCGCTCAGACCAACACCGTGAATCTGTTCTTCGCCCGTAATAGAAGGGAAGAATGAGTTACGGATAATCGCCGTTGGGTGATCAACGTTCAGAATTCTGGCATTCGTTCCGGCCCAGGTTACATTTTCCAGAAGCACTCGAGAGGATTGAACATCAGTGGCGCCTTCCGGCCCATCCGCAAACTCAATATCAACGTAACTTAGTCGATTGTCCTGCTGCGTGTGGTCAAAGGTAATGCCCGCCCACATAGCATCACTATCAGGCAAATGGGTCATTTTAATGCGACTGTACTTAGTCCCTTCAGCAACCAGTCTGCCACCCTGCTCAACCGTTAAACCGGTCCCTTCTTCGAAGAACAGCGTCGTCCCTGGCTCAATTGTCAGAGTAATTCCTGAGGGAACAGTCAGATCGCCTGTTACATGCCAGGGTCCAGAAGCGGAATCAAGAACAATATCTTCCGTCAGCCCACCGGAGATATCCGACATGTCGCCATCAATATAGTACATATCAATGAAGCTCTGCTCCAGTGCTTTACCGGCGCCTTCGGGACCGTCAAATGTCTCAACGATCACACGGTTCACACCAGGCTTAAGGAGCACCCCTGACAAAGGAGCCTCTTCATAGATAATGCCTGAGAGTTCCAGATCGAAGCTGATATCGGCGCTGCTCGGCGTTGCTTGATGAATCTCAACGGCAAGTATGTTGGCGCCGTCCCTCAGATTGCTCACGTCAAGCCTGGTGAAGTCATCATCATCGGCGAGAGTCGCACCTCCGTAGAAATTCGTTTCATTGCTGCCGCTAACATTTGTCAAAGCAGGCGTATTGTAGTCAACCGGTCCGGCTGGCATATTACTTCGAGCTATTTCAACACCATTGAGATAGACAATCGCCCCATCGTCGCGCAGTATCCTCAGAGAAAGACTCGAATACCGGGATGCATCATTCACATCGAACGAATGAGTAAAGTATGTTGTGATGTTCTTCTGTTCTACGGAGACATTCGGGTCTGTGTCGATGTATCCGATCACAGTTGTCTCCGGATGACCACTGCTGCCGTCACCATAGCCCAGCTCAGCCTCGCCGACTGGCCAGTCGCTGTCATTTACATTGAGATACCAGTCCACCCCCAGGTCCGTGTATCCATCGAAGTACTTCCATGTCGATCCCTCATCTATGAAAGCCTCGCCGATGCTCTGGCCCGCCCGCCTCGTCGACCACCTGCCCTCTACGGGCTGCCACGAAGCTGCACGACCGTTCACAAGGACACTGCGCGTTTCGATCACATCAGCGTAACCATCGAGCTCCACCTTGCTCGAAGAGGTCATGTAGTAGCCATCGTCAAATGGTGACAAATCAAAAGTGCTTATTGCCAGTTCGGATGGAATAAGCGATAAAACATGCTGGCGTCTTTCAACGACGTAATTCTGCATTTGCTCTATTACACCCGCCGGGACAAAATCGCCGAGAAGTTCCTGCAACATAGGCCGAAGCTGCTCGTCGGAGAAAGTAGTTTCCAGCAAGTTCTTCAGGTGATAGTAGTAGCGAGGCGCAAACTGGGGATGCTCGAGGAAACGCTTCATTGAAGCCAGGGCCGTCGCCCGGAAGATGCCTCTCGTGGCGCTGCTGCCATTGAAACCGAAGATCGAATCAAGATCGTGCTGGATAAGCCAGAAACGAGTGTCGTTCAAACCCCTGTACAGGAAGTAGTCGTCGCCATAGCCATTTGCGAGGGAAGTCTCGTTATTGTCCAACAGCGCGTTCATGGCCAGGACTCTCAGCCACTGCTCAACATTGATAACACGGTTTAATTCCTGTACGAAGTTGCTGTCCGGTGTGTTGGACATGACATATGAGATATCTACTATATCCGACCAATCGTCCTGAGACTCGTTCGTTTGTTTGAAGTAGCTTCGCCGATACGGCCCAAAATCCTCACCAAGATAGCGGAAATCCGCCGGCCCATCGTCTCTCATACATTTATAGGCATTGCCGTCCCTGTCGTCGGGAAAATGCTGCCGCGCAAAGTCATTGCCCACCACCTCAAGATGGGCGTACGAGCCGTACATCTCACCGCCGGCGACCGCAAGGTTCTCGCCGTTAAGCCTGACCTGCACAAGCGCCACAACAGGCTGGGGCAGCCCCGCCATACGGAAGACAGCACTGCCGGCCGCTTGAACATACGTGTACTTCGTATTCAAATTGATCGCATCGACATTTTTCCACGGCCGACCGTGAACGAAGTTGACACGATAATTGTTTGGAGGGTCATTTCGAGAGCCGTGGCCCCTGTTACGAACGCCGACATTGTAGCGAGCCATTATGTCAACACCGTCCACACTGACGAAAGTGGCATTCATCTGCGCGTCACTGTTGTACTCGCCCCCTTCCCTGTCGCCTATATCAAGCAGCCTGTCCTTTTCGGCCCTGGTCATGATTATGTAATAGACAGGCTGTGCGCCTGGCTCCCAGTAAAGGTCGTGATCGAAGGTTGAATCCACCTGATACAGAAGATTTGTCACCTGCTCGAATATCCCACCTACATAGCTTGGCGCGGGATATGTGCGTATATGGCCCAAAACATCTCCCGCTTCAATGTAGAACTCCACTATCGATCCATCAGCCTGGGCGGGTATCACAGCACCGTAGACACCGTCCCTGTAAGCTCCATCACCATGATTGCCATCATCATACATCGAAAGAACTGAGTAGCTGTTCGCGTCATGATGCGGATATATTTCCCTGTCGGTATACTCTGATTCGTCTATCCGATAGTACAGTCTGGCTGTCACTCCGAGCGGCAGCTCATCAATAATACGAACTGCAACCGTCACCTCATCCTCCGGACCTGGAACCGCCGGATAGTGGCTCACATCGGACATCAGAGGCGCTATGTTCTGCGAGATAATGGGATTCTCGGAGCCGGGCGTGCCGTCATTACTGTCACTGACCGACCAGTTCTGGCCGTATTCATTAGGCATCAAAGGATTGATAAGCTCCAACGACTTACCATCACCATCATGAGCGTCAGACCACATCCAGCCACGATGATAATAATCCACAGGGCCAAGCTCCCGCAACACCCAGTCTCCCTGATCGGAATACTCGACAGCGTCCATGCGCACACCCAGATTATCAACCAGATCTATGTTCTCTCCGGAATTGCTGAGGCGTCCCTGCCAGCCCCCTATCACGTTGTTCGCTACAGGATACTTTTGAGTAAACGAATTGACGTCGGCGGCCACAACAAGATATGAACTCGCAGAGATTGTAATCTGCGGGAAGGTAAAATCCACTCCATCGCTGAAACGCCAGCCGGACAGATCGACCGTACGATTACTCGCATTGTAAAGCTCGATGTATTCCTCACCTGTATTTTCAGGCGTGTCCTCTTCATGGTATGGATGGTACATTATCTCATTGATGACAATCCGGGGGACCGAAATGCTGCTATTCGACGCCCCTGGGGTCGGCGATGAGAACACCTGCCAATTGTCGGCCCCATCCGGCAGACGTCCATAGGATTCATCGCCTACCTGAGCGCCGAACGTAATTCCATCTATCAATATCTTGTCGGGATCGTAAAGACCAATCTGCTCCCCGCCCACCCCGAGCTTAAATCCAACATGAAGAGGCCCTTGGTTGGCCTCGTCGTCGGCCCATATCAGAAGAAAACCGCCGGCTGGTATCGTAGTCGATGACGGGGAATCATCCGGTATGCGCCACATAAGGCCGGTAGTCAACCGGTCGGCAATA
>CAZYMD010000108.1:0-3439 GCA_964649005.1 uncultured Pirellulales bacterium
CATTATGGTCTATATCGACTATAACGGTGAGAGCCGGTCGTTCCATATTTTCTACTGCCCAACACGCTGTTCAAAACCAACGAGTCAGGCCCAGCGGAATCGACGACATCACGTGCATGGTCTAAAGCAAACGAGTTCGTCTTTCGCACTGCCCTTCGCAACACAGTTGCGCTGCCATCCTCTTCAGTAAAACCAAATCAGACAGGATACATCGCCACATTTAAAGGAAAAAACGGCCAACCTGACATCAAGGTAATCGTCAGCCCCGACTTCAAAGCTGTAAAATTATTAACAGAATAAGCCGATTAAACTAAATTCTGTATAACATCCCTTTTGGGACTATTATTTAGTTAGAAAAAGAATATGGAATGCCAAATACGAGTTTGTATTGAGGCTTCATGAATCGAACGATTGCTTTTTTACTATGCAGACACTTTATTCTAATAGCGAAAAGGTTGAGTTGTAGTAATATTTTAACAAAATGTATACAATTGAAGTAGAACTTAATAGGATAAAAGTATGATTCAGAAGAAATACTTAACCATGCGTATATGGAAATGGCTTGTCATAGTATTAGTATTGTTGGTGCTCTGCATTTCGATTAAATTGATTTTTTGGAAAAATATCACTAAGGATCCTAGTATTGATGTTAGACAACGCGTTCAATTCCAAAGTATAGAAGCTGGCTTAAGAGCCTTCCGTAGAGAATTTGGTGAGTATCCTTCCTCTTCAGCTACCGATCCAGGTGGACAACCTTACTGTGGTGCAATGAAATTATGTGAAGCCATCGTTGGTAGAGACTTGATGGGTTTTCATAAAGATTCTGTATTCCGAGCGGATGGAATGGACGCATCCGGAACTGTCCAGTTATATGGGGATCTCACGGATATAAAACACTTATCTCAGACAAGACGTGGCCCCATGGTATCGCCTGCCACAGTTTCTCCCACAAAGCTGTCGGACGTTTACGGGATCGAAAACACAGGGCCGTACCCTAATGATGCTGTCGTTTGTTGTGATATCTACAAATCCGTATCTCAGACAGCACACAATGATGGAATGCCAGTTTTGTATTTTATTGCTAATGGCATTGTAAATACACGTGATCCAAATGGTCTTGATAAGATATATAATCCTGAGGACAATCGCACTTTAATTGAACTTGGTGTACCTGATAATCCAAAGGAGATACATCCACTCTATTCAGATCAAACACCTTTTATCAACCAGCTCAAGATACGTCTTAAATCCAAATATCCGGGAGGTCGTTACCACGTAGCATATATCTTATTATCTGCTGGCCCTGATGGATTGTATGGTACAGAAGACGATGATATGTTTGTCAAGACGTTAAAGCAGAAACGGCCAGGGTATGAATAGTTTGGTTCAAGATATTTCCAAACAACTTCCCCATTATCACTATACATCTCTTAAACTTAACTTTTCAGAGGAGACCTAACAATTACTGGAAATCCTCACCAAAGTCGTAGAGAAGCTTTGACGTGAAGAATTCACTGATAATCCCTAGTAAAAACACCCCCCTCCACTACACCCTTGATTTATCCGCTCCAATCGTGTAATGTTCCAGCTTCGAATTCATAACCTTTTGCCCGAATAGTCAAAAACTAATATGAAAAACAAGGCCAAGGAACTTTCATGAAACGCCAGACTATCGCTATCTTGGATTTTGGCAGCCAATACGGGCAGTTAATCGCCCGCCGGGTCCGCGAGCAGAGCGTCTATTCGCAGATATTCCCAGCAAACGTCAAACCACAGGAGCTTGAGGAAATAGGCGTCAAAGGTCTGATCCTCTCAGGCGGCCCCGCCAGCGTATACGATGAAAAAGCCCCCAAATGCGACCCAGGCATTTTCGACCTCGACGTGCCAATCCTCGGGATATGTTACGGCATGCAGCTTGGCTGCCAGATGCTCGGCGCAAAGATCATCCCGGCCGACAAACGCGAGTACGGCCGCACCACACTCAACATACAGGACAAAACCGACCTGCTCGCCAACCTGCCCGACTCCATGACTGCATGGGCAAGCCACGGCGACCAGGTAGGCCAAATGAGCAAAGACTTCGTCGACCTCGCCACAACCGATACCTGCCCCTTCGCCGCAGTCAGGCACAAAAAAAAGAAATTCTTTGGCGTCCAGTTCCACCCCGAAGTCTCGCACACACCCAAAGGAGTCCAGATCATCCAAAACTTCGTCTATGACATTTGCGGCTGCTCAGGCGACTGGAAAATGAGCGACTTCGTCAGCGAAACCGTCGAAGCTATCCGCAAACAGGTAGGTGACGCCCAGGTCATCTGCGGCCTCAGCGGAGGAGTCGATTCCTCGGTCGTGGCCGCATTGATCCACAAAGCAATAGGCGACCAGCTAACCTGCATCTTCGTCGATAATGGCCTGCTGCGAAAGAACGAACGCGAAAGCGTAATATCAACCTTCAAAAACCACTTCCAGATGGACCTGCGAGTAGTCGACTGGTCCACACAATTCCTATCAGGCCTGGCAGGCATTACCGACCCTCAGGAAAAACGCAAGATAATCGGCGCCGAATTCATCGAGGCCTTCAAATCCGAGGCTTCGAAAATTCCCAACGCCAAATTCCTCGCCCAGGGCACGCTCTACCCCGACGTCATCGAGTCAGGCTCCAAAGATGGCAACCCCGCAGCCAATATTAAGCTGCACCACAACGTAGGAGGCCTTCCCGCCCAACTTGGCTTCGAGCTGATCGAGCCCCTTCGCGATTTGTTCAAGGATGAGGTCAGGCTCGTCGGCGAATACCTTGGCCTGTCCGAAAACATGGTCTGGCGTCACCCCTTCCCAGGCCCTGGCCTGGCGGTCAGAATCGTAGGCGATGTCACCGTCCAAAGGCTCGAAACCCTTCGCGCCGCCGATGAAATCCTGATCGACGAAATCAAATCCGCTGGTCTCTATCGCAAAATATCTCAGGCCCTGGCCGTACTGCTACCCATCTCCACAGTAGGTGTAATGGGGGATGAACGAAGCTACGAAAGCGTAGTCGCAATCCGAGCCGTCGAGACAGTCGATTTCATGACCGCCGATTTCTCGAAGATTCCTTACGAAGTGCTGGGTCTAGTCGCCAACAGAATCATCAACGAAGTCCGAGGCGTCAACCGAGTCGTCTACGACATCTCAAGCAAACCCCCCGCCACAATCGAATGGGAATAATACAGACTCTGTTAAATTCTCACGATGGAGAATTGTTTCTTGTCACTTCGACCGTGCGAAGCGAGTGGAGAAGTCTGGCATCGCTATGCACTATAACTGAATCTGGGCTCGTTTGCATAGAATTTAAGGAATGTCTGACGCAAGAGGAATTTTTTTGAATTTGTACAATACCACTCGACCTCGATCCTGTTTTCGCAAGCAACAGCTATTTTGACTGTGCCATCATCTTGGTAAAATCATT
>CAZYMD010000108.1:3539-17522 GCA_964649005.1 uncultured Pirellulales bacterium
TTGGCCCCCAGCGCCAGCCCTAAAAGCTGGTGCCCCAGGCAAATCCCGAATATCGGAACCTTACCTAACAATTTCCTTACCGTCTCAACAGCATATTCAACCGGCGCAGGATCGCCTGGCCCATTGCTAAGGAAAACACCGTCAGGCTTATACTTCAAAACGTCACTCGCCGAAGCCTTGGCAGAAACAACCTGCACCTCGCAGCCATGCGAGCAAAGCAATCTCAGGATGTTATGCTTCATTCCGTAATCAATCGCAACCACCTTATACTTCTTCTCCGCCTTAACTTCCTGCCCCGCCAACACATCGAACACGCCCTTGTCCCACGAATAAGGTTTCTTGGCTGTTACATCCTTGACAATGTCCCGCCCCACAAGCCCCGGGTACTTCTCAAGCGCCTTACGCAGCGCAGGCAAGCCAAACTCGGTTGACGAAATCACTCCCCTCATCGCCCCCTTCTCGCGAATATGCCGCACCAGAGCCCGCGTATCGATCCCCTCCAATCCGACGACTTTATTCTTTTTCAGATACTCGCTCAGCGAATCCTTATTCCGCCAGTTGCTCGGGTATTCGCAATTCTCCTTGACGATAAACCCGGCGGCGTAGACCTTCCGCGACTCCCAATCCTCTCGGTTCGTTCCGACATTACCGATCAAAGGATACGTCATCGTAATAATCTGTTCGCTGTAAGATGGATCGGTAATTATCTCCTGATAGCCGCTCATACTCGTATTGAATACGACCTCGCCGCACCTAATCCCCAGCGCTCCGAACGAGCCGCCCCGAAACACCGTGCCATCTTCCAATAAGAGAATCGCCTTCACTGCCACTGTCCTTCCTATCGATAGTAGAACTGTATCGGCTTGACATCGATCTTCTGCTTCTTCATCGCTCCAATCGCCTCTGCCACAGCCCTGGCCCCCCGTATCGTTGTCACATACGGAATCTGCTTGTCCAGTGCATTTCTTCTAATTGCGAAAGAGTCGATAATCGACTGCTTGCCAATCGTCGTATTTATAATCAGACCGAACTTGCCGTTGATTACATGGTCGACAATGTTTGGCCTGCCCTCGGTCATCTTCAATGCAAATTCCGAAGGTATGTTATTCTGAATAAACGAAATGCACGTTCCCTTAGTCGCAGTGATCTTGAATCCAAGCTCGTGCAGCTTGCGAGCAACCTCGACCGCTCTCGGCTTGTCAATATCTTTAACACTGAACAAAACATTACCGCTCGTCGGAAGGCTGTTGCCCGCCGCCATCTGCGACTTGGCGAATGCCATACCGAAATCATCCGAAATCCCCATAACCTCGCCGGTCGAGAGCATTTCAGGTCCGAGCAAAGTATCTATCCCAGGGAACTTCAGAAACGGGAACACCGCCTCCTTAACCGCATAGTGCTTGCGATGAACCTCTTCGGTAAAGCCAAGCTCTTCAAGGCTTAATCCCGTCATAACCTTGGCGGCAAGCTTGGCCAGCGGAACCCCGATAGCCTTGCTCACAAACGGGATCGTCCTCGACGCCCGCGGATTCACTTCAAGAATATAAATCTGCTCATCCTTAACCGCGAACTGAATATTAATCAGTCCCTTGACCTTCAGTTCCAGAGCCAGCATCTTGGTCTGCCTCTTGATCTCATCCAGCACCTTGGGTTTGATAGACACAGGAGGTAGCGAGCACGCACTGTCACCCGAATGAACCCCGGCCTCCTCGATGTGCTCCATGACCCCACCGATCACAACCCGCTTGCCATCGCTGATTGCGTCTACGTCTAACTCAGTCGCATCATCAAGGAACTTATCGATCAGAATAGGATGCTCGCCGGAAGCCTCGATGGCATTGGCTACACATGCCTTAAGCGCCGCCTCATCATATACGATCTCCATCGCCCTGCCGCCTAATACGAACGATGGCCGAATCAATACTGGATAGCCGAGCTTGTTTGCGATTTTCAGGGTCTCTTCGTAAGACATCGCCGTACCGCTGTAAGGCTGGCATAGCTTGAGCTTCTTTACAAGCTTGTTGAACCGCTTGCGATCCTCCGCCTGATCGATGCTGTCGGGCGATGTCCCGATGATCTTAACTCCAGCCTGCTCCAAGGGAACAGCCAGCTTTAAGGGAGTCTGCCCACCGAACTGCACGATCACCCCATCGGGCCGCTCCTTTTCCACGATAGCCATCACATCCTCGAACGTCAGCGGCTCGAAATATAACCGGTCCGACGTGTCATAGTCCGTGCTGACCGTCTCAGGATTGCAGTTGACCATGATCGACTCAACGCCGATCTCCCGCAATGCGAAAGCCGCGTGGCAGCAACAATAGTCGAACTCGATCCCCTGCCCGATTCGATTGGGCCCACCGCCGAGAATGATAACTTTCCGCCTGCTCGTCGGATTGGCCTCACATTCCTGTTCGTATGTCGAGTACAAATAAGGCGTCTCTGCCTCGAACTCCGCCCCGCACGTATCGACAGTCTTATAGACAGGATTAACTCCTAACTCCTGCCTGCGTTTGCGAACCATCAATTCGTCCGCGCCCATTAGCGATCCCAGGTGCTTATCACTAAAACCATACTCCTTGGCCTGTCGCATCAACCCGGCGCCTATTTTGCTGCAATCCTTCGATGCAAGTTTCGCATCGAGCTTGACGATATCGTGTATGTTATCAAGGAACCACGGGTCGATCTTCGTCAGCTCGAAAAGCTGCTCAGTGGTAAACTTCCTTCGATACGCCTCAGCGACATACCATATCTTATCCCAGCAATTCGTCCTTAGCTTGTCCTTCAGTTGCCCGAAGGACAGATTCGCATTGATATGGCTTCCGCTAAGGGAATAGCGATCGATCTCAAGCGAACGTATCGCTTTTTGCAGCGATTCTTTGAAAGTCCTGCCGATAGCCATCGCCTCACCGACCGACTTCATTTGGATTGTCAGTTCGGGACTGGTCTTCGGGAATTTTTCAAAAGTAAACCTTGGCCACTTGGTCACGCAATAATCGATAGTAGGCTCGAAACAAGCAGGCGTCTTCTTCGTAATATCGTTCGGAATTTCATCCAGCGTATACCCAACCGCCAACAGCGATGCAATCTTTGCGATGGGAAAACCCGTCGCCTTCGAAGCAAGCGCCGAACTGCGTGACACACGCGGATTCATCTCGATCACGTAAAGCTTGCCGTTGCCAGGATGAACAGCAAACTGGATATTCGAGCCGCCCGTCTCCACGCCGATAGCCCGAATAATCTGCAACGCCGCATCGCGCATCACCTGGTATTCCTTGTCGGTCAGCGTCTGGGCTGGTGCGACGGTTATACTGTCGCCCGTATGAATTCCCATCGGATCGAGGTTCTCGATGGAGCAGACAATCACGACGTTGTCCTTCCGATCGCGCATCACCTCAAGCTCATATTCCTTCCACCCGACGACGGACTCCTCCACGAGCACCTGGCTCTTGGGACTTAAGCTTAGCCCCCAGTGAATATATTTCTCATACTCCTCGGAATTGTAAGCAACGTTGCCGCCCATACCGCCAAGCGTATAGGATGGGCGAATGATAGCCGGATAGCCCACTAACTTAACGATCTCCTGGGCCTCGCGCCAGTTGTGTGCATACCCGCTCCTGGGAACATCCAGCCCGCACTGCTCCATTGTCTTCTTGAACCGATCCCGCTCCTCAGCCCTCTTAATGCTTTGCAGATTCGCTCCGAGCAGCTTAACGCCATACTTCTTCAGAACTCCTTTCTCCGCCACAGCGACAGCCGTATTGAGCCCCGTCTGTCCACCCAACGTAGGCAGCATGCTGTCAGGCCGTTCCTTGCGAATGATCTGCTCGACAACCTCAGGCGTAATCGGCTCGATATACGTCCGGTCCGCCAGTTCAGGATCCGTCATGATGGTCGCAGGATTGCTGTTGACCAGCACCACCTTGTAACCTTCATCCTTAAGAACCTTGCACGCCTGAGCGCCCGAATAGTCGAACTCACAGCCCTGCCCGATGACGATCGGGCCTGAGCCGATGATGAGTATCTTATGTATGTCTTTTCGTTTCGGCATTACCTCTTCCTTGCTTCAATCCCTTCCATTCGTGTGTCCTCCGGCCCGTGACCTCGACATCGGTCAACCTCCTGAAGCGAACCACCGATCTATGGCAGCCGCCACGTCACGACCGCTCCGTATAGCCCGGACAACCAGCGATGCGCCTTCAACGGTGTCACCTGCCGCAAACACCCATGGCTCACTGGTCTGAAAATCCTCAACAGCAACGTTGCCCCGGCCGTCCAGCTTGAGCCCAAGCTCTTTAACAATACCTTCGTGCACCACGTGTAGAAAACCCATCGCAAGAAGAACGACATCCACCTCCAGCGTGAATTCCGTCCCGGGCCTCTCCTTGACCTCCCAGCCTCGCCGACCTTTCACCCAATCGACTTCGCAGGCATCGAGACTGCCAACCCGCGTCTCGTAACCTGAGAAATTCTTGGTCATAACCGACCACATTCGCTCACAGCCTTCCTCCTGAGAAGATGATGTGCGCATAATCCGAGGCCACATCGGCCAGGGCGTATCATCAGGCCGATTCTCAGGCGGTTTCGGCAATATTTCAAGCTGGTATATTTTCTTCGCGCCCTGTCGTCTGGCCGTGCCTACACAATCGCTGCCCGTATCGCCACCGCCGATCACCACAACTACTTTATCCCTGGCATCGACGATCTTGGATTCCCCTGTCTCTTCGCCCGAGCAAAGTCTGTTCTGAAGGGTCAGAAAATCCATTGCATAAAGTATGTTCTCATAGCCCCTGCCCGAAACAGCAATGTCTCTCGGCTCCCCCGCTCCCATCGCCAGGCAGACACAATCGAACATCTTGCGAAGATACCGCACCGAGATGTCCTGCCCCACATCCACCCCTGTCTGAAAATCAACACCCTCGGCGATTAACTGTTCGAGCCTACGGTCGATAACGCTTTTCGCAAGCTTGAAGTCGGGAATTCCATATCGCAGCATACCGCCGACTCGCTCATCCTTCTCAAAGACGACGACGTCATGCCCGCTTCTGGCCAATTGCTGCGCCGCGGCCAAGCCCGCCGGGCCTGAGCCGATCACAGCAACGCGCTTGCCCGTTTTCTTTGCCGCCGGCATAGGCTTGATCCAGCCCTCTTCGAAACCTCGCTCGACAATTTTGTATTCGATATGCTTTATCAAAACAGGCTCGTCGTTCACCGCCAGAGTACAGGCCGTCTCACACGGAGCAGGACATATCCGCCCGGTAATCTCCGGGAAGTTGTTTGTGTCATGCAAATTCTCACACGCCTGCTGCCATTTATCCTTGTACACCAGATCGTTGAAATCGGGGATATTGTTCAAGACGGGACAACCGGCTCCATGACAAAACGGTATGCCACAGTCCATGCACCTCGCGGCCTGTTGTCGAATCTCATCAGGTGTAAGCGGCAGATCGAGTTCCTCGAAATCGTGGACGCGCTGCTCGACCGGGCGATGGCCAACGGGCTGCCGATGATATCTTAAGAAGCCCCTTATCTCAGCCATAGAACACCTCCTCGGTCGCAGGCGTTGTCTCGGTGTCACGCTGTTCCGCCGCCCGCATCCTCTCCAATGCTTTGCGATAGTCTATTGGGATCACCTTCACGAACTTGCCAACCATATCTGGCCATGCGTCGAGAATACGCTGTGCCCGTCGGCTGCCCGTCCACTCCAGATGACGCCGTATCAAATCCTGCAGCACTTCCTTGTCCTCATCCTGCCAAACGCTCTCAAGCTCCACCATATCGAGATTGCACAGCGTATCGAAAAGCTGCATCTCATCGAGAACGTAGGCCAAACCGCCGCTCATACCCGCGCCGAAATTACAACCGGTCTGTCCGAGCACGACAACAAGCCCTCCCGTCATGTACTCACAACCGTGATCGCCGAGGCCCTCGACAACAGCCGTTGCGCCACTGTTGCGAACTGCAAACCGTTCCCCCGCCACACCGTTGACAAATACCTCGCCGCTGGTGGCCCCATACAAAAGTGTGTTGCCAACGATAATATTCTCATGAGCCTGGAAAGGTGATTTCTCGGGTGTCTTAACTACGATCCGCCCGCCGGAAAGTCCCTTGCCTAAATAGTCGTTACTCTCGCCAACCAGCCGAAATGTCACCCCCGGAGCAAGAAAGGCGCCAAAGCTCTGTCCCGCCGAACCGTTCACATGGATATCCACCGTGCCGTCAGGAAGCCCCTCAGGACCCCACCGGCATACAATACGGTTGCTTAGAATAGCCCCAACCGTACGGTTCGTGTTGCGAATGCGAATTTCCAGAGTCACCTTGCTCTTCTTCTCGATAGCCGCCTGGCATTTCTCGATGATCCCCCAGTCGAGGTGATCGTCGAGCTTGTACGCCTGGTTCGTAGTCTTACGGACAGGCTTATTCTCCGGATTCTCAGGCACTGCAAAGATTGCGGAGAAATCGAGCCCCTTTGCCTTCCAGTGGTCCATAGCTTTGTGAATTTTCAGCCGATCCACCTGTCCGACCATTTCCTCAAGATTACGAAAACCCAGAGTCGCCATGATCTGACGCACTTCCTCAGCTACGAAGAACATAAACCGCTCGATATATTCAGGCTTGCCCGCGAAACGCCTGCGAAGTTCAGGGTCCTGCGTTGCAATCCCATACAAGCACGCTCCCTCGTGACACTTGCGTAGGAGCGTACATCCCAGCGACACAAGGGCCGCCGTCCCGAAACCGAACTGCTCTGCGCCCAGAAGCGCTGCAACCACAACATCGCGCCCGGTCTTCATCTGCCCGTCCGCCTGGACCCTGATGCGATCCCTCAGCCCGTTCATAACCAGCACCTGTTGCGTCTCCGCTAATCCAAGCTCCCACGGACAACCAGCATGCTTGATCGACGAAAGCGGACTGGCTCCCGTCCCTCCATCATGGCCGCTGATAAGCACCTCATCCGCGTTGCCCTTGGCCACTCCCGCTGCAATCGTACCAACCCCAACCTCTGAAACCAGCTTCACCGAAACCTTTACCCCCGGATTGCTGCACTTGAGATCGTAAATCAGTTGCGCCAAATCCTCTATCGAGTAGATATCATGATGCGGCGGTGGTGATATCAACGTAACCCCAGGCGTCGAATGCCGCATCTTCGCGATTTCTTCCGTTACCTTATGCCCTGGCAACTGCCCCCCCTCGCCTGGCTTGGCTCCCTGCGCCATCTTAATCTGCAATTCCTTCGCATGCGCCAGATAGTTGATTGTCACCCCAAATCGTGCGCTGGCAATCTGCTTGATCGCACAGTTTTTCGAATCACCATTGGGCTCTGGGGTGTACCGCAAAGAGTCCTCGCCCCCCTCGCCCGTATTGCTCATACCCCCAATGCGATTCATCGCAATCGCCATGCACTCGTGGGCTTCCTTGCTGATCGATCCGTGACTCATCGCGCCCGTGCAGAACCGCTTAACAATCTCACTCGCAGGCTCCACCTCATCCAACGGTACTGATTCCCCCTCGGTAAACTCGAACAGCCCGCGTAACGTGCAAAGTCTGCGAGACTGGTCGTTCACAGCCTGACGATACTCCTCATAGGCCGCAGCATCCTTGTTCCTGACCGCATGTTGAAGCCTGGACACAGTCGTCGGATTCCAAAGATGACGCTCGCCCGCATGTCTGAACTGATATTCACCCCCGAAATCGAGCCCTAACGTTCCAACGGGATGTTGCTCGAATGCGAATCGGTGGTCCATCACTACTTCGCGTGCAACCTCTTCGAGTCCTGCGCCGCCAATTCGAGAGCTGGTGCCCGTGAAGTACTCGTCCACAAACTCACGGTTCAGCCCAACAGCCTCGAACAATTGCGCGCTGTGATAACTCCGCAGGGTAGAGATTCCCATTTTGCTCATCGTCTTGAGAATGCCTTTCTTAACCGCGGCAATGTAGTTGTCCGCGATCTGGATAGGCTCAAGATCAACAGGCAAACTTCCATCGCGGTGCATCTCATTAAGCGACTGGAATGCAAGATAGGGATTAACAGCGTTGGCCCCGTAGCCGCACAGCAGACAGAAGTGCATTACTTCCCGCGGCTCGCCGCTCTCGACAATCAGCCCGGCCTCGCCGCGAAGCCCACTTTTGAGCAGGCCCCGATGCACCGCCGCAGTAGCAAGAAGAGAAGGTATCGGCATCCAGTCTTCACAGGCATCCCGATCGCTTATTATGATCAGACATGCCTGGTCTTCTATCGCTTTTTTGGCTTCGTCAACAAGCCTGTCAAGATTACGGCGCAAAGAATCCCCCGCATCCGCCCCATCCGGCGCAAAGACCGCTGAAATTGTCGCAACCTTGAAATCATGCCGGTTGACCGTCCGCAGCCGTTCGATGTCTTCGTTCGTTAAAATTGGATGAGGAAGCTTCAACTGCCTGCAATGCTCGGGCGTCTCTTCCAGGAAGTTCCGACGCTTGCCCGTAAACATCATCAGGCTCATCACCAGACCCTCACGAAGAGGATCGATAGGCGGATTGGTAACCTGGGCAAACAACTGCCTGAAGTAATTGAACAGTCGCTTTGGCCTTTCCGACAGCACCGCCAGAGGCGTATCAGTCCCCATCGACCCAATTGGCTCCTGCCCGTTGACAGCCATCGGCTGCAGGATCATGCGAAGCTCCTCACTTGTATATCCGAACAGCCTCATTCTCTGCCATATTGTTACTGGATCAGACTCTTCCAATGTTGGAGTATCAAAAAGCCCCCGCAGCTCAATCCGATTCTCTTCGAGCCACCTGCGATAGGGTCTCTGCCTCGCAATCTTGCTCTTTATCTCGTTGTCCGTGATGATACGTCCTTCGACTGTATCGACGAGGAACATCCGCCCGGGCCTCAACCGGCCTTTCCGCAGGATCTTCTCAGGCGGAAATTCGACAACTCCCGCCTCGCTGGCCAGAATCGCCAGGCCATCCGTCGTTACAAGATAGCGACACGGACGCAGGCCATTTCTATCCAGCGTTCCCCCAATCAGCCGCCCATCCGTGAAAACCATCGCCGCTGGCCCATCCCATGGCTCCATGATCGACGAATGGTATTCGTAAAACGCCCGTTTATCCGTACTGATGTGATATTTCGCCCCAAACGCTTCCGGCATCATCATCATCATCGCGTGAGGCATACCCCGACCGGCCCGTACGAGCATCTCAAGCACGGAATCGAAGCTGCCCGAATCACTCGCATCCGGCGTCATAACTGGCAGCAAATCCTTGATATCATCGCCAAACAGCTCGCCGGCCATCGTCCTCTCTCTCGCCCGCATACAACTGCGATTGCCGCTGAGTGTGTTAATCTCCCCGTTGTGTGCGATGCAGCGGAAAGGCTGTGCGAGGCGCCAGCTCGGAAACGTGTTTGTGCTATACCGCTGGTGGACTATCGCCAGATTCGACTTGACACGTTCATCAACCAGATCCGGATAGTAAGCAAAGAGCTGCCACGCCATGAACATACCTTTGTAGCAGATCGTTCTGCTCGAAAGCGAGGTAACATAGAAATCATCTCCCGCTTCGCCCAGGTCCTCTCGTAGAAGCCGCTCTGCACGCTTGCGGGTCATATACAACCGCCGCTCGAACTCCTCGCCCTCGAAACCTGCCGAATCCACAAAGATTTGTCTTACCGAAGGCTCAGCAGCCAGGGCAATCTTACCCAGACACCCATTCGACGTAGGGACATCACGCCATCCCAACACTTTCAGCCCGTAATAACCTATCGACTGCTCTAATTTCTTCTCACACTTTTCCCGAGCCGCGCGGTTCTGAGAGCCGAAAACGTGCCCCACACCATACTTCCCGGCAGCCGGAAGAGAAAAACCAAGCTTCGTATGTTTATCACTGAAGAATTCATGCGGAATTTGAAAGAGAATCCCAGCCCCATCGCCAGTGGTCTCATCGGACCCCGCTGCGCCACGATGGTGCAGATTTACAAGAATCTGCTTGCCATACTCAATGATGGAGTGATCCCGCCAGCCCGATATGTTCACAACAGCGCCAATGCCGCACGAGTCGTGCTCCCGACGCGCTTCATACAAACCTTTGTCTTTAGGCATAAAATCCATCAAAACCTCACGCAGAACCACTGAACCGGGACTCCTGTTCCTGTGATTCACTACCGGGCGATAACACCCGGTTTAACACAGAGTCAAAACACCAACATTATACGTCCACCCTCTCTGCTCAGTGCGCAGATTCTCCTAATGAGTAATATAAGAAAATCTCATGCACTATCAATACACTTGAGCCCAGCCAACGCATATTCTATAAGAGAATTGCAGAATTTCAAGCAAAAAGGCATGCAGTCTCATCATCCTGAGCCAAAAAACATCCTGCCGAGGTGCAAAACGAATGGCGGACACTCGAAGCGAGACCTTGGCCTCCCCTGGTCCCGAACCGCCTCACACCCTTGCTCCAACCAGTAACTACTGCGGAAACCGACCTTAAAATCAACGCCTAACGACCCGTCGCAACAAAAATGCAATCCGGCATCTGACCGACACCTGCAACCTGCCTGTTTCACGGAAGTAGCCAAAAATCCCGGAAACTTCAGATCGTTATTTGCCTCAGGCCCAGTTCAAAGTACAATGATGCGTGTGCTTGCGATACCCGCAAGTATATCTATGTGGTGTGAGGCTTGCCTAAACGCTAGGTAAGCCTCACCCACAACCCAATGCCTACTGCGCCACGAGGCGCAGCGTACGCCATGTTTGAAATCCGTAATAAGCTGTTGTTTTTCAGGTGCTCATATTACTTGACGAACAGCATCTCTGCATAGCTTGGCAGCGGCCACAAATCTGCGTCAACAATAGTCTCAAGCTCATCGGCTGCCGCTCTTACCGCATTCATTGCCGGAATGACAAAACTGCTATAAGCCTTGGCCTGCTTGTCGACGTCCGCAGTATCAGCAGCCTTCTTTCGTACCGCATCCAGCGACTCGATCCCTTTATCCAGAGACCCAATCAGATCGCTGATCTTCTTGAGCATTTTGGTCTGTGTCTCAGCCGAAACTCCCGCCTCAGTCACTGCCGCGATAATATCGCCAAGACGTCCGGTATACTCGATACACGACGGCAGAATCTGACGCCTGGCAATGCTCAATGTCGTCTGCGCCTCGATATTGATCCACTTGGCATAGGATTCCAGCAGAATCTCAGCCCGGGCCTCAAGCTCGTGTTCGCTGAGAACCCCATGCTTGCTGAACAATTCTACGTTCTCTTTGGAAGGAATCGTCTCGATAGAATCAACTGTCGAACGAATGTTGGGCAAGCCGCGTTTCTCAGCCTCCGCCACCCATTCATCCGTGTAGTTATCACCGTTGAAGATGACCTTGCTGTTCTTGGTGGCGATAGTGCTTAATATTTTCTGGGCTGCGACCTTGATATCATCGGCCTTCTCAAGCTCATCAGCAACCTGGCAAAGCGATTCTGCAACGATCGTGTTAAGCACAAAGTTTGGCCCGGCTACCGACTGCGTTGACCCAACCATACGAAACTCGAACTTGTTGCCCGTAAAGGCAAACGGTGAGGTTCGGTTCCTGTCTGTACAGTCCTTCGGTAGCGGAGGCAGTGTCGAGACACCAAGCTTCAGCTCGCCGCCTTTCTTGCTCGAACTCGCGCTGCCTTTGGCTAACTGCTCGAAGATGTCGGTCAACTGATCACCAAGGAATATCGACACTATGGCAGGCGGCGCCTCGTTGGCGCCGAGCCGATGCTCGTTGCCCGTATTCGCCACACTCGCCCGCAGCAGCTTGGCGTGCTCATCAACTGCACGGATAATGGCACACAGCATTACTAAAAAGACCATATTGTCATGAGGAGTCTCGCCTGGATCCAAAAGATTAACACCGTCATCGGTCACCATACTCCAGTTATTATGCTTACCGGACCCGTTAACTCCCGCGAAAGGCTTCTCATGCAACAAGCACACAAGGTCATGTCGAAGGGCAACTTTCTGCAGCGTCTCCATAGTCAATTGGTTGTGGTCTGTCGCTACGTTTACAGTCGTAAATACCGGCGCCAGCTCGTACTGGGCGGGTGACACCTCATTATGCTGGGTCTTGGCCGTCACGCCGAGTTTCCACAACTCGTTATTTACCTCGTTCATGTAGCTTGCAACGCGTTCATGAAGCCATCCGAAATAATGGTCGTCTAATTCTTGCCCACGTGGAGGATTGGCGCCGAAAAGCGTCCTGCCCGCCAGGATCAGATCCAGACGCTTTTCGTAGAAAGACTTATCGATCAGGAAATACTCCTGCTCAGGACCCATCGTGGCAGTAACGCGACTCGCTGTCGTGTTGCCAAGTGCTTTCAATACACGCAGGGCCTGCTTGTTAAGTGCATCCATTGAACGCAAAAGAGGCGTCTTCTTGTCCAGGGCCTCACCAGTGTATGAGCAAAATGCACTCGGAATGTATAGAGACACGTTCTTGCCGTTCTCCTTTACGAATACTGGTGACGTGCAGTCCCACGCTGTGTAACCTCGCGCCTCGAAAGTTGCACGCAATCCCCCGGACGGAAACGAGGAAGCATCGGGCTCACCCTGCGTCAGTTCCTTGCCGCTGAATTCCATTAAGGTCCTGCCATCGGGGGCTGGAGAGATAAACGCATCATGCTTCTCCGCCGTCCCGCCTGTCATTGGCTGGAACCAGTGGCAGAAGTGCGTGGCCCCTTTCTCGATGGCCCAGTCCTTCATGGCATTTGCTATCACATCCGCAGTTGCGCCATCGAGAGGCTGTTCGCCGTTCAATGTCTTCTTCAAGGACTTGAAGGCATTCTTGGGCAAACGCTCACGCATTGTTGCTTCATTGAATACATTGCTTCCAAATACAGATGTTACGTTGCTGGACATTTTAAGCTCCTACATTCAAATTGTTGCCAAATCAAAGGACAACACTGCACTTATGGTAGAACTTGCGATTCTAACTGCAAGCCCATTTCTCCTTACAATTACTTAAATTCCGAACACAATCTAACTTGATGGGAGATACTACGGGAGAATATATGTGCGCAGCACGATACGGTATCACCTTTATAATTGGCGCCGCTGCGACATTGTGTACATCTATCTTTGTTGCCCATCATTTTCTGCTCCATCATTCTCTGCTACCTGTTACGTAGGCAAAGAATACCATCAATTACAAGACTATGATGCAACAACCGTGCCAGCCTTGACCAATCTCTCGCATTAACACTTAACGCCTTATATGTCCAGCACTTATTGTCATATTATCATTTTGCAACCGAAAAAATTATTCTACATTATTGTAGTTCTATTGAAATAAGACTCACAATTTTGTATTTCAGCAAGTTGGCAACAAAATGAGCCCCGTCGCATGGACGGGGCTCGCACCCATGCCCAACAGGTGAGCACAGAAAATGATGGCAACTAAGATGTCTTGCCCCCCCACATCCAGTGCCCCAAAGGCTTTTAGCCTATTGCCTTCTTGCCTGTCTCTCCAGTCCTGATACGTATGCATTCCTGAAGATCCATTACGAAGATCTTGCCGTCGCCTATCTGACCCGTCTTCGCCCCCTCGATGATCGCATCAATCGTCTTTTGCAAGAATTCTTCGTTGACCGCCACTTCAAGCCTGACCTTCTTCAAGAGGTTTACCTCGAACTTGATACCTCGGTAGCTTTCGCTGTAACCTTTCTGCTCGCCGCAGCCAAGCGCGTTGGTCACAGACATCTTGTGAACTTCCGCCTTATACAAGGTCTGTTTCACGTCATTCAGTTTGTGTGGCTGTATAAATGCAACTATGAGTTTCATTTCCTGGCTCCTTACCAGATGATTGCCTTAGGTCGTGCTGAATATCTGGAAACCACCGTAGGCCTCCATCCCATGCTCGCCGATATCGAGCCCTCGAAGCTCTTCTTCCCGACTCACTCTCAAACCTACAGTCTTATCAATCAGTTTAAATACTATGCCCATGCTCACTACCACAAATACAACGGTGCACAG
>CAZYMD010000109.1:0-17443 GCA_964649005.1 uncultured Pirellulales bacterium
CGCCGCGTCATAATACAGCATCATGTCATCGGCGTCTCCGGCCGTTCGCTTGCGTCGCGTGGTCCCTCCAGTCGAGCCAACTGCGGATCGATCCAGATCGACCTGTGTCTCAGCAACCTCAGCGGGCAGACGACGCAACATCAGACTAACCGCATGATAATATCGCTCATATGCTTTATCAAACACCCCCTGTTGTTCGAGCAAAGTCCCGCATCGCAACAGCAAAGCAATGTCATCCGGGCGAGCATTCAGAAGGTCTCGAATCACCCGCTCTGCGGATTTCGGCATGCCCGCTTGTTCGTAATACTCGGCCACTCGCTGCTGAATCGATCGGTAGTCCGAACCAATGGCCGCCCGATAGAAACAACGTTCAGCCGCCTCGAGCTGCCTGGTTCCAACCAGGGCTTCGCCCAGTTCAAGGAACACCTGCGGCGGCATCTGGTCCCCAAGAGCCAGGATGGATCGCCCGAACGCAATCTGACGATCCCGCCACCCGTTGTCGCGGGCCATATCCATCAACTCGCGCAGCAGCGGACCCCGACGTTCACCCGCCACCGCAACCGCCATTTGCAGTACGTCCATCATGGATTCGGCATTGTCCAGCTTCTCGTGAATGTCCACCGCCAGCCGATATAGAAACACCTTATCCGGCTTCGTGGCGATACGACAGCAAACACGACGAAGGGCGTGTTTCAATGCCGCAGGCGGGGCATCCAGATTCAGCAGTCCGTCCACCGCAACCGTGAAAAGATCATCCTCCGAGGAATCCTCCAGCAGAAGCAGATATCGCGCAATCGCCTTTTCACCCAGTCCGGCAGCGTCCAGGGCCTTGCCCCACAACAGATACGATTCGATCCGATCCGGATACAGCGCCAGCAGCCTGGCGTAACACTCAGCCGCCTGCTCGTGCAATCCCAGCATGTCCATTACGCCTGCGGAATACTCCTCAGCCAAGCCTCCCAGCCCAGGCAGCTCATGCATCCTCTCCAGAACTTTTTGGGCCTCGTAGGGACGCCGTCGCTCAATCGCGATCACCGCCTTTTGTTGAAGATACTCGAGAGTGTTCTCCGGGTCGAGTTCGATCAGCCGATCCAGAACAGCGTTGCATTGGCCGAAACGCTCGCAACTGACATACGCCTGTACAAGTCGCTTGAGCATGTCCACCTGATCTCCGCTCTTGCGCCCGTATTCGTATAGAATCTCTGCAACCGAGATTACATCGTTGACCCGCGTGTAGATGTCAACCAGCAACTCCAGTTCCTTGTGCCCCCCTTGACCGGCATCGAGCGATTCCTCCAACTCAATCGCCAGATCCGCCAGGACCCCAGTCCGAGAGGCCAGATCCAGAACACGCTGTCGAGCGCGCCTATAGCCCGCCGGGTTCTCGGCCGTCCGCCACAAATCCAGCCACAACTCGTACGCCTGTTCGTACTGGTGCAACTGCTCCATCAGCCAGCCCATTCGCAACTGCACGTCCTCTGTAGGCCGCACTTCATGAATCCTCTGATAGAGCCGCAACGATTCACCTTTCTCGCCGTAATGCTCGTATGTCTCAGCAAGAATCAGCATCGCATCAGGCTCCAATTCACGCCCTTCGGTCGCCCTCAGCAGCTCCAGCGCCTTATCCGCCTGCCCCCCCTGCCGCAGCAGATTGGCCTCGAACACGGCGCCTTTAACATTGAAAAGCTCGCTAACCGTCTTAGCCTTATCCGCCGCCTGAAGTGCATTAGACTGAAGGTTCTGATCGGCCGCAACTCCGGCAAGCGCCAGCAACTCATCGCCGTCACTGGTTTGTGCGGTCATGTCGTCAAGGTACTTACACGCCGCTTCCCTGCGATCCTCCGCGATCATCAGCCGAACGAGCCCAACTCGATACTCGATCCTGTCGGGATAGCGTTCTATAAGCCGCAGATACGCCTGTTGCGCCTTCTGCGTATTGTTCGTTTCCATTGAAGACGAGATCACATCATGTTGGTATTCGGCCACTGAAGACGTGTTATCCTGCTCGGTCTGATCCCAATTCGATTCGATCACTCGCAATACGTCTTCACCGCGCCCGAGCTCGCGCAGAATCGAGACAAGCGCCGAGCGTCTGTTGGCGCCAATGTACTCCTGAGTCATCCACTGCTCCGCAAGTGCAGTTAGCTGCCCCGCCTGTCGTGAGGCGTCAATCACTCTCTCCAAAGCGTATCGCCGGTCGCGTTGGTGTTCCGCGGCTTCATACGCTTTCTCATACTCCTGCTGCGCGTGCGAATACCTCTGCATCCGCAGATACAGCAATCCGCGGAACAGATGGCCGTAAAACGGCTTGGCGCCCACCTCTGTCATGGCATCCGCCAACTCGACCGCCCCCTGATAGTCATCCGTAAGCATCGCAAGCAACACGCACTGCAAGACCCCGTTAGCATCAGCGGTTTCCTTCTTGGACGCATGATCCAAATACTGACGCGCCGCCGAGACATCCTCTTTCTCGTACAGCAGAAGCGCCAACCGCAGCAGCACATCCCGAGAGACTGCCTTACCGTTGGCGCCATCGGCGAGATTTTTGTAAATCTCTATGGCCCGATCTCGATTTCCCGCCGTCTCCTCCAGTCTTCCCAATCGACACCAGAGCGTCACGTCATCAGGATTGCCCTGCACAACTACACTTAGATGCTTCAGGGCCGATATGTAGTCAGCGTCTTGCTCGGCCACCATTGACGTCAATAGATCAATTCGATGTATGCCAGACTCGTCGCTTAGTTCGTCAAGCCATTGCAACAGCCCTCCGAGATGCCCATGGTTCCGCTGAACGATTCGACAGGCCTGCTCGACTAACTCACAGGCCTCTTCCGACGTCTCGCTCCCAATTGCCCGCACGACAAGCGTCTCGGCCTCGCCCGACAGTCCGGCCGGCTGTTGTGTCGAAGAGGCCTCCGCAGCCTGTCCCAACGACAGCACAACAGACACCGATAGAATTAGAACCGCCGCACGACCAACTCCTGACCGTCCAAATGGAAACCGTCGAACAAGCACGTTAAGCAACAACAGTATCAGAGAAACCACCATACAAATAGGCCACAATTCCCTTGGTCGCCAAAGCGGATCTTCTTCGAGCTGCCCGGCTGTCGCAGATTCACGCTGTATCATTGCAGCAACATCATCGAACAACCGCACATTAGGCTCGATACTGTTCCGCTCCTTCTCCGAAGGCACAGTAAACGCCGCAGCTCCCGCACGATTGCTTTCGCTGGTACTGACCGAAACCGTATAGTGCCCCGATGGTAAATCCCTGACTCGCTTGTGCCACCGATACGGCCTCGTCGGCTCCAGAGTCCAGCTGCGTTCGATGTCACCGCCGCGAACGTTCATTTTAATCACCTCAAGAGCCTCGCCGTTCTCGACAGCCAGATTGTCCACAAGTATCGTTACCCCATCCGTCGTCGCTATCGGCTGCACACTCAGCGTATGCTGTTGTCCCACCCGCAGCGAGGTACGGATCAAATTCGAAAACAGCTTTTGATACTGCGGCTCATCGACCAAATCCTTTGACCATTGCCCGGCCAACTGAGAGGCAAATACGCTCACCCGCCCGAGACCGTAATACCAGTTCGCCAGAAGCGGATGCCCGATATCCGACGACAGAACCAGCTCACCAGCAGGCTTGAGAGTCGATTCCACATACCCCGATAGTGCAGGCATACTATCGAAATCGATCCCCTCTACCACCGGCTCGGCCGTCATCGGCGTTAGCCGGCTCGGCTGCTCGATAATCGGTGACAGCAGCGAACTCTCCGGTTGCTTGGTGATTATCTCCGGGAGATTGAATCGATCGGGAGCCGAGTAAAATCGACCTCGTCCCCACTGAGCCAGACTCGCCAGGAAAGACGAATGCGTGTCCGGCCCGACAAGCACTGTCGAGAGCACCATGCCTTTGCTGACCATCTGCCGGACAAGTGGCTCGAACTGACCGGCCTCGACACCACCATCGGTTAGAACCAGCACGTGACGCGTTCGGGTATGAACGTTCTGTAACGCATAGTAGGCTTCTTCCATGGCGGGCAGAATCACCGTCCCACCGCCGGCACTGAGCCGATTCAAGGCTCGCTGGATATCGATTGAGTTCGAAGCAGGCTGAATCGGCGCCGCCCAACGCTTCGAGCCGTAGAATTCCACGATGCCAACCTTATCGTGCGGTTTCAGTCTCGCTATCGCCAAACGCGCGATTTCCTTGGCAAGGTTCACGCGCGATCCGATCATGCTGCCTGAAGTATCGATGATCACCACCAGCGTAGTGCTGGGATCACGTCGCTGACGGGTCTGCGCAAAACGCAGCGGCAGCATTTCCGCCAGCACATTCTCGTAATAGCCACCTGGGCCGAGAGATCGCTCTCCACCGCTAACTAACAGCCCCATGCCATCACGCACTTGTGATTCAATCGCACTACGCCATGTGTCACTGATGTCTTCAGCGGGAGTGTCGGCGATGACCAGAAGCTGCAAATCCTTTAGCGATTCAGCTTCAGCCTGATTCAACACATTAAGCGAAACAATCTCATGCACGTTTGTCAGCCACGCGCCAAGCGCTTTGCTAACCGGATGATCCGGATTCGTCTCGATCACCCCTATCCGACACTGACTATCGACGAGGATCGAAACAGAGCCGTCATTATTCGTCTTATCGCTGTCCTGCGGACACTCAATCGACACACTATATTGGCGTAGACCCGATTGCCCCATAGCCAACGGCTGCTCAATGCGTTGCAGACCAGGCTGAATTTCCAACTGACGAACGATATCCTCGTCGCCTTCATTCGAGGCGATCCGCAAAGTTCCAGCCCCTGCGACGGAGGACTCTATCTCCCCCGTCAGCATGACACTCTCACCGATATCCGCCCGCGCCGGCGCATCCAGACTGCGCAGGATAACTTCGTTGGAAAAAGCCCCGCCTATCCTGTGAAACGTAAGGTCTATACCATCCCGCACCATCCGCTCGACAGCCTCTCTGGCGTCCCCACGCGTCTGTCGCCCGTCCGTATAGATATGAACGCGACCGCCCCCTTCATAATGCACAGCAGCTTCAGCGAGAGCCAGCGACTCCTCCAATGCACTGGCCTGACCGTTAACCCTCTGTGCGATGTCACCGGCTTGCGATAGCTGATTGCGAAGCGTTACGAGGAAATCCTCCGTCTGAAAATCCACAGATCGAAGATCCGTCATCTGCACACTGTCGGCAAACACGATCAAACGTATCTTCCGCGCTCGCTGGTCGATCTTCTCACCGATGGCGCGTCCAGCATCGATCAAGTCAGAATCTGATATGCTGTCTGAAATATCTACCAGAAACACCTCGACGTTCGTCCCTGCATCCCCTCGTATCACCGGCCTCGCCAGCGCCAGCACAAGAAACGCCACCAGAAGCAGCCGAAGCAATCCAACTACGCTGCGCCGAATGCGCGAACCGCCGGCCGGCCAGCGTCTGTGTGCGTAAGCAAACGCAATCAGAAGCAGCAAAAGCCATAACCAGTTGGGACGCAAAAACATCATCGTAATGTCACGCTTATACAATCTTTCCTTTGACGAACAACCAGCATTCAATCGCCACTGCAATTAGAACCAATAGTATTATCCACTGAAGCAAATCCAGCATCGCTCCGCCTTTCGCACCGATTACGTCGGCAGGCAGCGTGGTCATGGCGACAGTTTTAGACAAATCAAACCTTTGACTATCCGTGGAAAAAACATTACTGTCCCTGTGATCGACAAACAGATTCCGAATCCTCTCCTCACCAGCTTGCCCCCCATCAGCCAGGAATCCAATCGCCCTGTTCAGTACTATTGCGAACAAAGGCCTCTTCCAGAATGTCGATTCCTCGGACAATAAAGCCGACGACAAATGCAACCGCCAATTACCTCCATCGTTTGCAAACGCCGCAAGAACCTTATCATTAATTGAGAATAGATCAAGTGCATCCGCAGGCAAAGCATCCAGATATGGACCAATTCCACAGACCAGGCTCTCCATGAGCCACACATCAGGCCAATTAAGGTTTTCGCTGAATACGATTTTCCCGCCGGCCTGCTCGGTCTGTCCTTTGGTATGGATTATTATCACAGGTCCGTCAGGAGTTTCCGCCGGGTCCACCAGCACCGCAACATCGCACTGATCCCGATTAGAAACCAGCTCCACTGATGGTGCATTCTCCAATACAATGGCAAGCGGATTGGCTATCACGCCATCGGCCCACACACGAACGGGCACATGATGCGGCAGATCGAACACCAATTCGTTGTCCTGCTTGAGAGCATCATCACATTCAATAAGGATCCGCAAGCGCCTACCGTCCGCCCGCATATCAGCAATACTGAATTCGCTTGTCCACCCTGGCTCAAAGTTCAAGATTCGCTGCCAAAGAGCCTCACCGTCTTCGTCCACAACCCGCACAACAGCCTGGGCAGCCTTACGTCCCCAATTACCCACCCGAAAACTCAATTGTCCCTGCTGAGGATTCTCCGAATACGCCTCGAACACCGCCGAAGCACAGGCCAGATTGTCAACTGGTTCGCCAACATAGGCCACTGTAACTGGAATCTCACCCTCGCCAGTGGCCATCTCGCAGTCGGTGAACAGTACAATCCCAGGATCGGATTTACCGTTTAACAGTGAAGCCGCCAAATGCAGTGCATCTTCACGCGCCACGGCAACGGAAGCTGGCTCTATCAAATCAAGGTTGACAGGTAGCAACGATCGAGAGTCCTCGAAACCGTGTACTAATCGTGGCTTCGGATCGGCAACCAGCACCGCCCAACGAACACCACCCCCGCTTTCGGAAACAAGCTTACTGATATCGTCAACTGCATTCTCCAGTCTTGACGATCCATCTTCATCCCTGGCAGCCATGGAACAGCCTGCATCGAGCACCAGCACTCGGTGACTTAATTTATCTGTCCTGCCAACCAGAACAGGGTGCGTCAGACTAAGGACAATCAAACCGCAAATCAGCAGAAGCAGTGCAAAGGTCAGCGGATGTCGAAACCGACCGGGCAGAGTCCTTGCGCGGCTCTGTGACAACGCCTGGTCCCAGAACATGCACGTGACCACGCGAATAGGCTGAGAACGTATGCGCAGAAGATGCAGAACAACCAGTCCCGCACCGCACACACCGAGCACAACAGCCGCGGTCAACCATGATATCCCCCAGAATTGCACGTCATCGACTCCCTAAATCGTCAGTGTCCCATTGATAAACAATTCATCCAATTGCTCAAGAATCGGAACCTCAACATCCAGCCTGAGATAGGCCCCGCCCCCTCTTACAGCAAAATCATGCAGCGACTGATAAAACCTCTCGTAAGCCTGGCGATACCGCTCCAGCAAAGCCCCGGAAACCGTCAGGTCAATGGCCCTTTCCGTTTCGCAGTCCACCAGTTTCACTTCCCCATCGATCCCAGGCTCAGCATCGGAAGACCGCGCGATCTGCACTAATACCAGCTTGTGCCTAAGCCTGCTCAATACAGCGACGATCTCTTCGACGCCGCACGGATCGAAAAAATCGGAGATTACAACCACAAGACCGCTTCGCAATTTCATGTTCGCAAAGTGCCCTACACTATGGCGAATATTTGTTTGCCCGGACGGTTTCAAATCCTCCAGGTATTTCAGAACACCCGACAAACGCCCATGCCCACCAGTCAATCCCATCGCCGGCGCCAAGTCCGCACCGAACGGATAGATGGCCACCCGATCCATCTGCCTCAAACTAACCGCCGCAACCACCGCCATTCGCCGCGCCATTTCCGCACGGCCCGGCCGTTCGAAGTGCATCGATTCACTCTCATCCAGCAGCACATAAACCGGCAAATCCTCGTTCTCCTCGAACAACCGAAGGAACAGTTCCCCTGAGCGCCGGTACACATTCCAGTCAACACGCCGAATGTCGTCGCCGGGAAGGTAAGATCGATAATCCTGAAACTCCAGACCCCCACCCATATCCGCGCTGCGATGCTCGGCGTGTCTGCCGCGTGGCGAGACGCGCTTGGCCTTGATTGACACCACACGCAAGCTTTCGATGAAATCGGAAGAAAACAACTCTGCCATGGCTACTCGGTCAACTCACTGACGGAATCAATCACCGTCCGAATGAGATCATCAGGACTGACACGCCGGGTCTGACCCTCCAGATTCAACAGTATCCGATGACGCAGCACCGGCGCCGCCACTTCCCTGATATCCTGGCAGGACACCGCAAAGCGACCTCCAAGCAGAGCACGGACCTTACCCATTAGCATCAATCCCTGCACGCCACGCGGGCTCGCACCCAACGCAACTACGCGGTTGATTGTCTCCGGAGCAAGCGAAGAGCCCGGCTGAGTCGCCTGAATAAGATGAATGGCGTAAGTCTGGACCTGCCTGCTGACCGCCACCTGACGCACCGTTTTCTGCAATGCGATAAGTTCGGCACTCGATGTCACCACCTCGACCTCCGGATCGGCCACCCCCGTCGTACGCTCTAAAATCTGGTGATACTCCTGCTCCTGTGGATAACCTACTAACAGCTTGACCAGAAAACGATCCAACTGCGCTTCAGGCAGCACATAAGTGCCTTCCTGCTCGATCGGATTCTGCGTCGCGATCACCAGGAACGGCTGCGGCAACGCAAATGTCTTTCTTGCCACTGTCACCTGCTGTTCCTGCATGGCCTCCAACATCGCCGACTGGGTCTTCGGAGTGGCGCGGTTGACCTCGTCGGCCAGGACAAAATTGGCCATGAGAGGTCCATCCTGGAAACGAAGCTCATGTCCCCCGCCCTCCTTATCGAACAGGACCATCGTACCTGTAATGTCGGCCGGCATCAGATCCGGAGTAAACTGGATTCGCGAGAAGCTCAGCTTCAACGTCGACGCCAGTGTCCGCGCCAAGAGCGTCTTGCCGATGCCCGGAACGCCCTCCAATAAAATGTGCCCGCCAGCAAATAAAACCGACAAAACATCCCTCACAAGATCATTATGGCCCACGAATACTTTGTGGACCTCATCTTCTATCCGACCGAAAACTTCACGAAAAAGCTCGACCTGCAATTCGGCTGAAGTGGTTTCTGATTCATTGCTCATTTGTTTAGCTCGTTCACTACTGCGATATGCATTCTGCCGGGCGTCTTATGTTCGTAATATGCTTCGAACGCAGAACCGCCCAAGCCCTATATATCTTAATAACCGACTACGGCCCCTTCGCTGCCGTATCGTCAACCACCCCATTGTCCTGCCGCGACAACGCCAGAAAGTACGCCTGCACCAAGTAACGATGCTCGTACAGCACATCGTATCGCGGGCACACAGATTCGTCAAGACTCCTTTGCCCCGTTTCGACCACTGAGGCGGCCTGCCCTGGATTCGTTTGTGGAGCCGACCGCTCGTGCGTGACCTTGTTCGTTCCAGGCCCCAAACGTCCCTTCACGAAATCGGGTATGGAAATCCCCAGGACCAGCGAAGCAGTGCCGCGAGATTTCTTCGGCAGCGAAGGACCGCCCCGGCCGGTACCAGGCTTACCCTGATCCGAACTTATGCCAAGTTCACGAGAAGGCGCCTGATTGCGATCCTTCAAGAAGGGTTGGATTCCTCCCCTGTGCACGTTCATCTCTTCCTGATCGTCCACCTCCTCGTTCTGATCCTCTTCGTCCTCGTTCGCCTCGACCATCCGTAATTCCTGACCCCAGGAATTCTTCACAGCCTGTCCGCCCCGACCACCGGCAAGACCCTGGCCAACCATCGAATCATCTTGTCCACCTTCACCTTCCAGCGGCTTGTTCCGATCTGATTGTTTCTTCCGATCGCTCGGCTTGCTCACGCTGTTTTTCTTCTTCTCACCTTGGTTGCTCGCCGCCTTTTCAACCGAAGTGCCCACCGACGAGGCGTTCTGAAACGAATAACCCGGCGGGTTGATCATCCCACTGCGGACGTTCCCCATCGCTAATTGCTTCTGGTGATCGGATGGCCCCTTAGCCTCGAAATGCTGCGTCTTTTCCTGTCCCGACCGACTGACCGACAGCGCCTGCTCACGCACCGGTGACATATGGCTCGCACGATCTTCCTGCGCCGTCGGCGCTTCGTGAACTGTAGCTGCTTCTTTCACCCGATCCAACGGAGGCACATCGAGACGACCGTGTTTTCCCATGGCCGGCGCTAATCCGGCCAAGCCCATGCCCCCATAACCGGCCCCAATAATCACCAACAAACAGCCCAGCATCGACTTCCACGGTTTATACACCTCGTCAACCATAGGAGACCTTCCGTGAACCTCCGCCAGCATCTGCTCGCCTTGCCGAACGGCCGCTCGTGCGAATGACGAAGACCGAGCTTCGGTCTGCAGGTACAGCGATGTAGCGATCAGGTTATGCTCATTCGTAGTCAGGTCCAACCGCTCGGCAACCTGGATTATCGTAGGCAGCCGACGAACGCCTTGCCCGACCGACCACGATATCGACAAAACCAGCGACGAAACAGCAGCCGCCACAAAAACAGTAACGCTCCGCATCTGATACCGGGGTCCCAGCACCATAACCAATTGATACAGAACGAAAACAACACCAACCAGCGCCGATAACTTCCCCCCGCGAAGCAAACCTTTGACGACATGATCCCACAGCACAGCACGGACCAGATGCCGTCTCGCCGGTCGCAATCGTGTCTTGGTTGTTCCTGTCTCCTGGTTCATATCGTACTCAATCCTCAGGGCCTCAAATCAAACGCCGCCGCCGCCTTCACTGTCTTGTCATTCGCATCCTGCACAAACACAACCACCATCAGTTGCTCCGGCTCGATATAGTCGGGCCGTGAATGGAATTGGACACTGAACTGCTCCTCCAACGCCAATATCTGTTTTCTAACAGCCTCAGAAATATCCGTCAGACTGCTTTTCAAAGCAAAGCGATGATGTCCTTGATCGGCCGGCAACACCCATCCCTCGGTGGGACTCAGATTATACCGACAGACATTTCTATGCAAAAGAATACCATTGCCACCCACCGCCAGCACCAGCTTTTCACACAAAAACACGAACAGCCTGTGCTCGTTCGCCGTCGCAGGCCCATCAATCAAAATCTCCCCGCCAAGCTGGTCTTCAGCCAACACTGGCTCGGCCTGAATCCGCCACTGCTCCTGCGATTGTTCCTGATCCAGACACACCTGTTTGTATCGGGTGAATATTCTGTCAGCCAATCCCTCGTCGCCACCGTCGGCAACCATCGTGGTTCCATTAACCGCAACCATGGGAACATCATTTAAGTCATAAAATCCCTGCCTCGCTTGCCCTACCTCCGAAGTCAGTGGATCCGGTGATGGTGTGCAAAGGTGATACGACACAAGCACTACCGGCTCATTCTCGAAATACTCATACAGGCCGTTGAAACCAAGTTCCGCCGCCTGTGTCGTCGGCTGGTCGATGCACGTAAACATCTCCACCAATCGGACCGCCTTGCCCCCGTCCCCATCGCGCTGAGCCGAATAACGCTGGTGACAGTGATATTCTATCGTTCGCCCCTCCAGCAATTGCTGGGCCGAGTCCATGGAAAAGTCCGCCCGGAAGGATCGATCGTTATGCAGTCGGCCAAGCGAGACCATCGCCTCCTGCGGAGCTTCCTTGTCCAGGAGCGCCTGTAGATAACGTGACCACGCCCGTTTACGCTTGTCCATCCGCTCGTACAGAACGCCCATCCAGTAATTCACCCACGGATCGCGAGGCATTCCAAAGACCGCCGACAGTAAAAAACGCCGAGCCTCCTTCAACTGGCCGCGATCCAGACATATCCGCCCCCGACGCAACTGAATCTGATAAGCCGCCAGCGCATTCAAATCCTCCGAAGCAGTCTCCTGCGCAGCATCCAGAAAATAATTGCAAAGCTCTATCTTGTCATCTCGATCGCTTGCGAGCATCTCGTCAGCAAATTCCAGCAGAACGCTCGATCTCCGAGTGACCGGAGCCCCCGCCGCCAGCAGATCGACCGAACGCCTGATCGCATCCTCTACCGGAGGATAATCATCCAGACGCAGACGATACAGCACACCCGCCGCCTCGCCCCGCAATCGGGACTCCGGATACTCCCGCAGGTAAGACTCGATGGCGTCGGCGTCCTCATTCGCCCGCGCTAAGAAGAACGCCTGCTCGTCAACCGGAAACTGCGGCGACAAAACAGGCTCGAACAGCATTCGATTCTCTTGTGCATCTATAGTTATCCGGAAGTGCTTCAGAAAGTTCGTCCCGAGAATCAAATCCGTTGGCGTGCTCAATTGCGCCGATAGATCCTCCGGCCGCAGTGCTACATACCGGGCAATATCAATAGAACCCAGCATCAGCGATTCCAGATCCCCCCCAGCAGAACCCGCAAGGTCCGCCGTCAGCGAGTCGATAGTTGTATCAGGCATCCCTGTCCCGAATCGAACCTTCAACTTGTAATCATCCGGAGCAGTCGCACTCATCCAATAACCGTTTCTCTCGGCCACAAACGTCACCGGCTCGAGAGCACCGGCGCCTTGGACCGTTGACGGTGCTGACTTCGCCTCAACCAATATCTCCGACAGCGAGCGGGAAAGCAGTTCGATCCGACCGGCCGACATGTCCAGTTGCACCGTCCATTGCCTAATCGCCTCCAGCCCAAGAATCGCAACAACGGGAACATCCTCCAACTGTCCCGAGTAGTTACGTGTCAATCCGTCCAACACAGACAACGCCGTTGGAATCGCGGGCAGGTCGCTGAGAACCAATCCGTCGATATCCAGACTCACTGTGCTGCCCCGTTCAATACCCAGCACCTGTGCGGCCTGCTCGTGAACCAGCAGAGTAGCCGGAGTCCCAAGATCGATCATGACATGAGCCGCCAGCGTCTTCTGTTTGCACGCAATTTCGCAACGTGCGCACAACATCCCGCCTACGTTCTTGATCGCAATGGTCGCCGCCGGCGCCGATCCGCACAACAAGAAAATCAGCACACAACCTGCAAGAATCCTATACCTCTGTCCGCGTGTATGACAGCGCTTTCCTGGAGACTTCGATGTGACAGTATTGGTAGATTTCCCGGAGAATAAGCACATAACCAGATTCACAATCCCTGTTGGCCGACCGCATGACTTCACCAGGACTACATATCCTGAAGATATATCCGCGATTTCACTTCTCCCATGCCTATGGCCCCGGTATCCTTTCACTTCGACATACAAAAACTCATTACTGGTTGTAGTGCGGCGCCGAGTGACCATCCGCATACATCACGTTAATCGCTTTCTGGCCCTTGCGCGATCGACCGTAACTGTGTGGAATTATGCGATCCTCGGTCGGTATCGTAAATCCAGTGGCGCTGCCGTTGCTGCGCCACCCCGGCGTATACGGGTAGAACATGTAATTGCCCCACACCAGCCACGTCTTATGCAACCGACTCATCTCGAACCACCGAGTTGTTTCAAGCATCTTGGCAATACTGAACGCATAAGTGATCTTGCAATCGACAATTTTGGGATGCTTCTGCGCAGGACATCTCCAAACCGGTGAATTGCAGTCCATGTAGCTATTATCATTTAGAACCGCTGCAAGACCGAACGTCTCCGGAAGACCTCGAGGATCGGTTTCGTCACGCCAGCCAGGTCGTGCCCGAAACATGAAACCACCCGTTGTGTACTTGTCTGGATATTTATCCTCATTATCAAGTGCGTACGCATTCATTGCCAGACCAACCTGACGCAGATTCGCGTTGCACTTGACGCGCTTAGCCGATTCCTTCGCGGCACTGAGTGACGGCATTATAATCGCCATCAGCACTGCGATGATCGCAATCACAACCAGTAATTCAACTAAAGTAAAACCGTTAGTTCGACGGTTCATAAGGACCTACCTGTGTATTATCCAAGGAGCAAACACTACTCAAACATCACACACATTCTACGCTATTCATCCAGCCATTGCTCCATAAATATTCCCAAATCGCTTATATCGACGTCCCCGTCGAAGTCCAGATCGGAGCGGCTGCACCAGTCAGGATGGGTGCAAGAATCCCCCATCCAATGATTTCCAAAATTCGCCAAATCCATCATATTCACTATTTCATCGTTGTCCAGATCGGCCGAACCGATGATAGTACCATAATTTCCACCATTGTAGGTGAATTCCAGAGACCGCAGATCGCCGCTGAATACCTTCCCGAGTCCTACAATACCATCGAGATACACCGAAGAAGTCAAACTTCCCTCAGCCATATAGCGATAGCTGCTCCCGAGAACCTCCCATTCATCAAATGCCGGATTGTTTGTGAGCCTGTTCCACCGACCCAGGTTGAAATTTCCGTCCGACACCTTGATCTGATAGCCATCCAACTCCACGCCGGAAGCCATAAGGCTTAACTCACCATTGTCAGGATTGACGATTAAAACCACTTCACCTTCAACCTGCCGCCTTAAAATCGGTTCATCCTTGTAAGTCGCCGAATTGTAAAGATCCTTCCAGAGCACCGGTCCGCCGGGATACCCGTCCGGGTGGAGATTGTCTTTGAGACGGATGAAATCCGTAAGATCTACATCACCGTCAAAATCGAAATCCCCCTGGCCCCAGACATGATCTCCGTATGGGTCGAAGTGATAGCGCAATATGTTGGCGTCTACTATATCGACGTCATTATCAAGATCAGTATCTCCCGGATAAACGAATTGATACAACACTTCGACATCCTTGTCATTCACTGAAACGGCCTGAAGCCTTTTCGTACTACTGTCGTAGACGCTGTTGCCATTCAGGTCGGCCTTGATGTAATCCAGAAAGGCTTTTCCCTCATTGATACTGGGAAGCAGGTTCGGATCTTCGAGCCCCCTTGTCCGGCTGATCTGCGTTCGGAAAAATAACATGTCATCAAAATCGACATCCTTGTCCCGATCGAAATCCAACGGCCTATGCAGATAGATTCCACCAACCGTTTTCGTCTGCGACTGAAAGATCAGTTGCCCGATTTTCTCACCATTAGGATCATCGATGGGATACAGCGTCCTGTGATACTGCAGCTTCTGGTTCATCCCGCCCGTTCCGGATACGGAGTTAGTCGCCACCATGTCGTAAGCGATGTTCTGAGGCTTGTTCTTCACACAAATCAGACGGTTGAGATTATCCAGCATGTAAGTGCTGTACACCTTCGTTGCAAAGAAAAACACGTTGCCGTTCGGATCCGATGTGATCGAGTACACTTTCGGCAGGCTCGACAAATTATCCCAGTTGGGATCGATTTCGGTGAAATCGCAGAACCATGCGCCGTTTATTATATTGTAAACCTCGGTTGAATTCGGATCGTTGGGATTAATAGTGCCATCATCGACAATACAGTTTAATCCGGCCAGATTCCCCGAAGTTGAAGTTCCCATGAACAGTATCTGGTCACCAACTCTCTCGCCATCTGTGAAATCTCTGAGCGACGTATTAATCGCATGTGGCTCACAGTAGTTATATTGTGGTCCCCTAACGTCTGGATATAAACACGACACCGCAGCCGCCTGTCCGGAAGCCGTGGCCATTTCCACTTTCCAGACTCCGCCGTAGTCGTCTCTGGCGCCCACAAAGTAGACCTTCGTTGCGTCCGGCGACCAGCAGGCCTGTCGCCCAACGTTGTCTGAGCCGACTCCAGCGACCGCTCCGATTGCGTCGGCCATATTCTGCACCGTTACCAGTGACGTGAAGCAGTCGTTCCAATTCACTCTGCCCAAACCATAACTCGCCCCATACACGTCGACCATCAGATGCCCCAACCCATCCTGGGCTGTATCATAATCCGGCTGGCGATTCGTAGACCCCCATACCTCCCTCATGTCATAAGTCATCAGCCGCTTCGCGACCTCATACCGCATTTTCGACCCGTCGAAGACATTGGCTCTCGTACCGCCCGTGCTCGTCATGATCGCTAATTGGCCGGGGCCATACTGAATCCCGTTATATGTCACAGGAGCCGGATTCAGGATCATTGAACTGATGTTGAACGCACCGGTCCAGTTGGCGTTCGTATAGCCGCTCGGAATATCAGGAGATCGCGTCACGCGCTCGATATCGGACGTGTAGGCGTATCCCCAGGAAGTTCCATCCTCATCGCTGATGACTCCGAAACCCGAGCCTGAAAAAACATTTGGATCGAAACATCGGATATTGGAGCCGCTTCCGAAAACAGCAGTATAGAACCGCCCGTCATGCACACTGTATCCACAGGCCCCCAAGGCCCCGCCGGAAAGCCCTCCCCGTGTGACATGATCGCGATTGACCACTACAACCATGTTGTCAGGCATGTCGACCGCCGGGCAAGTAGAGAAAGACCACATCATCGGGCCAAACAATGCGACGACAACCATAACTCTGCAAGTTAGATGTTTCTTCATTGTATGCATCCTCATCTCTTCTGTAGTATTAGCTGCCTGCGATATCTCTTGCCTCAGCATAGGATACAGAACAGCTAACTATCATAACAGTATATCGGCTCAGACAGCCATTGTAAAGCAATAATGTACATATCCGCCTTATCGACCCTACCATTTCGGTCCAGATCAGCGCCGTTGCACCAGTTAGGACGACCACACCGGTCGCTGTTCCAATGGCCGGCCAGTACAGCGAAATCCGAGGCGTTCACTATGCAATTGTCGTCGTAATCACAGTCGGTCGGTGACAGCAGCATCAGAGACTCCACAACCGGTTCACCAGGAATTCGACTGGTTCCATAGGCTGCAATCTGGGACCGGCTGTTGATTGCATAAGCCTGCGATAAATGGACATCATCATCTGTGCGGGCGATCTCATTCAGATTTACCGCTCCGAACTTTTCACGCCAGAGAAAAGCGTACCTGTCCTGTACCGCAAATCCCCCCACCACCGCGCCGGAATCGTTCAAGTTGTGTGCGAATGTGTTCCCTATAGCACGATCTATCGGACTGTTGTCACCTGTGAAACGCACAAACTCATCGGACGTCTCATCCCAGTCGAATACCCCGTCGCCATCGACATCATCCCAGTCACAGCAATGGTCTCCATCCCTATCGGTCCAAAGATACCCAATATCAGACCGTTGATCGTTTTTCATCGAACCGCACACCTGTCCTGTGTTGTTGATACCATAAGCCCTGCTGCCAGAGTACGCCTCACTCATGGAGGGAATCACTGCAATCTCGTTCGGATCGACCTGATTGTCCCCATCCAAATCCCGCCAAACCCTACCCTGAGAGCTGCCGCCCTGAGGCGAATATGCCACCGCTCCCGAGTCGTTGACCGATATCCGCGAGACTCCCTCCGTCGTCACCAGTGTCCTGGAGACTGTCTCCCACCACACACCGTCGCTATACTCGATCTTCGCCCTGTAACATCCGTTGCTTCCGCTGATAATCACATACCCAGAGTTGCTGACATCCTCGCAAGCTCCGTATGTCGCCCCCGGATTCAAGTTCAACTCGATCATCTCATCCTGAA
>CAZYMD010000110.1:0-17422 GCA_964649005.1 uncultured Pirellulales bacterium
CGTCTTCGCCCTCACATGCCCCATACCACGCGAAGATAAGTC
This sequence comes from uncultured Pirellulales bacterium, assembly GCA_964649005.1. Classification (GTDB taxonomy): domain Bacteria; phylum Planctomycetota; class Phycisphaerae; order Sedimentisphaerales; family Anaerobacaceae; genus CAZGMJ01. The sequence continues at coordinate 43 of CAZYMD010000110.1, forward strand.
TGACGAAAACCAAAAACCCGACACAGGCCTTTACGAAAAAGCCAAAGGCGACTCCGATCTTGACATTAAAATCGGCCCGACCCGCTTCAAAGTCGCCGCCGTCGCAAGATACGACCGCACCGGCCGCCTCACACTCGAAGATGGCCGCGGCAACGAATCGAAGAACGTCCAGGTCCTGACCCCGGACGTCTCAGCCCAGGCCCCCTGGATGGACATCGCCACTATCTTCCTCAGCCCCGACCCCAACCTGTTCGACGTCCTCGAGCTCCGCATCTTCAACCACGAAACCCAACAACTACTCCGCCCCGACGACAACACCGCCATCGGCTATAGGATTGACCGCGGCGTCGTAAACCTCCGCAGCGTCGGCCGCCCACTCCCCGACACCGTCGACCTCTGGATGAGACTCCTGCACGGCCCATGGAACCTCTCTATGAGCGGCCAGACCCCCCACAAATTGCCGGACGGCAGTCAGGTTTCAGTAACGCAGATACAACGGACAAAACAAGTCGACCCACAGGACACAGTCTGCACCGCCGTTTTCGATCTCCGAAATGTCAAACGCGGCTGGTTCCGCGCAGCCCCCAAATACCAGATCGCCGCCGTCGCCAAAGATGGAACCCGCTACATCCCCGGCTTCCCGCACTTCATCAATACGATCAGCGGCGGCACCGAAGTCATCAACTTCGACCTCCCCGCCAACCAGCTCAGCCACTTCGAAATTCGCCCCTTCCACGGTCCAGACCGATTCTACTTCAAAGCCATCAAGCTCCCGAAATCCACCGACGAACCACTGGCCCCGCCCCCCTTCGTCACCATCGACGTGGCTGGCAAAGAAACCGACGCCACCTCCGACACCCTCTCTCCCGCGAAGCTCCACGTCCAGGTCCTAAAAGGCAAACGCGCCGACGGTGCCACAGCCCTCGCCAACACCGGCTGGGTCAGACTCTCCAAGCCTCCCTACGAGAAGACTGACTCGGTGACAACAATCACCTACAAACTCACCGGCCTCTCCGCCAAAAAATCCTCCATAACCTGCTTCGATAAGCAGGGCCGCCCCCTCGGCAGAGCAGGAGGCGCCTCCGGAGCCCGGAACAACAACTCCTACGCAGTCGGCTACCGAACGATAAATGTGCCCGCAGAACAGATCGACCAAATCCGCTTCTCCTTCACAGACCTGCCCGAGGCCGAAGAATACGCCGCCCCCGTCGCTCCGCTAAGCATTGAAGGCAAAGCGCCCACGAAGGGCAAAAGCGAGAAGCTGATCACCGACCTCCCCCACGGCGGAACGCTGGAATTGGTGGCGGTCCGCAGGAGCAGCCTGCTTGATCAACCCTGGTACACCCCTGACGGTACACAGAGAATCAACCCATCCAACGAAATCCTCTCCAAACGAACCTGGGACTATGGCCCGTCTACCGCCGATCAGGGTCAGGGTTGCGAGTTCCTCATCCACGGCGACATGCCCGACAACAAGATGGGCCCGCCAACCGTACTCAAGTGGCGATTCTCCGCCGAACCCGACACGCGCCTCGGCTTTGGCCGCTCCTTCCAATCAGGCCAGCACTACTTCGGCGCCGCCGTCGCATACCGTTCCCGCATCCAAACATACCCCGCCCACATCCAATCAGCAGACGTAACACTTGACATCTCCAACGGCCCCTGGAAGACCGTCGTCAGACATGACGGCCGCACCGCCCAAGACCTGACCTTCGACCACTTCGTCGCCCTGCACAAGCTCACGCTCACTTTTTCGAAGGCAGAAGACAAAGACGGCTCAATCCGAATACAGGCCGAACAGCCACTCCGGACGATGGCCGCCCGCATCATCGCCATTGACAAGTACGGCAACCCCCGCTACCCCCACCAAAGCCAATCCGAGCCCGGCGAACAGACCACAACCACCACCTGCTGGTTCGACGGCATTACCACAGACCGAATCGACCACTACGAATTCCAGCTCCAGCCAATCGACACCATCACCTTCAGGAACATCGCACTCACAAACGAACACAACACAAATCCCTCCGCCATCGCAGTGACCGCCCATGTCCCTTGGGGCCCGGAGACTGATGGAATCCAGGCCCGCCTGCCCGCACACAGAAGATCTTGGCACCAAGGTCAGATTCCGGTGCTTAGCGCTTGGCTTCGCAACAACACTTCGAATGAAATCTTTGCCCACTGGGATTTGGCCGACTCCCAGGTCGAAGTGGATGGACAATGGTATTCCCGCCCAGTCCGACCGCCGTTAACGCAGCTTCCCATTAGGCCCGACAGGACACACGTCGGCAGCTCCATCACATTAAATCCGGCCTGGAAGACCGTCGACGGCACAGAGTTGAGATTCTCGCCCGGCTGGCACACGGTTAGAGTCGCTGCGCTTGCCGTTAGCGACGAAGACCAGGGCAAGAACCTCCGCGCAGTAAGCAACCCCATCAAGATCGAAATCATCCCCGCAGACGACACAAACCTCGTCTGGGGCGAACCAGTCGATGGCCTGCGGGCTGCCGTCGAGTTCGCACCGGATAAAACTGCTTATGTGCAGCCTGAGGAGATCGAGGTCTTTTTCCACGTCCAGAATGTCAGCGACAAGACTATACAGTTCGTCGCCATACCCATGGGACAAGGCGGTGGACTCACTGTGGAAGACGACAGTGGCAATCCTCACCAAGTGACAGACAATTACTATACTGGCACCTTCGCCATCGACCGCTACTACATCAAACCGGGTGAGAAAGCTGTGCTCAGGAGCAAGACCCTCGGCGTCGTTCGCGACCACGAGCAGGCCAGGCAGTCCAAACTCTATGTGAGCCGGGAGCTTCATGGCAAACCAGGCGTCTACTGCGCACGTTATGAACTAAATTTGCCAGGCATAACGACCTCGTCGCTGCCCACCGAAGCGGCCGACTTCAAAGGCACACTCAAGATCCCACCGCGCAAATTCACCATCGCCGCCGAGAATAACAAAATCAAAATAACCATCCCCGACACCACACCCAACGCGGACAAAATCACTTTCAATGCTGAAACCAGTAAACTAACAGCCGAAGGCCCCGCCGAAGTCTTAGCTCCCCGCAACAGCCTGGAGTTTCGAATCGTCCCGAGCACAAGCCACAGCACTCTGCAATACCCTCCGCGCCTCACCGACGATCAGTTCCACAAGTATTGTACAACTCTTGAGCAAAAAGGTCCGGACCATCCGCTGGGCAAGTATCGCTGGTTCGAGGCGATGGAGGATGTAGATTCCGCTCTGCCCGTCATGGAGCACCAAGGCAGGAAATTCGTGCTGCTCTGCAGCGAACCCCAATACACAATGCCGCCAGACCAGGGGTGGGGACTCCGAAGGGTAAAGGCTCGCACGACCCAGGCGCCAAGAGCAGCAATCGAGTTCGGCCTCGATACGAAAGGCGTAGAGCTTTTATCCGCACTGACAAAAGCCAATCTCGGCAAGCACATGGCCGTCGTAGTTGACCGAACGGTCGTTTTCGCTCCCCGTATCGAATCAGTAATTCACGGCGAAGGGGTCGTCACAATCCGCGACTTAGCCACCGCAGAAAGAATCATCGAAAAACTCAAACAGGGAATCGACGCCAGTGACGATAAGAACGCACAAAGCACCTCCAACCCCGGACTGCCCCAGCATGCCGCCGTCGACATCAGTATGGTCCCGGCCGGACCCATTCGCTCCGCTGAGGATTTCTTCCTGGCATATCGAGTCAATGCACGCAATCGAGCGGAACTGAACAACGCAAGAGTCGAACTGCAAATTGTTTCGAGTGATCCCGCTAGAGAAGCTGCGCTCCTGCCGATAGAAATTCGCCATCTCGATCAGGTCGGCAACTCGCAGCGCTTCCCGGACGGCCTGATCGGAACAATCCGCCCCGATCAAAACCAACAGCGAATGCTCGCCCAATTGCCCGATGGTGACTATTCCTTGGCGATTGTGATCGACGGCACCCGCTGCTCGAAAACCGCCCGCCTTACCATAGACTCAAGCTACGATCCGTCCTCAGCCGCCACACTCGAGCTGATCCCCCTGCCCAACCCCCGCTACGTCGGCCTCCGCGCCACCGGCCCCGACCCACTGGACCCCGAGCTGACCAACATGGCTGTCGCGTTCCCCGAATTCCTCGTTGACGGCGTAACACGAAAACCCGCGATGATTCTCTGGTCCGGCCCCGTCGGTCCCCTACAACCCGGCCGGCAACACACACGAATCCTCGACCTGAAGACATACGAACCCAAAATCGACTTGAGCGCCCCCCACAAAATCAAAGTCGTAGTCGGCAAATACCAGTCACAAACCGTCACCATCCCAGCCCCGCCCCCAATCTACGGTCCAATCACAGGCCGGATCGTTGATCCCGAAGGCAAACCTGTGGCGGATGCAAAAGTATGTATCTGTATGAAGAGCGCCTTCGCACGGATTAACAATGGCAGGCTGGGATGGTCTGGAAGGGGCAACTCGGAAGATATAGATTTCTCCAAAACCGATGCTCGTGGCGCATTCGAATTCGAAATGGAACCGCCCGAGCAGTTCAGTCTGCTTGCCGCTCACGAATCGGGCTTTGCATCGGTTGAATCGGAGGTTTTTGCACAGTCGCGAGAAATTCACTTGGAGAAATGGGGACGCGTCGAGGGGCAATTTGCCCCTAACCGTGGTCCAACAGGAACCAAAGTCAGTCTAACAATGATGTTCAGTAATCCAAGTGATGAGAATCTTTACGATTATCGCAACGATACCAGAACCAAAAGTGATGGCAGCTTCGTCTTCGAGCATATCACGCCGGGATGGTACGAGGTTGGATACACAACCAGAACAGACCGAAACACATCGTCCATCACCTCCCGCACTCCCATTGAGGTGCGAGCGGGCCAGACCGCAAAGATAAAACTGGCTGATGAAGGCAGACCCGTCATTGGCAGATTCGTAGCACCACAGGGCTACAACAAAACTATCTACTTTGGCGAAGGTCTAAGGAATCTGGGAACCAAACGCCCACCCTGGTCTTGGCCGGAGAACTTCGACGAAATGACAATCGCTGAACATAAGCAGTTGTATGAACAACTCGGGCAAAGCGACGAATACAAAGCCTACTTAAAAGCCCACTGGTACGACCCCAATCGACGAGAATACTGCTTCTATATCGAAGACAATGGCTCGTTCATCATACCGGACGTCATCGCAGGAACGTATGACATGTCTGTGTCACTTTATAAATACGAGCGTGGCCAAAAGCGCACGATATCTATAGGCAACTACCACGGAACCGTCGTCGTACCCGAAATCCCGGGCGGGAAATCCGATGAACCCCTGGACCTGGGCGAATTGACACTACACGTGTACAATGTCCCGGAGGTAGGAGAATCCGCCCCGCTGTTCGAAGCGACAACCGCAAAGGGCGAAACCTTCAAACTCGCCGACCAGAAAGGCAAATACGTCTTCCTCTCCTTCCGGCCCATTTTGAATGATATAGAACGAGAAAAACTCAATGACTTCTACCGCTCATACGGCGATAAAGTGCTCGTAGTCGCCTTGTGCCGTGGTAAATCCGCCACCCAATTCGAACGCACATTCGAAGCCGATCCGACCCCCTGGCCCCAGATTTTCGTCCCAGAAGATTCCCAGCTCGCCAAGGACTATGACACACCCGGCCTGGGCTACACATTTCTAATCGGCCCCGACGGCAAAATCCTCGCCGACGGCCTGCGCGAAAGTGGATTCGAAGAAGCCCGCAAGGCCCTCGAAAAAGCCGGGATTACAGCAACAAAATCGCATGAGTCTACGGAATCATCAAAAGACTAAAAAACACACTGCCCGCATCCTACGTCGGATTTAGCGCTGCGTTATCAAAACGATATCAATATTTTTTCGTTTCCAGCGACTGAATAAGGACCTACATCTCGGACTCTTACTGCTCCTCAGGCTCAGGCTGAGGGATAAACATCCACTGTGGATTGCGTGCTATCACTTCATTAAAGGCGGCAGGGTCTCCGTCGCGCTGAGTGCTAATTGCCTGCTGGAGCTGTGCCTGCCCTTCCTGGGTCGCGAAATAGCTCTCGAACAGGGCGTTTCCAACAGTTTTCGTAAGGGTCGTAAGCGCCTGGGTGCTCTGCAGTGCACAGAACTGCCAGGATTCATCGCTGACTTTGGTATAGACTAAACCACCGCCCACGCTATCGGCCTGGGCCGCAAAATTCTCGAACAGCTTCTGCACCAAAGGTACGACCTTGGGCCGTGGAAACATTAGAGGCATGTTGCCTGCTGGTAATAAGGCGTAGACCTTTTTGGTCTGTGGATTAATATTCACGCTCCCGATGATCAGGGGCATCTTCATGCCGCGAATCTCGTGTTTCGCGGCTTCAAGATCGCTGCTGCTATCAACAATGGCCTGGGCCTTTGTCAGATATTCCTGGGTATCCGCATGCAAACGCGATTCGAGTGCGCCAATCCAAGCCACCCAGTTAGGCAGATTCCGGAGTACGCGCTGGACGGATACGTAGTTTGCCCCTTCGGGTATGCGAGCCAGCAGATCAACCACAGCCGGAGCGGTCCTGCGGGATTGACTGGGTTCTAACTCAGCCAGCCACGAGGAAGCCTTGGCTCCACGATGATAGACAAGATAATCACCCACACGTCTGGCGTATACCACCTTGCGGTTCACAAGCTCATGCTGATCGTAACCAAAGATGCCCGTGCGCGTAGTCCAAGCGCTCTCCCTTGTATAGCGGGTAACGCCCCCATCCAACGGCACCATGGAAAAGCGGTTTTGTTGCAGACACCAAGGTTTTTGTTTTTGGAAGGTGTTGGCAAAATCCTGGCCCAGCCGGCGATTGCTGTTCAAAGCCTCCATTTCTTCCCGAAAACAGCTTTCCAGGAAATCCTGTCCCTGATCCGGAGTGATCTTTACGGTGCGATAAACAGGCAGTTCGAGCGAAACGAAATAATCCTCCAGACTCGCCGCACCCTCAAGTGATGGCGCCGGTTGCAGTGGGGCACAGGCACTCAGGATCCACGGTGTTCGGCTTTCCACCATCGGCACGGGTTTCAGCTCGTCAAGCATCTCAACAAAACGGACCAAACCCGGCCAGGCAAGCCCTTTCCTCTCACACTTCTGTTGGACACGTTTAGCCCAGGCCGAGAGAGTCGGCGAGGTCTTTGGCTGTGGTTTCATGCCAGTAACCGTAAAGGACTGATAATCCGATCCCAGCCAGGCCAAAGCCTGTTTCACCTGATCCATCGGCAGTGATTTGGTGCAGGTCTCTTCCTGGAAGCGGCTTGAGTGCAGACCGACATTGAACTCCACAAAGCCGTCCTGAAGATCGGCGGCCATAGTGAATCCCTCGAAGGCCAGCATTCGCCCGGAAATGAAATCAACCAGTTGCTCCAGAGTCGCGACGACCATGCACTCGGCATAATCGGCCAATTGCTCCAGGTCGCGCACGCCAAGTTGCATGCGAAACTGCATTTCAATTTGCTCCTTCGCCTGTGGAGGTATTCGTTGCATAAGGGCCGCACGCTGCTGGGGAATCATCATTTTGGCCATCATGGAAATCGCCTGCAATTGCAGTGCAAAAGGCTTTGCCATAGCCGGATTTAAAACCATGCGCATCTGCTTCGTTTCCGTTGCCGGCAGGGCGCGGCTCATAAAGGGATCCTGGCCGAAGCGTTGCGCCGTCGGGCTGCTATACAGAGCCTGCACCAGAGAGCGGTCACCGCACAGGTACAGAGTATCACTGGATGAAACGAGGTATAATTCAGGCAGGAGTTTGATTCGCTGCGAAACCATACGTATTGCCTTTTTGCCACTGATTTGCACCTCCTCAACATCCGAGGGTTGTAGGGCGGCATTAAGCAGGGGGACCAATGGCTCGCGGGAACGCGTGGGCAGACTCAATATAAACATGCGCCGTGGATCGCCCAAGTAGAGTGTTAGACCTATGGCTCCACGCGCATTGATACCGGTCGCTTGTTCCAGCAACTCAGGCGTCAAAGGCTGCTGAAAGGTCTGCATTCCCAATATTACTAACAGTGGATGCTCGGTTTGCAGGAGCTGCTGAACATCCGGCGGCGCAGCCTTATCCGGTACGCCCGCAACCAGGATATCTTCAACACCTTCGAGCACACTCAGCAGATCATGGAATTGTATGTGAATCACGGCTCCCGATCCGGGTAGCACATCGCGAGCTGGTCCCTGAGGCAATCCATGGTCGGCGAGTTGTTGGGCGCTCAAACCTTGTGCCTCCACGGCGCCGCTGCTCACCAGCATTACCAAACAAACCAACATTGTTACCAGTAGTCTCGTTCTCATTTTAGCAGCTCTCCTATGTAATTATTATTTTTACAGGCAGTACAACCAACCAATAAATCGTTTGGACACCTTCCTTGAGGATCACTATTTTATTCTGATTGCATTTCTACTATCATAGAGGATTATAACACCTCGAGAGGCATAGATACATAGAGTTTCGTACGATCCGGCATAACGGCTTAGCCCGTCAACAAATCAGTAACCTCAATTAGAGAATCCAATGCATCGTCGCAATTGCCAAAGAACTAATCGGCTGCCATAATAACCTCCACATCACTTCGGCGGGTTGAAGGTGTGACATTCAGGTTCGTGATCTTTCCGTTTTTAACTGTGCCTTGAACTATTGTTTTGTGGGGGGCGTGCAGTTTGAAGCTGGCGTTCCAGTCTTTTGGCCAAGCCGGCAGCAGATAGATCTTTTTGCCATCGGTCTGCATTAGCATCGACTGGAGAGCCTTTAGCAAAATCCCGCCGTGGTCCTGATCGGGGACCCAGTCGTAATTGGGACCCCAGAACGCATCGAATCGCGAGTTTTCGTCCTTCCTTCGCGCCCGGCCGATTAGATACTGCTTTGCCTGATCGGTCAATCCGAGATAGGCCATGAAAATATCATCCTGTCGCCAGCCGAAATTGCCCTTATCCCAGCGATGATTCAATGCCTCGACAGCAAGACTAACATCGTCGCTTTTGAAATCAAACAATCTAAAAGGAAACACGGCGTACAACTCAGGGTTCTCGATATTGCTTTTGTTCTCGAACTTCTGGGCTGGAGCGAGCATCTTCACGCCATCGACCTCGCGCAAAGGCAAATCGGGCAGCTTGCTCTTTAGCGAGGTCCAGAACTCTCGCTGCTGCGCCGTTGTCACTCGCTGTGGCAAGTCCAGCAATCGATCCACCACTGCATGCAAACCCGCCAGCTCAGGCATAGGATTCGTACACTGCCACCACGTCTCGAGCGCCTGCGATGGGTGCATAATCAGCTTGCCATCGTCGCCTGTCGCGTAATGCTGATCGAAAAAGCTCAGAATCTCATGCGCCGTGGACAACAGCGTCTTGGAAAGAAAATCCCTATCACCCGTATGCTCGTAATAGTCCAGCATCATAAAGACCAGCTCAGGCCCCGACACCCACTCCCACTTGTGCCAGCCGCTCTCCTGTAGTTTATCTTCACGCTGCTGGGCGGGCTGCCAGCCATAAGTTTCGCTGAAAACAGCACCCCAGAAATACAGGCACTCCGGGATATACGCCCCATCATGGCCAAAGTACTTTTTCACTCGGTACACCGATACAGGCAGAATCTCCTCAGCATACATCCTGAACAATGGCCGCATCAAATCGAAATCGCCCGAAGTGCACATGCTGATGTAAGGCAGCCTGCTGTTCTGCCACCAATATCCAGGGCCCCACCGTCGATAATCCGCTTCGCCTGGCGCACCGGCTGATGGCACTGTAAAAATAGAACCGTTGAACTTTATCGGATAGCGTCCCCGCCCCGCACAGGCACTGATAAATCGCTGCAAATTATACCCCCTCGTGACGCAGGTCGCATCATCCTCGGCGTTGACCTTCTGTTCGACGATCTTCCTGCCATCGAGAAATATCTTCTGCTCGCCATCCGCTACATCCACAGTCGCAGCAACGTGATGCCACTTACCCGGCTCAAGGCAATCCTTCTCTGCAAGTATGCCTGTCTTCGTAATCAGTCTCAGACTGTTGCCAGGCCAGGTATCGAACAGGATACCATCACTTGCCCCTGGCGTTATCTTATCGATAATTCTCCCCCCTGACTGCGACATCGCCTCAGGCTTCACCCACGCCTCTAACGTCACCGAGCCGGCCATATCTTCATGCTTGATACTCTCAACTACCTGCCCGGCTGAAACGTTAAGCCACGAACCAAGAACACCATCACTCTTCAGCGTTTCTTTGCCGGCTTTTGATAAATTAACTATCTCCGTTTCACTAAGCGCACGATTGAAAACGCTGGCCCGCGCAATGCCACCCTGAAATACGCTGCCCCCACTCTGGTCGGCCCCGATCCTGACAGGATGCGTATTTTGAGCAATCATCGAAACCGCCTGTTTATCACTTGCTGGCTTGATGTAAATCCAGCTTCGATCCCAGAATTGGCTCCACCATCGCTCGTGCGCCATGCGCCTCGCCTTGAAATCCTCATTCTCAATACGCTCGATCATCTTGTCCATCGACTCAAGCCACTGTTCACCTGTAGCAGGCTGTTCGGTCAGAACGTAAATGCTGAAGCGCTGCGATTTGCTCTCTGCAGTGGTCAATGTCACAGCATCCACCCGCCTGCCTCGCTGCGCCTTGATAACCGTGCCGAACGTCCTGTCACGCAATGGATCATCCAGTGGGTAATCGGAGAGTCCCTGAATTTCCATCGTCAGCTTCGGCCCGACTGATTTGACGTTGTGGTGATACCAACCTATGCAATTGCCCTGATCTTTCAGAATCGTGTCCGGCTCAACAATTGTCGGCGCATGTTTACTGTCAGGCTTTGACCTGTCGAGATAGACATCGCTCACTTCAATGGAAGATAGCTCGCTGCGCTCAGCCCGCCACAGCTCAATGCGAGCAGTAGCCGCCAACCGCTGCGCCGCGTCAACCGTCACATGTATAACAGGATTATTCGCATCCACCCATATACGCAGAGTCGTTAATGTTTGAGTATCACCTTCTCCAGGCTGGATCGTGACAACGATCTCGCCGTTGCGCAAATCGAGCGTCTGTTGAAATCTAGCGCCAGCCTTTAGTGGATTAGGCTCCAGCGAAACTCTAACCTTACCCACCTTCAGCAAACGCGCGTTATCACTCCACGCATCAGTCTTGCCAATATAGAAACAAAGATCGCCGCTTTCCTCGACCCAGACGTTCAGACTGATATCGCCGTTGCCCAGAGGCATCGAACCGCTATGGTCCTTACTTGGCGAATCCCACACAATGTTATAACTGCGGATATCGTCAAAAGCGTACTGCTCTCGCTCAAGCGCAAAGCCAACCGATCCCCACAGCAAGACTGCACAAAACAATAAAAACACGATCAGGCTACGTAGAAACACCATCAGCGCCCCCTTAGATTGCGTATGATCATTCAAGTGCGCGCAGGCCGAAACGAGAAATAGAACCCCAGAATACCTGCACATCCAAACAACAACTATCTCAGCCAAAGTTATAGTGCTTCCTGACGGCCTTCTTGATCTCCCAGGTGCATTCTAATTCTTCAGGAAAGACCACATAATCGCCCGGCCCGAAGCTTACCGAATTCACACCATCGGTCACTGTGACTTCACCCTCGATTAGCAGGCAGGTCTCTTTCTGGGTGTACGCCCAGTCGAATGTATCGACACCATGCTCCCAAACAGGCCATTTCCTGCATTCGCCCGCCTCGTCTTCGCTGGGCTTCTTTACGATTACATCATTTACGCTTGGCATAGGTCATACTCCTTTATGAAAGCTTGTCATACCATCAAGAAACTCCACACACTTCGGGATTATACCGGAAAAAGGTCATTTTGCACACAGCAATGGCTTTTTCGAAAAGAAGACAGTGGCAAGCTTCGCTGTTCTCGTATAGACTACTCCTTTTTTAGGTAACCTTATAACAGCATTGGAGCTTGCATCGGTGATCCCGCAACAGCTAAACACATTCAGGTCCTGGTTCGAAGAATATGTCTCACGGTTCTATGGCGATAATGAGTACATCAACGGCAATTTGAAGCTCAAGGAAGACCACAGCATCCGCGTGTGCACTGAGATACTCTACCTTGCCGACGCCCTCAAGCTTGGCGACAATGACAGACTGATAGCCGAAACGATTGCGTTACTTCACGACATCGGTCGCTTCAAACAGTTTATCGAATACCAAACGTACAACGATCTCAAAAGTACGAATCATTGCTGCCTTGGCGTAGAAACTCTGCGTGTGGCTGGAATACTCAACGAATTGCCGGAAGATGAAAGGCGGATAATCGAAACCGCTGTCAAGTTTCATGGCGTCAAGACCCTGCCCGCGGATATCGCAGAGCCTGCCCTTCGCTTCTGCAAACTTATACGAGACGCTGACAAGTTAGACGTCTTCCACATCGCTGTCGAATACTACAAAGATTATCGTAACGCCCCAAAGAGCGTAATGCTCGAACTGGGATTCCCCGATAAGCCTGAATGTTCGCCTGACGTAGTCGATGCCGTCATGAACGAATATAGCATCGATTATGGCAAGCTGCAAACGCTCAACGATATGATTCTCTGCCAGCTCGGGTGGGTCTACGACATTAACTTCGCAGCATCAGTCCAGCGTATCCGACAGCAAGGGTACATGGAGACACTGATAAGTTATCTGCCTCGAACAGACGAAGTCGCCAGGGTGAGAGAAAAAGTGTTCGCCTATATAGATTCAAGACCCAAAAAAGACGCCTGCTAAATATATCGCGCGCACGAAAGCTTCCTATCAACAAAAAAGTCTATTCACCCCTGCGTCCATATCTTCGGCGTCCGCCACAACCTCGACCTCTACCGCCATGTCCGGGACGAGCAGGCGGGGCTGACGGTGGCCCCTTTGGCTCAGCCTGTCGCGCTACGGCAGGCTCCGCCCCTACGAGCTGGACGGGACCGCCTTTAATAAGCAGCGCTTTGCCGTTGGTCAGTGCATCGGCGATTTTCCTGTGTCCTGATTCGAGAATCCTGCCCAGCGTCTGTCGCGAAACGTTCATCTTCTCGGCTGCATCAGCTTGATAAAAACCCTCCATATCCGTCAGGCGAATCGCTTCAAGCTCATCAACCGTAAGCACAACCTGCTCCAGAGCCAACAGGGGAATTCCCTGTGGCTTGTAGTAGTTGCTCTGCGGCATCTGTGCGATGCGCCTGCAATGTCTGGGTCTGGGCATGACAATCAATCTCTATATGACTTAGTGATCGCAGATATTCTGTCCGCAAGCCAATTGCCCGTTGAGGTATTGCAGCACCAATTCGTCCGGATCGCCATCCGGCGCCCCGACCATTACTTCAATCCCATTCTGAGTGAAAAGACCCTGCGCCCTCTGACCCATACCGCCGGCAATGATAAGCTTGACACTCTGTTCCGACAGCCATTTGGGCAACACGCCAGGCTCGTGTCCAGGCGGCGTCAGTAACTCCTTGCCCTTTATCTCTTTCGCTTCGGCATCGACATCTATCACAGCAAACTGCTCGCAATGCCCGAAATGCCCCGACAACCTGCCGTTTACCAATGGTATCGCTATTTTCATAGTCTTGACCTGTTCCTTTCTACTCCGGCTGTTCGCATCCAGCCCCAATATTGGTTCAAATGAATATGCCAGCGCCTGGGCCGTCGGGCTTGCCGTCTGCAGCACGAATGGTTTGCCCGCATCGGCATCGGCTGCCAAAGACGGGTCCATCGGAATGCTGCCCAGCAGCGGAACCTGGAAATCCTCCGCCATCCTGTGCCCACCATCACCAGCGAAAATATCCGTTCTCTTGTTGCAGTACGGACATACGAATCCGCTCATGTTCTCTATTACGCCGATCACATTCAAACTCAAATGCCGACAGAACGTAATACATTTCCTCACGTCGACAACGGCCAGCTCCTGGGGTGTCGTGACAATCACCGCCCCGTCGATCTGTCCAAGCAGTTGCACAATAGACAACGGCTCGTCCCCCGTCCCGGGCGGACAATCAACAACAAGATAATCCAACTCGCCCCAATCCACCTGAGTGACGAACTGCTTTATGAGATTGTGCTTCATTGGGCCACGCCAGATAACCGCCTCATCTTCGCTCGGAAGCAACAACCCAATACTCATCACCTTGAGCCGCTCGCTATATGCAATCGGATCGATCATTTCGCCCGACGCTTCGAAGCCATCGATTTTAAGACTCAGCATCTTAGGCACGCTCGGCCCGTGAATGTCCACATCGAGCAAACCGACGCTCTTGCCCTTCGTCGAAAGCCACACCGCCAGATTAACCGCAACGCTGCTCTTGCCCACACCCCCCTTGCCGCTAAGGACAAGAATCTTGTGTTTAATATTCGCCATTGATTACCTCACCATTATTCCAAACTGAACTTTTGCCAATGCTAAAGCATATCCACCACATTGCGCCAGAGAGCAACAACTTGCTCTTTTATATCGCCATCATCATACTCTACAACGCTCTTGCCCGCTATCTGCGCCTTTGTTACCGCCGTGTTATAAGCGATCCTACCCGCAAACGCCACCCCCTTTGATCTGGCGTTTGCCTCAATAGACTCCGTTATATCCGGATTAATGTCGTATTTATTGACACACACCGCAGCTTTAATATTGAAATGCGACGTCAGCTCGATAACTCTATCGAGATCGTGCTGCCCGGAAATAGTCGGCTCGGTGACAACCAAAACCAGATCCGCTCCACTTATCGACGCAATCACAGGACAGCCAATCCCCGGTGAACCATCCACAATTATCATCTCCGCCCCGGATTCCTCAGCGATCCGTTTAGCCTCTTTCCGAATCAAGCTGACCAGTTTGCCGCTGTTCTCCTCACCCGGACCGAGCCTCGCATGCACCATCTGCCCGAACCGCGTCCCCGAAACAAACCACTGACCGTTCATCGCATCCTTGAACTCAATCGCCCCGACCGGACAAAACCGAACGCACACCCCACAACCCTCACATGCAATTGGATCTATCGAGAAAGTTGCAGCATCATTCGCACTGCCAGGACCACCCCGACTAACAGCATCGAAATTACACACATCGAGACATTTACCGCAGCAGATGCACTTTTCAGGAACAATCGAAGCGGTTTTACCTCCGCTGAACTCCTCCGTACGCTGCACATCAGGATCAAGCAGCAAATGCAAATCCGCCGCATCGACATCGCAATCCGCCAGCACCGCATTACCCGCCAAAGCCGCCAGCGAAGCAACGATGCTCGTCTTGCCCGTCCCGCCTTTGCCGCTTATAACTATTAATTCCTTCAATTTTCACCGTCCTTATAAGTATTCCGCTTATTTGCTTTGAGAACATAAAGGCTCGCCAGATCAGGATTCCGGCTTTCGAATACGTTCTGACCCTCGATCCCTAAAAAGAACTCAGAATCTTGTACATTGAAATACTGTTCGATCGTTCTCTCAATCTCATTCAGATCTGTATGCTTAATCCCGCTCACATAAGAGTTCGGATTTTTCACTTTCTCCTTGAAGAACACAGCCTTCGGATTAAGCAGCAAGACCAGGAGCTTGCCTTTCGGCCTTAATACACGGGCTGTCTGCCTGACAGCTTCTTCGTACCTTTCGATAAACTGTAAAGAAGCAACGTAAATAACTCCGTCGAAACAGTAATCTGCAAAATCCATATCTTCCGCAGAACCTATCACAGTTCTCACCGCTTCTGATGACTGCCCTAAAGCCTCTTCGGAAATATCCAAACCCGTAACGCTAAAGTCGTGCTTAGCCAAACCTGCTTCTATGACCGCCGGGCCGCAACCAACACTCAAAATATCTTTAAGCCCTTCTAATTTCGGTAAAATGTATTCAAGCTCCGCCTTGAAAACTCTTCTCCAAAATTCTTTTTTGATAGATTGAAGATATTTCTCCATGTGATAATCCTGCACTTCACCCAAAAAACTTGTCTCGCCACCAGAGAAAGTGTCCCCATAAATTATCAAGCTTGTAATTGTCATCTTCCGGAGCACTTTTGAACAATCCGACTTCCTCCAGCAATCTATGGCAGGGCTCATCTTTGGCAAGCAGCTCGTATGCACACTTAATGAGTTTGAATTTCGTATTTGCGCTATCATCATTCTGATTATGGTCAGGGTGATATTTCAACGAAGCACGCCTGTAAGCCTTCTTGAGCTCTTCCATGCTCGCGCCTTCCTCGACACCGAGGATTGTACGCGCTGCTTTGCGAGACTCGATATCACGAGTTATTCTTTCGCCGAATTCGTAATCATCCCATGTCATCATCCCCCGCCTTTACACTATTTATATATTCGTATGTATCCAGGAAGTGCTTACTGTATTCACTTAGCACCTCCACAATCATCTGGCCTTTGGAGTAAGCCTCCGCGATTCGCCTGTCGTCGGGAAACTTCAAAATGATCGCGATCCCCTCCTGCTTGCAATATTCCTCAACAGCATCGTCACCCAGCCCGTACCGATTGATCCCCACTGCAAAGGGCAATCCCATTTGCCGCACAAGCTCAACTGCTAACTTCAAATCATTCAATCCGAAAGGCGTGGGCTCAGTCACAAGCAGCACGAAATCAACTCCTTGAAGCGCTGCAACCACAGGGCACGATGTCCCTGGCGGTACATCCAGAATCGTCAGACAATCATCTTCGATGCAAGTCTTAACCTGCCTGATAAGCGCAGGCGACCGGACGTTGCCGATCTGAAGAGTCCCGCTGGCAAACTCCACTCCCTGAGCTGTCCCCAACTCGATCCGACCTATTCCCAAAGGCTTCATCTTTATCGCACCGACCGGACATACACGCAGGCATCCGCCACACGAGTGACAAAGCTCACTGAATGTCAACACATGCTCTTTAATAGACACAATCGCCCCATACTGGCATATCTCACCACACTGCCCGCACGCGATACACAACTCCGAGTCAACCTCGGGAATATCAACAGTAACCTCCACGCGCTTCTCCACCTTGGGCTTAAGAAAAATATGCCCATTCGGCTCTTCCACATCACAATCGATATACTGCACCTTTTGCCCAAGCGAGCGCACAACTAAAGCCAGATTGGTCGCGATGGTCGTCTTGCCCGTCCCGCCTTTACCGCTGGCTACTGCAACTACTAACCCCTTCGACATATCAACCACCCGTCCCGAAATGCGACTCGACATTAGGCCCGCTTGCCTCGGTAAATTTGCCCGCCTTGAAAGCCTCAATCGCCTCAGCAACAGTCCCCGACGCTCCCGTGTACAACTTGACCCCGCCCGCACTGAGCGTCCGCTCCGCGTTAGGCCCGCAGTTGCCAGTCAACACAGCCTCAGCGCCCGCATCGATCACCGCCTTCGCCGTTCCGCAAGTTGAACCAAGCGCTACCATGGCAA
>CAZYMD010000111.1:0-7630 GCA_964649005.1 uncultured Pirellulales bacterium
AGCAACGGCCTTTTAAGCCGTAGGTCTTGGGTTCGAGCCCCAACACTCTCATTCTATTTTCCTGAACAGTTGCACGTTTTGCATGTAATTCCATGCATGTTGTGAAAACTCCGATTGTATCCGTCGGTGTCTGTGGGGAGCGCACTATTAAACCACTACGAATCCTCCAGTGGAAGACAAGATCGTAACCGAAGGATATTTCCCGAAGAAAAATTGGCCGTCGATTCCCATTGGACGCCCATAGGCACACAATCCAGGTCCAGCCGGTAAAAAAGCTGGGGTTTATCAATTGAATATGCTATCATACACAGCGTTCTTGTAGCACTTCTGTAGGTCCAACGTTATGTTGGTTTACTGAGGTAAAGGCTCTTTGGGAAACACGAGAATGAGCAGGCACAGAGCATTCACCCTCATCGAGCTGCTGGTCGTTATTGCCATCCTCATGGCGATTCTGATGCCGGCTCTCCGTGTAGCCAAGCATCAGGCACGAAAGGCTGTATGCACAACACATGTCGGGCAATTGTCTCTGGTCGTCAGGATGTACGCCGACGACTGGGATGGCAAAACACACGATTCGCCAAATCAGGGCCTGTGGGACAATGCCCACGAAAATCCCACAGTCGTAACAAAATATAGCCCGAACGACAACCTCGCCTATTGGGGTCTTGCCTATTCGACGTACGCCGACAATAGGAAGGTCTTCTCCTGCCCCAGTGCTGTGCGTGTTGACGACTGGCCCGAATGGGGCTGGAGAAAAAGCTATCAGCCGTACTTCAAGTATTGCTCTTACGGCCTGAACGGCTACATCAGAAACAAGAAAATTGACCTCGTATTCAAGCGCCCGAGCGAGATAATCGCTTTTCAGGATCACATCGAGCAAAGGCTGGACAACATCAACTCCGACATGTTCTGCATCGGCCCGACCGTCAATATAAATCTGACACAGTGGCGCAATGGCGGCACGCAGGGTGACTTCCCCTATGCCGTCGAAGAATGCTTTCGCCACCGAGGCGCCTCGATCACCAGTTGGCTGGATGGCCACGTAACGTCGATAGAGAAAACCACTGGCGAAGATGTACCCTGCAAATGGTACGATGGACAGACTCCGCTATAGTACCACAGCCGCTTTACACAGTTAGCTCGTTCTGAGGGTATCCGCCCAGAGCAACCCCAAATCACAACATGGGCTCCACAGCGTTCGGATCATGCCTCAGGCAAGCCTACTTCTGAAGCTTTTCGACGGCGTTACGATAGTAGGCGTCGTCGTGCTTTTTTTCCCATCCATCGATTGGGGCCTCAAGAGTCGCTCGGTGCTTTGCCCACATCTCGTTGATGAAAGCATCCCATGCCTGGCCCTGGCGCGCCCACTCTTTGTCGTGGTCCCTGCCGGTCGCCTCTTTGATGGTTTTCACAAAGGCGACATCGTCTTCGTACATCCACCGGTCTACATAATCGAAAAAGGCGTCGTGATTCCAGTCCTTCTCAGCATGCATTAACCGCAAGGCCAGGCCCTGTGCGACCCATCCGATGCTTGTGCAGCACCGCCGATAGCTCTCACTGGTGTTCTGCCCGTCCTTCCACTGAGAAGGTGGCGTATGCTCATAGGGCCCCCAGCCGCTGCCCCGCGACCGCCCTGCTCCTGTTGGCGCATCGATTCCCGAGTGACCTGCAAAGACGACCTTGGCCCCCGTCCAGCAATCGCCATATGCGGTCTGCTCATCCTCGCCAAAGCTCGCGTTAGGGAAGGTCTTGTTGATGTTAGCCAGCTCACTATCGCCCAAAAGCAGCCCCGCGAAAACGACAGGCAATTTGCGTCCGCTGCCGTGCCCACCCCAACACGTCCAGCCTGGATGGCCCGCGCGGACTATCCCGCCCAGATCGATCCCCACCTGCACATAGTTCACTAACAGCCGCTCCTTACGCTCTGGCTCGATATCAGTGCACAGCAACAACGCCGAGACACCAACCACCCGCCCATACTCCAGCCCATATTGAGGCATATTCTCGACAGGCTCCTCGAAACCAAAGAAACACGTGCCCACCCAGGGCCGTTGAGTAAAGCGCACATATTTACGTACATCGGGAATACTTTTGGTTGCGCCGGCCTTCGGCAGCATCTCCCGCTTGAGGTTTCTCGCTAAATAGACTCTCTGCTGACGGTCGCAAAAGGCAGGCCGGAAAGCATCCGCTGGCTGTGGCTCGCCTACGCATGTCAGAACCGCTGCGGTGCGAATCGGGCTGCTGTCACCCTCGCCCCGCTCGATCTTGTTTCTCAACTGTGCATCGAGCACCAGGGCCTTGGGCATGCTGATATTGGAAACAAGTGAATCGCCTGGCGTCATCACTACTGGCAGCCTCTGGATCAGCGACGCATCGAACCAGTTCCGCACGCCGCTGTCGTATGCCACTTTCATCTGGGCAGGTGGATTGAGCATGAAACCGTTACGGACCCGCTGTGCTTCCGGCCGCTCTTTGTCCATGCTGTCCAGCTCGCGCCTCGGAATCTCACTGCCATACAGCGGTCGTGGATCGATCGTCTTGATCGTGGCGTCGCCGACGACGTACCAGTCACCGTTAACGAATCGCCCGACGCGAACGGGCCGCTCGAAAGTCCAGGTAATGCCATATTGCGAAACGCTTTCCCGCAGTGGCAAATCTTCGAGCTTGGGCGCCGAGGGCGCATTATCCTGAGAATAAATGACCATCGCCATGCTGATGCTCGTATCCGCATCAAGAGCCTTTTCGTCGTATGGATTGGCCGGTTCTGGCACAGGGGCGACCTCCACCGGCCCACCCAACGTGACCAACATATCGTCCACCCAGACCGTCTGCCCTTCTCCAGGCCCTGCATCGCCCCAGATGACAACGCTACTGAATCCATGTAGATCGGTCTTATCCGATTCCACTGCAATCACTTCCTTGTCGTTGTGGAAAACCTGCAAGCCAATCTCCGCATCGAAGTCGAACGTCCACTTGTGCCAGGCGACCGGCGCACGTTTCAAGCCCAGCCAGAACAGCTTGCCAAACCAGTCCCGGCCGTCACAGGCTGTGGCTGTATAGCCTTCGGCGCCACCTAAATAGTTCGCGTATAGAATACCAACCGCTAACAATCTTCCATCGTTTTGAACAAGCCCCCATCGCGGTCCGACACGACTGGCCTTGGAATCTGTGGGCGTGGTACCATCGTCATAAACCCACAGCTCGACCCTGCCCGATTCATCCCTGTCACGCAGTTTCAGCATAGCCTTGCTATTCGAACCAACCCTGAGAGCGCCGCCTCCACCTTCGCGCCCTTTGGCCCCGTCGATAGTCACTTCGCCCGTGACCGTCCATCCCTCCATATCCACCTTGTCGTCAAAGGCCAACGTTCTTGCTTGCTCGCCGGCAGACTCCGCAAGCGCGCATGGACCGCTCACTATAGGGACCAACGGAATAGCAATAACCACAATGCACAAAACAAATGTGTATGTATGCTTTAACATAAGTCCTTCCTTTCGTTGTCACAGGGCCTTCAGCTCATAATCGTTTGTGAAAGCAATGACTCATCATACCCACATACCCCCACCGCTGCAATGCCCCGCACCCTATCCACTGTTATTCCCGCGCATCGTCAACGGAGTCCCGCTACTATATCCTCCCCATTTTTCAGGATTTTCGCGATTGACAAATACCCGAAGATTCATTACCTTCAATATAGAGAAGTATTGCAGCCGTCTTTAGAAAAGCGATTATTCCGCAACGCAAGAGAAGGTGTATTGCAATGGCAATGACAACGGATCATAACTTCGAATATGTTGGTTTTGGCAGGCGCGCACTCGCGGCTATCATCGACTGGATTATAGGCTTTGCGCTTTTGCCTGTTACCATGCCACTGCTGAAATACTCCTATGCTTACAGGCCAATACAGCCATCCTTCTTTTATAACAATTCAAATGATTTTTGGTTATGCCGCAATTATCGATGTCCTCGTCGTTTGCTTAAACGAAAGAAAACGAGCCATCCACGATTTTATCGCAGGCAGCTACGTTGTTACAAAGGAATCGTTGACGATGAAACACGCTCTACCGAATACCAATCAGCCAGGCCGCTGAATTTGCCGTTTCATGCTGACTGCATGATTACTGTTGAGCACGAAAGTAGCAAGAATGAACGATGAAGACATCAAAAACCTGAATCTGCTCTCAACGTTTCACTACATCGTCGGCGCAATCATGGCCCTTTTCTCATGCATGCACGTAATCGGCATCTATGCCGTGGCCTCCGGAAAGTTCTTCCCGGACGTCAAAGGTGTGACGCCGCCTCCTTTCTTCAGATGGATATTTATAGTCATGGGAACCGTTATTGTGGTATTCAGTCTTACCATTACAGTGTGCGTAGTTATTTCCGGAAAGAAACTGAGAAAGCGCAGAAGCAGAATCTTCTGTATGGTCATCGCCGGAATCGAATGCACCTTCACACCCCTCGGAACTGTCCTCGGCGTCTTCACAATCATCGTCCTCACCAAAGACTCCGTAAAAGAAATATTCGCCCAACAGTTAGCTACATCGTAACGGAAGACTCGATAGCTATGAGAGAATCCAGAACAACACACTCTTGTGGATAATCATCAGCCGGACACGTTAATACATATGTAGATTTCCCGCGAATCGCCAAGGAATCTGTAAAATGAAATACAATGTGAACTGGAATCTTATTCGCATCCTCATTATTGTCTCAGGAATGATGTTTGGCCTTCTCGGCCTCACCTTCGGCTTCATCTTGGTCCTAAGGGGAGCCGCCGGCAAATTTGAGATCCTTGGCGAGGGAAAGGGTATGTCATTCTTCATGACCGCGTTGTCTCCAGGAATCTTCTTCGCTCTTGTTGGTGGGGTCGTGACTGCCATTTCCATCAATGTCCAGAAGAAGTCACTTGGGCTACCCAGCCACAAGGAACTCAAGGCCAGAGGCGGCGTTGACTACTACAAACTGGAACACAAGAAAGAAGAAGAGGGCAAGATTGAGTCAATTGACTGAGGGCGGCCGAATTCAGGGGGAATATTCAGAGAACATCATATTACTTTCTTTGACACCGCGAGAGAATTAAAGGTCCGCATTCCTTTCTTACCCAGCCGGACTCCACATGCATCATTTTGAAAGCAAATCCCCGGCTTGTTTCGCTTTCAAGGCGCCTTCATTGCAAAATCGCGAGGAAATTCAGCCTACTACTGCTCGATCCACTTCTGATAGATCGAATACAGTGGCTCAAAGCCCATCTTCTCGTGAAATTTCTGCGATATCTCGTTCACTGCAAACACATCCAGAACGATCCGTTTGAAGCCTTTCTCTTTCGCGATTTTCGCTGCATCCTCGTACAGCAGCCTGCCCAGCCCCCGCCCGCGATGGTCTTCGCAGACGTATACCAGATCGATCCAGAAGAATGGCTCGTGGATGAGCATGACCTCGAAATCCGTGCGAAAATGCAGATACGCAACGGGCTCGCCATCCTCCTCGAACACCCTCACCCGCTTTTGTGCAATCGCATCCTTGTACTTTTGCTTATCCCAATCGTTGGCCGGGATATCCTTCTCAGGCCGGCGTTCGATCGTTCGTACAGCTTCCAGCCCCTCGATCAGAAAGTCAAAGTCACTATCTTGTGCACACCTCAGTTCCATCACTAACAACCGCCCTTTCGGTCAGGATCCATCCGGAGATACTACGATTAAAACTCCTGCAGGCCCTTAAGTATACTCGCCGGAACAGCGAACATCGTTCCGTGCCTGGCCCCCTCAGGCATTACTAGTCGATCAGATATATCAGTCCAACTAACAAGGTCTTCCGAGACAATAATCCCATACTTGCCATCCCTGTACTTGTCGAAGTAGAGATACCACTTTCCCTCTATCTGAATCGCCGACGGCCCTTCGGCCCAATAGTTGCCCGTAATCGGAGCAGATGCCTGCCCATAAGGCCCAAGCGCCTTTTTGCTCTTTGCTATCCTGATATTTTTTTGGGGCGGATACCGCGTCTCGTCCTTGATGAACATTACGAACCGGCCGCCCGCCTTGACAATCGTCGCGTCTATAACATTAAATCCATCATCGTAGAACAGCCTCGTCGGAGAGAACTTCTCGAAATCCTTCGTGGTCGTAACATATATCCTGTGATTGCGTCCCCCGTCGCCGCTCTTGTCGGTATCCGGGAATCGCCCTGGGATAGTCGTCGACCAAAAGATCAGAAACTGCTTGCTTGCCTTATCGTAGAACGCCTCCGGCGCCCAGCAGTTCATCGCGGTCGGTTCGTGAGCCATCACGGGGATATATTTCTGCTCGGACCACTTCATAAGGTCCTTTGAGTTCGCATATCCGATGCCCTTCTGGTTCCACGATGTCGTCCAGACCATATGGAACGTCCCATCAGGCCCGCGAAGAATGCACGGATCGCGCATCAATTTCTCGCCTGCTGCAGGAATCAGAAAAGACTTCCCACCATTGAGCGTCTTCCAGTCAAGCCCATCAAGGCTGTACGCCAGATGCAGACCATCCTCGCCATTGCCAACGAAGTAAGAGTAAAGATACACACTTTCCTCACTCGCTTGCCCACACTGCCCTGTATGGCAGCCACAAACAACAAGCGCTAATGCGATGATAATAGCAACTATCCGAGCAAACCTTTTCGTTTTTCCCATCGCTCTTGCCCTTTCGCAATTCGACAGTACTGTCCCATGAAACCATACTCGATGATTCTTTATCTACATCAGCATACCGATAGTTCAACAGCGCAGCAACAAGACTTACAACAACTGCACTCCAGCCTCTTTGCACTGACGGACCATATCCTCGGGCCACACGCTGGCGTGGACCTCACCGACATGTAGTTTTCGCAGGAAGAACATGCACAAGCGGGACTGACCGATCCCGCCACCGATGCTCAGGGGCAACCCCCCTGCCAAAAGTCGCCTATGCCAGTCCATCTCAGCTCGCTCTTCGACGCCACGAATCCTCAACTGCTCGGTCAGGGATTTCGCATCCACCCGAATACCCATCGAGCTGATCTCGAGTGCCCTACCGAGTACCGGATACCAGAGCAGAATGTCACCATTGAGGCCTTTCTTGCCATCCCCAGTGGGCGTCACCCAGTCATCGTAGTCTGGGGCCCTGCCATCATGAATGTCGCCATCCTGTAATTTTCCGCCAATGCCGATCACAAATACCGCCCCGCACTTCTGAGTAATCTTGTCCTCTCGCTCGCGAGGCCCCAAATCGGGATACATATCGAGCAGGTCTTCTGAATGAACGAATGTAATCTCTTCAGGCAGCGTCGGGCTGATGTGCGTATATTCTGCATCAACAGCCTTTTCCGTATCCTTTATCACGCCGTATATCGTGCGAACGATCTGCTTGAGAAAGTCCAGATTCCGCTGTTCGCTGCTGATAACCCGCTCCCAATCCCACTGATCCACATAGATCGAATGCAAATTGTCCAGGCATTCCTCATCCGGGCGGATTGCGTTCATATCAGTGTACAAACCTTCGCCCTTCTCGAATCCGTAATCGGCCAGGACCATTCTCTTCCATTTCGCCAGCGAAAACAGGCATTCAACATCGCTATAGTCATCATCCTTGATACGGAATGCAGCTTTGGCTTCGATTCC
>CAZYMD010000111.1:7730-16236 GCA_964649005.1 uncultured Pirellulales bacterium
GAACGCCCCTTCGTACGTCAAAGCAAAAAGAACCGACATCCAAAACCATTGTAATTTGACGTTTTTACGATTGAGTGTACAATCTACCGGGAAATAACAGCATGGTTAATGGAGACACAAAGTGGACGAGAACACAATCACTGAAAAGCAGCGAAAGCTGGCGAAAAGCTGCCTTGAATGCCCAATGTGCAAGAGGGCAAGAAACAAGCAGAAAGGCCTCATCTTCTGGTTCGTCAAGAAGCTCGAAGCAAGCTTCTGCCCTGCCTGCAAGGCCTATGAGAAGGTATACGGCAGAAAGGCTCACGAACGGATACCTTCTTAGCATTGCAATCTCCGAAGCCCAAAATCCCGGAATCAATGTTTAATACACGCAGGGTAGTGGTACGCACATCCTATGTCACAATGGGTAATCGCCTTGATTTTTTGCTTGCTTTTTCTATTCAAATGGCCTATAATACTTCGGAATTTGGGTGGTGTAGTCTGTTGAAGAATGCCCAGAGAGGCCGTTGGAGGTGTGTGTTTCTCAACACCGCACGGTTTTATGGCCGTATTCAGGGTTTCGCCCAATTCAAAGTTCCACCCATTTTTTCTGGTTACAGGAACAAACCATGCGCATAGATGCGTGGAAATGCAGGCGACAGAGACCTGTAAGTACTTGTTTATAAAGTATGCAGGCTAACGCTATCTGAGAAAAAGGAGGTTATTGATGTCTGAGAGCAGATCCACACAACCGCTATCTTCTGCGTTCTAAATTCTAAATAAAAGGGTAGTTCCATGAAAAGATTAGCAATGGTGTTGTGTATAGCCTTGGGTGTGACGCCGATCTGTGTGGCCATTCCATACCCCTATACAATATCCGGGCAAGTTACTGTTGGTGGCAGTGGTCTCGATGGTGTCACCATTACCTTCGATGATGGGATCACACCTCTGACCGAAGTTACTTCTGGTGGCGGATACTATTCTCACACTGTCGGTTCGGGTTGGACTGGTACCGTTTCCGCCAGTCTCAGCGCTTACTCATTCTCTCCAAACCACGCCTGCGTCGGTCCCGTTACAGCTAATACCACTCAGGATTTTACGGCCACGCCACAACATGGCACCATTATCGTCGAGAAGCAGACAGACCCCGATGGTGCGTCGGACAGCTTTACCTTCAATGGTGACGTGAACGGTTCCATCGCCGACGGCGGGCAGATCATAGTGGCCAATCTTCCACCGGGCACCTACACTTCGCAAGAGATAGTACCGGCGGGCTGGACCCTGATCTCGATTACTCTGGACGACGGCGCCAGTGCAACACCAAGTTCCGGGGACATCAATACCGGGGTGGCCACCTTCCAGCTCGATCCCGGCGAGACCGTCAAAGCGGTCTTCTACAACAACCTGTCATTAGATTACGGCGATGCGCCCGACAGCTACGGCACACTGCTGGCAAGCGATGGGGCGCGCCACATCGTTGGCCCTGGGTGCAACCTGGGGCCGGTTGTGGATACTGAGGGAAACGGCCAACCTACAGTAGCGGCAAACGGCGACGACGTGAGTGGAGCACCTGATGACGAAGATGGCGTGATCTTACCGCCAGTGTTGACGACAGGCACAACAGCTACGGTTTCTGTTGACGGCGGTCCGTCCGGTGGGATGCTGGACGCGTGGATTGACTTCAACGGCAACGGCGTCTTTGACCACCCGACCGAGCACCTCTGGAGCAATGCAAGCCAGCCGCTGAGTTCTGGCGCTAACAATCTCACGTTCCCGGTCCCCATAGCCGCGGTTCCGGGACCGACGTATGCGCGCTTCCGCCTGAGCAACGTCGGAGGATTGGCTCCCACAGGTTTTGCCCCTGATGGCGAGGTGGAGGACTACCAGGTGGAGATCGAGGCACGCCCGCCAATGGTAATCTACGTTGACGAAGATGCCACCGGCGCCAATGACGGGACGTCATGGGCCGATGCGTTCAACTACCTTCAGGATGGACTGGGTGCAGCAGGCCCAGGCGATGAAATTCGAGTGGCAGAGGGTACGTACAGACCCGACGAGGACACCTTGAATCCTGACGGTACAGGCGATATGTATGTAGCATTCGAGCTTATCAACGGCGTCGACCTCTATGGTGGCTATGCAGGCGTTGGACATGAAGATCCAAACGCCCGAGATCCAAAACTATATGAAACAATTCTCAGCGGTGATCTCGATGGCAACGATGTGTCTGTGAGCAAGCCTGGTCATCTGCTCGACGAACCATCACTCATGGATAACAGTTTCCATGTAGTGGTCTGCTATGGCGACGAAGATGTTTTGGATGACCTGGATGACATCGATGATATAAACGATATTTATGACATCAATAATTTTAATCCGGCTGATGGGTCAACAATTATTGATGGCTTTACTATCACAGGAGGCCTCGCGGACGACGGGGACATAGATGCGGCAGGCGCTGGAATACTCAACATTGTCGCCAGTCCGACAATAAACAACTGCGTTTTCAAAGCCAACGCGGCGGGACTCGGCGGAGGATTGGCCAACGTATTTTTCAGCAATCCGAAGGTTGCAAACTGCACTTTCACAGGTAATGCAGCCATTCTCAATGGCGCGGGCATGGCCAACGTCATGTTAAGCAGTCCGACTGTCATCAATTGCACTTTCACCCGCAATACCGCCCTGATACGCGGTGGCGCAATCGCCAACACACTTGCGAGCAGCCCCTCTGTGACCAACTGCACTTTCAGTATCAACACGGCCATTATTGCAGGAGGTGCAATCTCCAGCAGCCTAATGAGCAGCCCCACAATAACCAACTGCACCTTCAGCGAAAACAGATCCGTTGTTGGAGGCGGCGCAATCGCCACATTCACCGCAAGCAACCCAACTGTGACAAATTCGATCCTTTGGGAAAACTCCCCCAATCAGATTCGCAACTGGAACGCTGCTACAACAGTCAACTACAGTGACATACAGGGTGGCTGGCCGGGCATCGGAAACATCGATACTGATCCGCTATTTGTGCGATATCCCGACGATGGAGGCACAGGCTGGGGCGATGATCCATGCACGCCGGGCGTAAATGAAGCCGAGGATGACGACTTCGGCGACCTGCGTCTTACTCTTGGCTCTCCATGTATCGATGCAGGCGATAATAGTGCAGTGCCTGCGGGAGTTGCTTTCGATCTCGATGGTAATAATCGCTTCTTCAACGATCCTCATACTTTCGATACGGGCATTGGCTCGCCTCCCATCGTCGATATGGGCGCATACGAATCCATCGCTATCGCTCCATCGCTTATAGTGGAAACGCTGGAGGCCACCGATATCGGGCAGCACCAGGCCACTCTATGGGGCCGGATGATTGACGATCTGGGCCAGGCGTGCCAGTACAGGTTCTACTATTGGAAGACGGGTGACATGTGGGTAAGCATGACCGGCTGGACAGGCAGCGTCAGAACAGGCGAGACCTTTAGCCAGATATTGACAGGCCTGACACCAGATTCGGAATATTATTTCTGGGCCGAAGCAAAGAATTCTCAAGGCCGAAGCGATGGATGGGCCTCAGGTTTGAAGAAGTTCGAAACGCTTACCAATCCGGTCGAGATATATTCGCCTGACGGCGGAGAATGCCTTCTCGCAGGCAGTACGCAAATAGTCCGATGGGGCGCTAATCCGACAATCAGCGAAGTCATGCTTGAATACTCTCTCGATAAAGGAGGACTCTGGAACGTCTTTGCGGTTCTGGCAAATAACGATCCCAACAAGGAATGTCCCTGGGTTGTTCCAAATGTCGATTCTGCTCAGTGCCTGGTTCGTGTTTGTGATTTCGCCGATCCCAATACGTGGGATAACAGCGATGGCGTGTTCACTATCACAACATATGTTGTGCCTGATGTTGTTGGGATGAGCAAGGCCGATGCGGAGGCATCGATCAATGCCGCGGGTCTGACTGTAGGTACGATTACGTACAGTTATACGGCTGGTATGCACGCAGGAAAAGTGATGAATCAGAATCCCCCGAAGAATACACCTGTGCCCGGCAGCTCGGCGGTTGATTTAGTGATATCCATTGGGCCTGAAGCGACGGCTAAGCCCGTAGTGAAAACTGAATCCACGACCGACATAGGACCCGATACGGCTACGCTGTGCGGTACGATCACCAACGCTGGAGGCGGCGCATGCGAATACAGGTTCTGCTATTGGAAACAAGGCGACATGTGGATAACCAACACTGTCTGGATGGGCTATGCCAGCCAAGGTGAAACATTCAGCCATGTCCTCACGGGCTTAACACCTGGCACACAGTACTGGTACTGGGTTGAAGCGAAGAACACCGCGGGACGCAGCGATGGCTGGTCATCAGGATTAAGAAGCTTCACGACCCAGAATTAACACACGAACTATTGTTCGGCCAATGCATACTTAAGGACCTGTCAGACGTATCTGCCGGCTCTCTGTGCGCTGAAGTATTTCCCCGTTAAGAATGCCATGTCCATTGAGAGATCAAACCACACACACCCAAGCATGACAACAGGATTCGACGCCACCGATCAGGCCAATAGCAGTTTCTCACTACACGAAAGAGCCTCAGATACAGTACAACAAGAAGCTGAAACGGCGACGGACGATAGAGTTTGATGGATTAATCTGACATCCCGACGAGAGCAATATTGCCACAGCAATTGTGAATTGGCCCTTAGACCAGACTTGGTGACAAATCAGTTTGAGGTTGGCTTTGGCGCCGGTGGGTCGGGCAGTGGCGTTGGACTTGTTTTATCACGTCCGGCGGGATCTGTTCCGAAGTTGAATTCGAGCCTCGTGACTAATTGGCCCGGCGTATTGCCCCTGCCGAAAATATTATCGTATTCGGTCTGCAATGCAGTGTAGTCCTGATTGTCGATTGCCCTTCTAATAGCGCCTTGCGATCCGCCAAGGAGCTTGGCAAAGGATTTCGTCTCAACCTCCGCAAGAACCGAGGCGAGCTGCCCTTTCTGGGTCTGAGTAAGGCGATCCGCACCCTTGATATACCGTTGCATAACACAGGAAAGCAATTGACCAAAGCGCCAAGCGACGGCGTTCTTATTGGTTCCCGAGCCGGCAATCCTGTCAGCCAGCGCCTTTAGAATCGAACTATCGACAAGCTCGTACTTGACTGTCCACGCGTTGTAGTCCTTGATTCGAGCGTCTGCTACCTCTATTAGCATTAGATCTGCCTGAGCAATACGAATCTGCCCGGCGAAATCCGCCATCAGGGCCAATACTTCGGGGCGGCTTGTGCCTACCACCGCCTTGAATCGATCCGCGATAACGCCGGCAAGCCTCAATCCGTTGTCACCCTCAGCCTGCATTTGGGCGACTATAGCCGGGTTGGCTAGCGACTTTACGACCCAATAACGAACGATTGACATGTCGTTACTGATGTTGTTCAGCGACAGGTTCGCCAATTGCAGGTCACCGAGGCGGTCGATCAATATCAAAAGGTTCACAAGAACCTTGTTCCGGCGTTCTTCAGGCAAGATCTGGGCTTTTTCGAGGCCCGTTGCTATATGCTTACGTGCCGATTCCGAGAACTGTTTGGCATATCGTCCCTGGCCGCCCTGCTTGCTGAGGATGATGGAACGGATCTGAGCGATGGTGGCGAAATCTCGCGTTTTGACGAGTTCGTCGATGGCTTCGCTCAGAAAAGTGTCGATAACAGCCAGATCGCTCTGGTCGAGAACCTGTTTTACACGAACTGCGTTGATCGCGTTCTGGTTCACCGCCTCTGAACGAGGACTAACCAGAAGGAACACGGCAAGTATCGCGCCGGGAAAGAGAGCCCATCTTAGCTTCATATCACTGACACCCTAAAAAACCGCCAGCGTCGGCCGTAAAGCCCCGCCAGCCCTTTTCTACCTCAATATCATTATCTTAACCGCTCCAGACCATTTTGTCAAGCCAAATTGAAGATGACGCGATTACCCATTTTAGCATAGAACATGCATAGCAACTTTTTTGAAGATAAAACCGCCTAATGTTGTATATTGATAATAGATTGCGAAATCTCGCAATGCGGGCACTGTTGGAGACCGTAAATGACGGAGCAACAATCAAACGAAGCGTTGGAACTGCAATTCGACTACCCCACGCCCCAAAGGCATTGACGATACATAGCCCTATTCTGCTGCTTATGGATGCTGCTGCTTTATGTAGTCCAATATTATAACCATCCGCCTGAGCAGTCGCGATTGGTTTACTGGTTCGCAATTTCCTTTTTCGCATTGTTCATTAGTATACTCATCTGTGGCTGGCCGATATCAAGAAAAGCCAGGCAAAATAAGTTTGCTATTACCAAAAAAGGTTTCCAGTCAGGCAAGGAACTCACCCCCTGGGAAAAAATACAAGGAATTGACGCAGGTCCCATTCTGTTCCGCCGGCAAATAGTGCGTCTTATGCTAAAACGTCAAAAGCCCCGTTTCCTGGCGACATCAAATCCTCCGAAGGCAATTCCAATAGACGCATCGCCTTATATCTATCGTAATGTGGTTCCTGCAATTCTAACAATGAATCCGGACATGCCTGTTTCCAAACGAGCTAAAAAATTCCTCGCAAAACCTGACAAAGCAGGCGCTCCAATAAAGTGGCTGGTTGTTGTCTGCCTTATATCAACCTGCGCGATACTTCTCTGTGCATTGCATAGTGACTTCCAGACGATGTTAAGATACCAGTTCTTGGGAATATTGCTAATGATATCTGCAGGTATATCATCCTTTGCAATACCCCACATCTGCAATCCTAAAAACATGCTTGTTGATTGCACGTCCACCTGTTCCATAATCACACTATTCGTGATGATCAGCTTTGCTTTTTCAGACGCTGATTTTGCAGGGATCGAATTGATTTTCCGAACGCATTTTATTCTGACTTTCTGCGCGTTCATAGCCTTCGTTGTATTGAAGAGGATGTCAACTATATTTCAGTTCGGCGTTGTCGGCTTATTGCTCATACCATTGGTTCTGTACTTCCATGAAACGTCCAAAATGCTTCCGATAACCGATATCTCTACGGCTCGCGCAGAAAATGACTATTCGACGGATCATATTTGGAGCAGGACAGGTAATTATATAACAGATGGTGATGGCTGTTACATTCGTCGTATAGCTGATGGCAAGGTCCTGCATCCGACAAAATATCCACAGCCCTGCGATGTGGTATGGGTGGATGACAAATGTCTCGTCCGCAAAGTTGGTGACATCAATGATACCACTCGACTGATGGTCTACGATATTGAAGAGGAGACGGAGTCTCAGGTCCCAACAGGCCCTCACCCAATAGCTATGTCTATTTGCCCCGTATCACAGGATGGTAAAACTTTAGTATGGCTCGATCAACAGCAAGACCAAAACCTTCGAGAAGTTCGATTCTTTAATCTTCGAACGCATGAGTTAAGCAAAGACGCGTATGCAATCCCGACAATTCCTGAATGGGAGCCTCGTGGAGTTTACTGGATCGATGAAACAAACATCGTTATCAACGGAGGGCCGCCTCGCAATCAAAAGGAAAAAACAGCGTACAATCTTCATCTGCTGTGCGTAAACACCAATACGCAAAAAAGCGTTGACTATATTTCACCCATCAAATGCACAGGCTGGATTCCAACTCCCAACTGGCGATATGTATGTGGGATCATTCACACTTTTAAGCCAGAAAAAATGCATCTCGTGGACATGATCGAGCAACAAGTTATTGACTTTCCCTATAGTTTTGCCGATGATGAATTTCCCCTTTTGACATCGGATTGTGCATATTATGTTGGCCTGCACCAAGGGCAGAGATATTTGCTCTCGCTCGAATATGCAACAGGTAATGAGCAAGCTGTTGCACCTGTGCCCAAAGGAATGGCTCTGTATGATATAAACAACAAATCCGGTTTTGCCCTTCTTGGGCTCAGCAACGAAAAGCAGGACAAAATCCCCTTCGCACGGCATCAAGTCCTGGATATTGAAACTGGTTGCATACGCAAGATACGAATGCCAAACGCGCTATGTATTGGCATACTACCTGTATACAAACCCATCCCAAGAAATGCCAAATCGCCATTTTCGCCGGATGGCCGCAAGCTCATTATTGAAACACTCAGTGCGGAAGGGATCCATCTATACCTGTGTGAACTACCCAACAGAAGCCTTGAGACGCAATCGCCAGTACAGGAGATAATCACCAAACCTTAAAAAATGGGGCACGCTTGTCCAACGTGCCCCACATATACGGAACAGCTGTTATTTGCTGACTATCGCAATCTCGGCCCAGTGTGCAGCCTCGAATTTCCAGTCGGTCGGCTGATTTATTAGTTCCAGTTTCACGCTCTTACCGGCGTAAGGCGACATGTCAATCTCAAGGTCCATCCAGCCGTTTTTCGTCGTTTCCTCGCTTATTTTCTTTCGCAACATTCCTTCGCCGTTCGCCTTTATGATCAGGTCCCAGTCGCCTCGCTCGTCGTTGCCTACAACCAACTTCAAGATTGTCTTTTTCCCAGAGGGAA
>CAZYMD010000111.1:16336-17401 GCA_964649005.1 uncultured Pirellulales bacterium
AGAGCCGATTTGAACCTGTCGGGCAGCTTCGAAAAGCCGATGGTCGTGAACAGTATGCCACCAGCATTCGAAGGATTGCAGTCGGAATCCTGCCCGCAGCGTGTGGAAATAACGATAGTCTTGTCGAGATCACGCTCACCATACAACAGCCCCATCACGATGTAAGCCCCGTTTATCTTGGCATCGATATTGAAATCGCCCTTGTCGCACGAGAACCTGCGATAGTCGGGATTATCCTGGTATTTTTCCTTGATAAGCTGCCAGGTTTTCTGCCAGTCCGCAGGATACTTCTTATACCATTTGAGCACATCGGTGATACATTCATAGTACTGGCTCTTTTTCGGAATGCACTTAAGCCCCGCCTTGACTATCTTTACTATATCATCTTCAAAGAACGCCTCTGCATACATCCCGGCCACGAACTGCCCGCCGTATAAGCCGTCGCCGTAATTCATCAATCGCCCGAATACCTCGCCAAGCTGAATCCCAACATTAGGCAGGCCCGGAGCGATAAGCCCTGAATAGTCGGCCTCGATCTGGTAATCGATATCGTCAGCATGCTTGTTAAATTCAGGATGGCCCGAATCCGGTGGTGCGATCCCGTTTCGCAGATTATCACGACCCGCCCTGTTGGCATGCCAAAGGGCATAACCACTGTTGGCGAAGTCGATTCCCGCCTGGCGAATAGATACATCCATTCCATACAGCTCCAGCGTCCGCAGAAAGGTCATCTCAACATAGATATCATCCTGCCCGAACTGGTTAATCATCCCTGGCTTCCATTGTGGAATCTTGTCTTCAGGGATAATCTCGCCCTTCCAGTGGAACTCGGTCGGCCCGCCCCAACCAACCCCGGCCATCTGTCCGATCCAGCCGGCTTTCATCTTGTCCACGTATTCATTGACTGGCAACCTACGCATTTTTGCAGCCTGCGCCCCGCTCTGGCAGCAAACCAACAAAACCAAACACCAGACCACTACTACTATCAACGGACTATTTTTTGTGCATCTAATCATGTTACACCTCCATTGTCCGGATTTTAACTAATGCGCTACGCAAACGTTT
>CAZYMD010000112.1:0-16981 GCA_964649005.1 uncultured Pirellulales bacterium
GCAGGGCTGGTCTCTCCGGCTACCAGCCCTTTCAGTTTTCTATGGTTCAACCGCCCGGTTGTGGATTTTCACATCGTCTATCAGGCCGGAGAAGAAGCTATCCTCACTTAAAGTCTTGTCCGCTCCAATGTGCAGGCCTCCATAGTTGCTTTTAATTCCCTGTTGACTTGTATCCTTGCTAACCTCAACATCATCAATATATAAGGTTCGATATTCACCATCCCAGGTAAGACCAACTCTGTGCCATTGATTGTCGGTTATACAAAGACCTGGTGGCAAGGGTATATCATTCCGCCCGGATCCCTGCAAATTGGTTACAAGTCTTCCCGCTCCATCAATGGCCAACCAACTTTTACCATCAATACCTGCTTGCGAAATGATAGTCTTTCCAGGCGTGTCAGTCTTGATCCAGGCAAATATGCTGAAAGAACTGTCCGCGGGATTCAATACAGAAGGTATTTCGATGTAGTCATTAACGCCGTCCAATTCCAATGCACTATCAATCGGCTGCCAGTTGGGATCGCCATGAAGCTCGCCATCTTTGCCGCCAATACTGTCGAAGGCAACGACGCCATGAGTCTCGTTCAATTTCCAGTGTGCAATTAAGCTGAAATCCGTCAACCAATATCCCGCAAATGTCGCCAAATCCTGTAAATCAACTATCCCGTCGCGGACAGGCGGCGCCATGTCAGCCGATTCCTCATTCGAATGCCAGCAATCAGCGAGAATGCAATAGTCTTTGAAGTTCACAACGTAGTCATCGTTTAAATCGGGATTAGGGCGAGGCAGCAAGGTCAGTATAAAACCACTTATACCGGATGCATAACCGTCATGTGTTATTGCGCTAACATTCATTGTTGTGTCAGTTGCTATGAAATCATATTTCGTCATAGCACCGCCGCGGCCAAAAACACCGCCTTGTGCGGCTAACGGATTAACATTCTCAAAAACCATCTGCCCTTCAACATACATGTCACAATCTGTTCCACCGGAGTCGTTAGCTGTATAACCCACGGTCTGAAGAAGATATTGCCGTCCCACCTCCAGGCCTCCCGCGCTGAACGACATATACACAGATCCGGAGAAACCGAGATTGTAGGCAGCTCCATTCAATAATGTATTGAGTCCTGCATCACCAGTATTCGGACCCGGTCCGAAAAGATTCATTGTTCTTTCGTATGAAGCATTAAGCGTTATTTCAGGGTAATTTACCTCGTCGTGAAAGATTACTCCGCCAACAGTAGGCTCTCCATTATTTCCAAAATTGATGGCGTAAATGATATCTCCGGACAAATCCAAATCTGCTACACTGTTGAGTTGTTGGCCAATAACAGCGCCTTGAGAATTCATACAACTGATCAAGACAATACCCAAGCCTATGATAGTTAATCCTGTGAATTTCATACCTTCTCCTTTCAAAAATGTATTCAATAAACAAAGCCGGCAACAGAGAAAGTCTCTGCAATTATGAACTCTTTTGTTGATATTTATTCACCCATCTGCTCCAAAGTCATTTATGTTTTTGGTTCAACGAGAAATTCACTTTGAATTTAATTATCACCCGGCGTTTTGAGTCGTTTCTCACGTTCCATTGCCCAATATTTAAAAAGGTTGGTCAGTGGATAGTTTTCACCATGCACGCGGCGACATATTTCCAGCGACCTGTCGACCAGTTCATCATGTTGTTCGTACAGGCCCATTCTGTAGTACAGATAACTGAGCCTCAGCGAAAACCAAAGCGTGAGCCCATGTGCCTCGCCGAGATAACGTCTGCCAAGATCGACCGATTTAAAAAGCAGTTCATTAGCGTCCTCGTATCGATCCTGGAATGTATAAGTCCATCCCATGTTGCTAATAGCAAACATTGTGGCTTGATGTTTCTCGCCAACCACCCTTTGGCTAATTTCCAGGGCCTTCTCGCCCAGCTCCTCGGCAATGTCGTATCGCTCCCGTGCCTGATGCACCCAGACGAGCATGTTCATGAGATACAGCGTGGTTTCATGCTCGTCGCCCAACACGTGAGAGCTAACCTCATAACCCTTAGTGACCAGAGCTTCCGCCTCAGCAACACGAGACTTCGTCATATGCACCATGGCAAGTCCGCAAACAGCACTAAGTGTTACACGGTGCTCTTCTCCCAGTACACGACGACCGATTTGAACGGTTTTGGAGATAAGCTCTACTCCCTTGTCCCAGTCCGACCACATCAGGTGTAGCCATGCCACATTGCATAAAGACTCAATCGTATCGGGATGCTCCTCGCCCAGGACCCGTATTCTGGTTTCCATCGCCCTGGTCAGGAGCGGCTCGGCCTCTGCATATCGGCCCTGGTTATAGTAAAGGTTGCCTACGTGGTTCATTGAGCACAGAGTGGCGGGATCATCTGCTCCGAGTTGCTCTTTGCGAATCTCCAACGCACGTTCGAGATGAGGCGCCGCTTCTTCGAAGTCTCCCAATTTCTGGTAGGTTATACCCAAGACTTCTCGTACTCTTGCTTCAGAAAGAGGGCTGTTCGAAAACTTGTTCTCAATACTTTCTGAAGCGTGATCGAGAAAATAGCGAACAGTAACTTCCTGGCTCTTGGCGTTCTCTGGATAGACAGAAGCAAAAAGATCGTTAGCCAGAAAATCGACGGTGTTTTGTGCTTCAACACGAGCCGATTCCGCCCTCATGTACATCAACGTACTGGTGATGAGGCCCGCTATAACCGTGGCTGCCATAAAGGCAACAACGATCACGAATTTCGCGTGTCTTTCGACGAACTTTCTCGATCTGTACAATAGGTCGGGCTGACCCGCTAACACGAGTTCATGGTTCAGGTGTCGGTCGATATCTTCTGCAAAAGCGATTGCTGTGCTGTAGCGCCGCGAGCGGTCCTTTTCCAACGATTTCATGACAATCCAATCCAAATCGCCGCGCACAGCTTTTCCCAGAAGCTCAGGCGTAGAGCATCTTTGCCTGGCTACGTCCACCAATGTTTCCCCAAGTGTCGTTAGTTTTGCTGACGGTATGAGGGGCTCTTTTCCCCGGATTATTTGCTGCATCTCAAGGTAACCTGATTTACGAAGCTCTTGTTCGCTGAAAGGTGGAGTTCCGGTCAGTAATTCATATAGCAGCACACCAAGAGAGTAGATGTCGGAGCGGGTATCTATATTGACATCACTCAACTCCGACTGCTCCGGGCTCATGTAGGCAGGAGTGCCGATGATGTGGGCGTAACGGGTGAACAATGTTTTCTCTGTCAGTCGCTGATTTGTTGCTTTGGCGATGCCAAAGTCGATAACCTTGGGGACCGGCTTACCATCGTGTAGCGTGACCATTATATTCGAGGGTTTTATGTCCCTGTGTATGATTCCCTTTTGGTGGGCGTGCTGAACTGCGTTGCAGACCTGGATAAACAGAGCCAGCCTCTCGCGCATGTTCAGCTTGTTTTTATCACAATACTCGGTGACAGAAATACCGGTCACAAGCTCCATCACGAAGTAGGGCCGACCGGTCTCTGTTGCCCCTGCATCGAACACTTTGGCGATGTTGGGATGGTCCATCATAGCGAGGGCCTGCCGTTCGGCCTCGAAGCGGGCAATCACCGATTTGGTGTCCATGCCTAACTTGATGATCTTCAGGGCAACCCTACGCCTTATAGGCTGCTCCTGCTCTGCCATATACACTACGGCCATTCCTCCCTCGCCTATCTTCTCAAGCAGCTTGTAAGAGCCAATAATTGTGCCGGGCTGCTCTGCGATGGGAGATATATCCAGTTTGAGTTCATCTTCCAAAACAGGAGACTCCATAAAATCGCCCGCCTGCTCGTGAGCTTCCAACAGTCTTTTGACTTGATCTATAACATCAGAATCATCTCCACAAGCGCTTTGCAGGTAGACTTCTCGCTCGCAGCCCTTCTTGTCAAGAGCCTCCGAAAAGATCGGCTTAATACGTTTTAGATCACTTTTAGAATCACGCGACATTGCGGTTTCCTTTCACTCTATAATGCGTAATCCATTGACAAAGTGCGCCACTTGCATATGGATAAATTACAAAAAAGTCATGAACTATCGATTTGTCTTCTCAGTGCACGGTCATTACGCATCTGTAGAATCAAGATCGTCTCGTGGTAATGACACTATCGGAAGCTACCTGAGGGTGAGGACTGATTCTATTGTGTTAACTCCTGATACAACCAGG
Source organism: uncultured Pirellulales bacterium (assembly GCA_964649005.1). GTDB lineage: Bacteria > Planctomycetota > Phycisphaerae > Sedimentisphaerales > Anaerobacaceae > CAZGMJ01. The sequence continues at coordinate 4,183 of CAZYMD010000112.1, forward strand.
CCCGACCTAAAGCCCAGTACCTGTCCGCTGTGCGACGACCTATACCCATCACCTTGGCAATTTGCTCGAGCGTCAAACCTGCGAAATATCGCATCTTAATTAATTCAGCGAGAGCCTCGTCTTCTTCCTCTAACTTCTTAAGGGCCTCGTCCAAAGCCACAAGATCTTCATTTTTACCTTCGACGGCTAACGATGCCTCAACCAAGCTGACTTTCCCAAGATTTCCCCCACGTTTTTCACTCTGTTTGCGCCGTGCATTTTCAACCAGTATCCGCCGCATTGCCTCGGCCGCGGCCTTAAAGAAATGTCCCCTGTTGTCCCAGCCCTTTTCATCCGAGCCAACAAGCCTGATGTATGCCTCATGTACCAACGCAGTCGCCTGCAGTGTCTGGCCGGGCTTTTCATGAGAGAGTTTCTGAGCGGCGAGAAGACGCAGCTCCTCGTAAACTATAGGCAACAGTTCATCAGTAGCTTTCGCATCCCCCCGTTCGATGGCATTCAGGATGCGCGTTACGTCGCTCACATCGTTTCTCCAAGACTTTTCTATACCTACCGTAAAACAGCTATATTATACCAGAAAAAGAGAGCGAGCTTCAAGCAATTGTGGTGATCCAGTCTCGCCCATATGCTACCATTGGATCATCGGGCAAGAATACAGTACCAGTATGTTCTTGTCAGAATTTGCTGCAAAGGAAAGAGGAAACGGTTCAGATTTGAGAGTCATGAGAGTGACATTCAATGGTCACCTAAGTGACATTTTCATTCGACGCCTTATCAAATAGATAAGGTTAGTTCCGATAATCATGTTTTGGCAAATTACTCCAATTGGGCTTAACCCATTACTGAAAATGACTTATGAAGACTGGCCAAAAGTCCCAATAATGCGAAACCAAGCCAATTTAGGGGGCTTCGGTGCGCGCCCGGTGTGCGCGGCTGGCGAGATCGATCCTTCCTGCACTATCGGCAGATGCTCATGTGTATAACTTCGATTCATAAGACGCTGCCAACCCACAAAACTCGTCAAGGCGCGGCTCGCAAGGCTAATCCCCTCTTGGCGCAACATCCCTCGAACCACATTGCACAGCCTGGCCCGGACGCAGACTAACTGACGACGGGCAACCAACAGACCACGAAGACTGCGTGTCTGTTTGTCTGGAACGTGCACCGGATGCGGCAGGCCATCGAGCCGAAGCAATTCGCAGAGTATCTTCGCATCAACCTTGTCGGTCTTGCGGCGGGATTCCGCGATAAGCTTGACCTTCGCGGGGTTTACCACTGTAACCTGTGCTCCAAGATCGACTAACAGATCGTAGATCCAGGCCGTCTGATTGCCGGCCTCAATGGCGACGGCAAGACCACCACGCAAATATGGATGAAGACGCTGGCGAAATACGCCGGACTTGGTTGGGATCTCGCCGGAGGTTTTCTTACGTCCCTGACGATCCGTGATGTAGATGTAACTTGACTTCATTGCGATGTCTATGCCACAATAATTCATGAGCCAACTCCTGCTATATAAAGGTAGCGGATTTGAGGCATCCCGATGACGACCTCGTTACAATCCAGATTCTACCAGAGCCGGGGTGGCTCACTTCATAGCTTCTCCTTTCAAATCGGCCAGCCTGCTTACAAGTGCTTCCATGGCCGTCAGCCGATTCTTCATGTCGCTCTGGTTTTTCTCGAAATTTGCAAGTTGTCCTTTCGTCTCGGCAAGCTTTTCTTTAAGTGCCGCATTTTCCTTTTCCAGCCCCTTGATCTCAGAGTCCTTCTGTGCTTTGAGTTCCTTTATGGCCACAACCAGCAGTGGAGTCAGCTTGCTGTAGTCCATGCCGAATTCAACAGCCGAATGCGTGACGAGCTTCTCAATGGCGAGTTGTTCCTACATATCGATGAGATGAAATACGTTGTGCAGCGTTAGCGGATGGATTATAATTGATACTGGCCGCACAGTAGCCTTGGCTGTATGACACCGGCAGGCTTTGCTGAACTGCGGCCTGAAGCCGGTGCTATCAGGCGGTATGTGCCCGTGCTCGATGGAGTACAGGACTGTGGAATCCTATCATAGGCACTGGACCAATAACAGGGGCACGCCAATATGAACTCTATTTGAGGATTAGGGGATGAAACAGACAATTACAGTTTTAGTATTGATTTTAATGTCTTGTAGTCGGGTTTTTGCTGCGGGTGGAAATTTTGGCGGCGGCAACGGGTCCGTGTCAAGTCCGTTTCTGATTGAAGATGCGGCGGATTTGCTTGCAGTCAATAATCATGAATCAGCGGCCTATATCCTTGGGGCGGATATAGACCTGGCTGCTTACAACTTTACCAGTGCTCCTATTACTAGGCTATTAAGAGGACATTTTAACGGTAACCACCATGTTATCAGAAACCTAAAGATAAGCGGCGATTCTTATGTAGGTTTATTTGATGGTTTGATGCTTAGTAATGTGACAGACCTTGGTCTGATCGACGCCGATATTACCGGAAGAAGCAATGTCGGTATTCTTGCAGGATCTGTCTGGGCTTGCAATATCTTGCGGTGTTACAGCACCGGAACCGTAGATGGAACCGCCATTGCAATCGGCGAGGAAAATATCTGTACAGGAGGCCTCATTGGAGTGATGCCTGAACATGTCTGGAACCACAGCAATATATTTTATTGTTATAGTTCCGCAGATGTCATTGGGGTATCTTCAGTAGGAGGTATGGTGGGATATGGCATAAGTGAGAACGATGGTTTTGCATCTATTACATTCCTTGACTGTTACAGCACAGGAAGTGTAAGCGGTCAGAATTACTCGATTGGCGGCTTTATTGGAGAAGGACGGTACTGTGCCTTCTATAACTGCTACAGCACAGGAAATGTAAGCAGCAATAATACTTATGGAGGCTTTGCTGGAACAATTGTCCCCCGAACACACCAGGGACTGTCCAGCAGCTTCTGGAATACGCAGACCAGCGGAACGAATACCGGCTGCGGTACGGGTAGTTTATACGGGCTTGTTGGGATTAACAATGCACAGATGGGTCAGCAAAGCACCTATACATTCGGCGATTGGGATTTTGTAAATGACTGGCAAATGTCAGGCTATTATTATCGGCCACTGCTCAGGGGTAATCCTGAGCCGGCTTACTATAACATCACCGTCTCCGCGGGAGCAAGCGGAACTGTCAGCCCTGCCGGAACCAACTGGTACAAAAAGGCAGAACCGCTTCTGCTGACTGCATCGCCCGATACAGGTTATGTGGTCGATGGCTGGTATGTCGGTGCAACATTGGCCCAGAGCGGCGGTCTGACCTATGATGTCGGGCCTGTGCTTGCAGATATGGATATCCATGTAACTTTCAAAAGCGCTGTAAGTTACTGCAATGTGGCCGTTTCCTCCGGGATGAACGGTGATGTCAAGCCCGGCGGCACGGTTCAAGTTGAACGAGGAGAAGAACTCACAATTAAAGCATATCCGAATTATGGATATGAGGTCGATCAGTGGAAACTGAACGGTTCGGTCTATCAGTATGGATCGGATACTTTCACATTGTACGGTACACAAACGAATACTGGTTCAATAAGTGTTGGCGTGACCTTCAAGCCGATTATGTACACGGTGCATATCAGTTCGGGAATACCGGTCGGTAACGGTGATCTGCGTATAGGCGATCACGGCTCAACCAATCCAACTGGATACTACTTGGTACAAAAGGCCGCACCTTTGAATATCACAGCGTATCCCAACTCCGGGTATGCTGTCTATGCCTGGCAAGTCAACGGGGTAATGTGCAATCATGGCCAGACTACTTACAACCTGCAAAATATCTCAGCTAATATGACACTTGGAGTGCTTTTTAGAAACACAGTCTTTGCTGATGGGGCGGGTACTTCTTTAAGCCCATATCAGGTTCATGATGTCGCAACTTTGAATGCAATCAATGACGAATTGGCGGCTCACTATATTATGACAAACGACATCGACCTGTCCGGGGAACCGTACTACGCTGATTCAGTGATCGCCATCGATCCAACGGCCCCCTTCCTCGGTGTTTTCGATGGGAATAACAGGAAAATCACCGGCCTTGGCATCAACAGTCACAATGATTATCTTGGCCTGTTCGGTTGTGTTTCTGCCGACAACGGTTTACAGGGACAGGTCAGGAATCTTACCCTTGAAGGGGTAGTCATTCGGAGTGGATCTTCAGAGATCGGAGGTTTGTGCGGACTCAATCAATACGGAATCATTGAAAAATGCAGAGTTATTGGTGCGAATGTTGGTGGTGATGAACGAGTCGCAGTGCTGTGCGGTTATAATACCGGCACAATTCAATATTCCTCTGCGGAGGGTTCGGCGCAAGGACAGAACCGTATAGGGCTGCTCACGGGCAACTGTTATGAGGGGACAATCAGCGACTGCTATGCAATCGGGACTCTTATAGCGAAAGACGAGGACGCCTCTGGCGGAGGTATTTCCGGCGATAGTAATCTATCGACAATTTCAAACTCTTACGCAAGCTGCAGAATTGATGGAACAAGCCAGAAACTGGGCAGCTTCTGCGGGTGGAGCCAAAACAGCTCCTATGATAGCTGTGTGACCGACAGCCAGGCCTATTCCGTATCTGTAGGCGTAATCGGCGATGGAGATGTGGGTAGTATTGCGGAAATTGGCAAGTCCCAGATGCAGACCATGGAGTACTGGGCTGTTACCGGTTGGGATTTCCTCGGCAACTCAGCCGATGGAACTGAAGATATCTGGAGAATGTGCCAAGACGGCGTGGACTTCCCTCGTTTGTGGTGGCAGTTTGCACTGGGTGACATAGCCGGCGACGACAGCGTTGATTTAATGGATTTTGCGACTCTTGGCCGGAACTGGCATACGAATGAATTCGACACGGGCTTCTACAAAAATGCAGATATTAATAATAATGGTACTATAGATATTAGTGACTTGATAATCCTGTTTGAACATTGGCTTAACTGATACTCAAATTCGTGTTTGTGCTGATTTGGCCTCTGCCGACATTGAAGAGCCTTGTCTCGTGGTCATGCCGGCACTTGATAGAGGTGGTGGATGGATCATCATGGCTGAGTATTGCCGGGTGGCGATGCGCCTTGCCATGGAGCTGGACCACTGGTATGATGATTACGAATTCCGTGTCGTTCTGGATCTTCGGTAGATTCTTCCCCCACAAAATGACGAATACATCATTGGGCTTCTGTGAAGCCGGTCCTTAATTTGGGAGGGCGGGATTAGGGGCTGTGCGTGGAAAATCCGGACAAGTTGACGAAAAACAGATGGTCGAGGTATACTATGGCCCACAGGAGCGTCAGTGCCGAAACTGAATGAGAAATGTTGGATGTCCATACAGAAAAGAAGAGCCACGCTCATTGTGAGTTTTATCACGATCGGTTATTTACTTATAGCCAGCCTATACCTTCGACCGCTTTTCGTTCGTAAGGGAAACCCCGGACGATATTATCCTGTAATCAGTGTTATGATCTTTCTCGCCGTATTTAGCATGGGCTGCTGTGCCTTGGGTTTGATCCATCATTGGCGTGTGTCGATATCGATGAAGGTAGCGTGGATTATTGCGGCAATCCTCCTGATACTATGGTCGTCGTTCTGGCTGATTTTGGTAGCTTGTGTTTTATTAATGTTTTCAGGGTAGTCATTCATCTCCAATATCCTCTGGGATGCAAAGAACATGAAAATCACCAATGACGAAGAGGCCGACAAGAGCATGTTCATACGGCAAATCGCCCCTCGCGATGACATGGGCTGGTGCTGAGTTAGCCAACAAGAGAAGAGTCCAGTTTCGGCAGATTCTTCTCTTATTTCAGTCTGGTTTGGCTGCAGCGTTGCAATCATGAAACCGCAGTGATTTCGGCCTATTGTCGGCGTTATTTTGACTTGGCAGTGTAATCATTCATGAACTTTACGAATTCCGGGAAGAATTGTTTCCCGTCAGCAGAGATGAGATAAAAAGCTTTCTGAATTAACCTTGCATATATGGGACGCTGGTATTACTTTAATAAAATGACATTTCATTAAGGTATCTTCTGAGGAGGATATCCTATGACGACAAATTCAGGTCTGTCTACTCCAAGATGGGGCAAGATTGTGCTTCGCTTAATATGCTCTGCTCAGCGACCACAGCGAAATATTTTGCCAAGATCCCCCAAGCCAATAGTAGTTACTGCACAAGGCTTACAATATCAACTTAGCACTATGCGATCTGATTCATGCTCAGTGATTGGAGGATGATATGTAACATGAACTTACCAACAAACCGTTTCTTAGTTACCTCGAAATCTATACTACCCAGGAGAAATTTCCGGTCGAGGTGCGTCGAAAAACCGTCAAAATACTGTATTTTCGGCCAATCAGCCTGTCTTGAGGGCTTTGCAGGATGTATAGGGGCCATGTGGGCAACAAAATGTGTTGAAATTGAGGTTGCGATCTTGGTATTATTAACTATCTTGTGTGCAGGAGTACCGGTTATGGAGTTAAATGGCAAAGAGACCTGGATCAATAGTGACAGGCGCTATTGTGTATTTGATCTGGGGCGCTTTGCCCAGTACAGTCAAAATCCCCCTGAACAGTTACAAACGTGCTTTGTATTGCAAATTCTTGCGAGGAACCAAAATAATAAAGAGGAGAAATTATGAAGAGGTGGTTTAAGTCTTTAGGACATAGAAGATGTTGGGTAGCACCTGGTATTATGGCCGTATTAGTGCTTCTTTGTGCACCCAATATGGCCTTTGCAGCTACCGGTGATCTGTATGGTGATGTCACAGCAAACGCCAGTGATGAGAACTGTCCTGATCTTGACGGCCTAAACCCGGTCGGCTTTATCGATTTTTCGATACTCGGGTACAATTGGCGATCAATCGGCCGAAATCTTCCTGGCGATCTTAACACGGATAGTATCGTTGATATCGATGATTTGGCCATTTTGGCGGCTTACTGGCTGAACGATTGCTTTATAGTTAGCGCCCCAGATGTTGTTGGTATGGATCCGGATCGTGTTTCTGCAGGAGAATCAACTCCGGTTACCATAACTGCATATATTGACCCGAAGCTCGACAGGACAGATTCTGAGGTCGAACTGTTGCGGCTGGATGCACACGGTCAGGTCATAGATACCTTAGGCTATCTCCACGACGATGGCCTAATGGGTGATGCCACAGCAGGCGACAATATTTTTACAATACAAAGAATCTTTACGGAACCCGAGCCCACTCAAGTTATATTACAGGTATCTGTTTTTGATATCGCCCACAAAATCCATGCCTTTTCAGACATTTTCGCTGTCGTTGTTGTACCAGCACAGCCTCAATTAGATATGGGTCAGTCTCTACGCCTGATGACATTCAACACCCAGCTTCTGGATACAGACTACCTGTCTACTCTACTCGATCCAACATTCATTGAGGCTGCGCTCCACGCGTTCGGCGAAATCCCCGATATAGAGAATGAATACGGTATGGAGAACGACGATCGAGCAAAATCCATTGCCAACGCTATCTTGAACTTGCAACCAAAGCCAGACGTCATTGCCTTGCAAGAGGTTTTCGATGATGACGCCAAGGATGAATTTGAAGATGCGCTTAAGGGAACCTACCCTTACTATGTCTACGGACTTGATGCCGGCGACCTGGATCCCCTGGATAGCGGGTTGATGCTGTTCTCTCGCTTTCCCTTCGCTCCCTTACCAAATGACCAATACAAGTACGGTCTCTGGAGTAATGTTGCCTTTATTGAGTTCGACGACCATAGTGGCTTTGACGCCTGGGCCAACAAGGGAGTTGGTTTCGTGCGTATCCAGGTAGCAACACAGCCCTATAGCAAGTACATTAACGTCGCTTTTGCTCACACCCAGGCAAGCTACGGTGCGGATGGTCAGCTTGATGCAAAGGAAAGAGTCAGGAACCGTAAGGCTCAGCTCAATGATATCAGGAAAATCATTCAGGGCAGCCTCAACAGCACCCAGCTTGAGAATGAACCGGTCTTTGTAATGGGCGACTTGAACATTAATGGAAACCGCTACAGTATGGAAAATTATTGGGACAGCAAGCCCAAGACTACTTGGGATAATTATAAAACCACCGATGATGATGGGTTATGTTACAATTATGAATGGGATTACCACTTTAGCCGTTATTTATCCAATAGCTTCTTTTCCACAGATTTGAGTGACAGTTGGATGTACGATACTGCGAGTACTGATCCTGGCCAGACAACAAGCGGTGACTTCCCTCTTTACTTAGACGATGATCCCACCCAAGGGGAACGTCTTGATTATATACTCCACAATAATAATAATGTTATTGCATCCGCTCAGGATATGCTTGCTTATGGCGGCATCGACCCGACCGGTAAACCAATGTACTGCATACAACACATCCGCAGGGTTTGGGAGCCTGCATTGGGAAACATTCAACAGTACTCGGATCACCTCCCTCTGATGGCCGATATCAATCTATACGGACCTTATTGTAATCCCCTGATCGCCTATGCAACAATACCAAATCCGGATGCTATAATCCAGGGCAAAATCACATATAAAGGCAGTATGCAGTGGTACTATGTTGGTGACAAGGGTGGTTCCTACTCAATCATGACTTCGGGAGATGTTAGATTTGATGTATACGAAGCCAAGGATTTAAGCCGCCCAATCCGTGTTACCGGTGAAATAACCGAGTGGGGTATGCAATATTCCATTCCCGAAGCCCCATTCTACATTCGGGTTCTTGCCCAAAGTCCCTACTGGACCGGAGACTATACAATCAAGATTCACTTGCATCTGGGCAAATCCAAGGATGACGCCATTCTCCTTGATCCTCTCACCACGTACCTGCCAAACTCATACGGATACGGATACTTATATCAGATGCCAACAATCTCTCAGATAAACCCGGAAAACACAGTATGGTTTAAGATTCTTCCCGAGCACGGAGAAACAGGCGGTCTTCCATCAATGAAAGCCATGCTTGATTTTCTTGATATGACCCCTGGTTTTTACAACGACGAGTTCACACTTGATCTGATGACTGACGATGATGATGTGGTGACCGCATCAAAACAAGTTACCCCTTTCCCTTACTCAGAATTGCCACCGTACATACCTCAATATGATATGTGGAGAGAGCAGTTGCAGGAGGAAGAGCTCTCAAAAGAAAAGTACTATCTGCGGGTGCATTCAGTATTTCCTGAGACCCAGGGATATAAATTCATCATACACTGGCAAACAAACCTGACCTATTTCGTTCCTAAATGGTTGAAGTGTTATGAACAGGACGATGACACCGGCGATGATGATGTTTACTGTTGGATTACAGTGGACAGTACTTCGGTGCAGAATCAGACCTATCTGGGGGAGTTCGACGACGGTGGTGAAGACCCTGGCGAATATGGAACTAAAAAAGCCGTCGTTGGGATTATGGGATACAGGTATGTGGATGACATAGACATAACGCTCCGTGAGCATGATGGGTATCCATCCGCTACAGAATGGAATAACCTGGGAGTAGAAACGATCGGGACACTACCCATGGATCAGAAGGAGGCGTCAACAGAGAAAAAATGGATAAAAGGTGATCCAGATGACGACCCAGACTATGACTACCGTCTGACAGGGAAATTGTATCACCAGCTGAAGAAGTAGCTGCAGTAGCAGTACCAGGCTCTATACAAGCGTGACTTCTGGAGATTTGTCGCTAAATGCGAAAATGGCAAAAAATGTATAATGATAAACTGGATCTGAGCCACAGTACGGAAGATAGGCACAATCAAAACAAGCAGTAACACCTTCAGCCATTGTCTGGAAGTGAATCTCTCTCAGACGTGGATTTTTAAAAATAAGTAAAAAATCACTGGCTGGTTTTAACACGCACATTGACAATTGGTTACGTGGCAGATCCAACTGGAAACAATAGGCAAAATGAAGGAGGTTATTACAATGGAGAAGAATAGGGTGAAATCAATTTTGTTTATGGCGGTGGTGATTATGCTAATCCGTTATGCAATACCAGTTACTGCCGCCACTTGGTATGTGGACGCCGATGCCCCATCGAACGGGGATGGTAAAAGCTGGGCCACTGCCTTTAGAAACATAGTAACAGCAATCAATCACGCTGAACCGGCCTGGATTCAGTGTTTTTCCCCGTCAGACAGTATCTGGATCAAGTCCGGCACGCATAACATTCGATCCGAGATTGTTATCGATAGATCTGTTAGCATTTATGGTGGATTTCCCAACAGCATGGCTAATCCTGGTTTGCTCGATCGGGACTGGAAGAAACACCCAACTATAGTTAACGCGAACGGCTACAGCCGCTGTTTTCGTATTTACTATTATTGCCGGATTGACGGTTTAACGATGACCAACGGCAGCAGCAGTTATGGCGGAGCTATCTATAATGATGCCACCCCTGTCGATTGCACGGGCACCTCACTGGGATACTTCTCTCCCATTATCAGGAACTGTACTTTCGCCTCGAACCAGGCCTCCGGTCGCGGAGGTGCTATATACATGGTTGGATCCGATACCCTTATTGAAAACTGCACCTTCTCAAATAATTCTGCGCCCAAGGGCGGCGCCATCTTTCACCTCTCTTCATCGCCTCAAATTCAACAATGTGTTTTTACTGGAAATGCCATGACCGGTCCCGGCGAATCAGTGTTAGGCGGCGGAGCCATTGCGGGTTATGGCCGTAACGAAACCACCGGAAATTGGACTTCTATCATCAATTGTCTGTTCGTCAACAATACCTCCAACAGCTATGGTGGGGCAATCTGCTATGAATCTGTTCGATCTAACATTATCTTTTGTACCTTTACTGGAAACATCGCAGCTGTAAGTGCTGGTGCCTATAAAGGTCTGGACGATTATCCGATCATTACCAGCAATATTTTCTGGGGCGATTCTCCCAATGAATTGGAGATCCAGGTTACACCCTCCATACCTTGGGATGGTATCTTTCTGAATGATGTCCAAGGCGGATGGACGTATGGCTTTTATGAGAATTTGGATGTAGATCCGTGTTTCGTGGGACCAGCAGATTTTCATATTACTGCCGATTCCGCCTGTATCGATACCGGGAGCAATTACTGGGCGCCTGACAGGGATTTAGGCAACGTGCTCCGTCCCATTGATGGGGATAATGATGGCGATGCCACGGCAGATATCGGCTGCTACGAATACAATCCCCCAACGACTGGTTTTAATCTGTATGTCACCTTCCAGGGAGCACTACGACCTGAGGTTGGCTGGAATATTCCCATAAACGTCAAATTCTTCGTCCCGGGAAGCGATGTGGTCGCAGATCCCACCCCGCTTGCTGAATATGATCTGATGACTAGTAAATCTGGCAATACTGCAGTTGCCCAGATATCCGATCTGCCAGTCGGTACCTATGACGTGACAGTGTACAGCGATCATACCCTTATGAACATCAAGAGAAACATGACCGTTTCGGAAACCACCAATGAGGTAAATATGGGAACGTTGTTGGAGGGAGACGCCAATAACGACCTTAGTATTACACTGGTGGATTTTGCATCTTTGGCAACATCCTGGAAGACGGGGCGAAGGAACGATAATTATAATTCCATGGCGGATTTCGACCGTAATGATTATATCAATATGCTCGATTTTCAACTGCTAGCCGATAACTGGCTGAAGAGTTCGCCGGTGGAAATACATTGACCAAATATATTTCGCCGCTAATGTAATTCTATTGTTATTGAAGATTTTATAAGTCAGGCTTGCTGAAAAAAGCCTTCTGTTGTTTTGTCCTTGTATCCATCAGATTCATGCGGCTGGTGTAAGGACTGTCAGTATGTGATTCTCGTGTTTCAGGTTATCACACCGTAGCCGAGCCAACCGCCACTGCCACACGAAAAGTAGAGAAGAAAGGATTCCGGTCAGGATATTCTCCAGATCATCATTATCGACGAGATCATGATAGAAACTTCCTATATTTGAGCCAACTTTGTCATCACACGGGACATAATCCAAAGCACTTATGACAGTGGGCCTTGAATGGATCAACCTTTTCATCAGTTGGCGACTACAACCAGCATTCAACTTTACAATCCATTATCCGCTAATTCCAGAAAAACGCCAATCTCAACGGCTTCAATGGCCTTTGCTTATGCTCTGTGTAGTAATGACAAGATAGACGGTGTTTTTCTGTAGGGAGGACCGCTTGACAATCGCAACTATTCCACGAAGATGGAAAAAGGGCATCCCGAGATTTCTCGAAATGCCCTCGAATCGCCGGAACATATATGGCGATGTTTTTGTTTTACAAACTTTCCACCTATTCGGGCCTTGGACAGTCGCTTAGCAGGTCGGTATCCTTCTTCTTCCAGTTATTGATGAGAACCTAAAGATCAAGGGTGCCAACACGGACTTTATGAGAACCAATGCCCTGAGGTTTGTTGTTGATGTCCGCACAAGGATTAAAATTAAGTTCGCTGCCGTTATAACCCCAATTGTCAATCAGGACTTTCAGGTCAAGGGTGCCTATACGCATTTGCTGGGATCCTATACCTTGTGTTTTGCCCTCGGCGTCCCCATCGCATTGATATGCCCATGGTGGTGTGCCATAGATGCCGCACCAGCAATTCGGTTTACCAAATGCCAGCCAATCATCATAGGTCGAGTACCAGGATGGTGATAAGCGCCGAAAAGGGAGCCAGTGGATATCCAACTCTACAGAAACTGGAATGAAACCCTAGAAGCTGGATGATATGGAGTCGGAGTACCAAGTGACATTAACGTTCGACTCCTTATCAAATAG
>CAZYMD010000113.1:0-2179 GCA_964649005.1 uncultured Pirellulales bacterium
CAATTATCTTGGTGATGATGTTATCGCTCTTAAAAATACTGCGTTTATTAACTTGTACTATCCGCCAGATGCGTATACTAATCCACAGGTAGCTTACCCAAACTGGTGGTACTACATGTACAACCACAACACAATACCTGGCATACAAGATTGTGTATGGTATCCGAACGGAGAAGGGGGTGGGTATTATTGTCAGACTTCTCACTATCCGTTTAATGCTAATACCATCTATATTTATCCTGGCGCACATAGTACTTGGTCGTACAGTATGACCTGGACCAATAAATATGTCGGGAGCGTATATTCTGGCACAGATCATATTGCAAATTCAGAACCATATGGAAATGATGAATGGGTCGATCCTCCATTCGATGCAATCGGTGATTCCAGTCCGCTTGATGACCCAATGATCACATCAGGTTCTGATGGGATGTTGGATCCATCTACGATTTCCAACTTGAATTCTGGAATTTATAACCATGATGATCATATCGTTTATACAATGGATTGGACGTACAATGTCAATTTCAATGCGACTGAGAATGTTGCGGCTTGGATTGTCCATCTGAAAAAGCACCAGGAAAACTACACGAATCGATACCTGGATACCGATCATGATAACATTAAGGATTCGTGGGAGACAGGTCCTACATATGCGGACTATAAACTCAAAGTCGGAGATGATGATACCTACGATCTTGAATATCCTACGCAGGGTACTTATCCCGAGGGCGAAGACGCTGAAGGCGATGATGATTTTACTGCTTGGATGGCTGAAGAAGAGGCAAAGAATTCTTTAGGTATCGATGAAGAAGAAGACTGGAGCGAAGGTGGTATGAATTGGTGAGCGACACTTATGGAACACAAATAGTTTTTGTGGAGATTTAAACATGAAACGTATACATGCCGTGTTAATTATAGTAGCCTTGTTTACCGGAGTGTCTTTGGCCAAGCTGGGGCCCGAACAATACTATTACATCAATGAAGATAAGTTGAATCCGCCTGATGAAGTCAAATCACTGCTCGACAATGCGACGCGTACGGACGAATTGACAGACCTTCTTCAAAGTCCCGACATATATATACGGGCGGCCGCTGTTCGTAGGATCGGCGAAATTGATGGTAAAGAGGCCATAACTCTTTTGCTTGAGACTTTCTACAGTCAACCTGATAAAAGGCTTCCAACGTCGCTTCCAGTTGTTCGAGTCGAGGTTGTACGTACGCTGTCACGAATCAACGCAACCAAGGAGCTGGCGAAATTAATGAATGACCTTTGGACAAATAAAAGGCCTCAAGATCTTGGGAGTCCTGACCCTGTTTGGAGGAAAGATACTTATGTTGTAATCCACCATCTCCTGCAGCAAGCAAATAAGCACAGCAGTGACCCCGATGTTTTCAAAGCAATCAATGAAATTGTACAAACTGACGGCCTCGCAGAGAAATTCGCCCCATACAAATATAGTATCGTATATTGGGGATGGATGGGCTACATAAGATGCGCAATGGCCCAAGATAATTTGACTACGCCTGCTGAACAGGTGAACTTCCTTATGGGCTTTGCTGAGGAAAGCAAGAACACTGACCAATCAGATGTTTTGATTAAGGTCAAGACAGGTGCGGTGCGTCAGATCCTTGATGCTACCAAGACTGAGGATCTCATACAGGCCTTAGCAGATATTCAGCAAGATATAAATGTGTTGCAAGCAGATCCATTCGCGGATGCGAATTATGTAGAAACATTATTGAGGCATGCAAATAGCCTCAACAATATTATCTATATCCGTGAATTTGAGAGGTTACGTGCAGAAGCAGCCGCTAAAACAGATAACTAATCCATCATAAGATACGTGTCGATACTATAAAACCACAAGTTAGTGAGGCTGACGAGTTAAGAAGGGCTTGAGAGCGTGAAGGTTTTGGTTCTTTCGTTATAACAGACGTTATCTTGGGCTGCGCAGTCGCGTTTGCTGAGACCTATTAGTCGCAGGGGATTTTCAAAGCCCATTTTGAGCAGTTGGTCCGTGTTGACAAGATTCAATGAGGCTAAGTGGTTCATGCAGTCGAGTATGGTGGCTGACGAGCCTACGAGGTATCCGGTTTGGGGATTGTAGAGTCTGCCTGTTTCTTCGAGGATCACCTTTTGGTTCATTGACTCATACTGGCCCGGTTCGAAGCCCGC
>CAZYMD010000113.1:2279-16856 GCA_964649005.1 uncultured Pirellulales bacterium
ATTGTAAGCAGCTTTACTTTTCCGTTAGCCCAGTTAAGTATCTCCTGTAAAAGGCCGACATCAGGCTCCAATACCCAGTCGAGGTTGTGTGCGCCTCGCGCGCCGTTCAGCTTCGAAATGAAAGGGCCTTCGATGTGTATGCCGAGAATCCTTCCTCGAAATTCTGGCTGATCCATCACTTGGGCTATCAAGGGCAGATTTCGCCTGTAGACTTCAAGTGGGCTTGTTATGAGCGTTGGCAGGAACGCGGTAGTGCCTGCATCAATCAATTCCTGGCTGGCTCGAACGAGATCCTCCCTTGTTAGAGTGGGGCTGGAGAAGTCCACTCCTCTATAGCCATTGACTTGCAGATCTACAAGGCCTGGTATCTTCATAGATATAGCTCTTGCGTCTTTTAACAAGGATTTTATAAAAGTCAGGTTTTTTCCGACAGTAGCGATGCCGACTCGGCATCGAGAAAAATCGCACAATCGCCGTGCTGCTGCAGAATCGAGGCAGGGCAGGTATTTGTTACGGGTCCTTCGAGAGCGTTCCTTACTGCCTCGGCTTTTCGTGCATCTGGCACGGTCACTATCAAGCGCCCACTCTTGATGATCTGCCTTATGCTCATTGATATCGCTTCATCGGGAACGTCTTTGAGCGTGGCGAACCAGCCCTCACCGAGCTGCTGCTTCCTGCACTTTTCGTCCAGCTTAACGACGATATATGGTTCTTTGGTCTCGAAGTCCGCAGGCGGATCGTTAAATGCCACATGCCCGTTTTCGCCGATTCCGATCATTGCCACATCGATCGGATGCTGCATGATGATCGAGCCGACGCGCTGGCATTCCTGCCGCGGATCGCGAGCGTCGCCATTAACCAAATGCGCCGCCGCGAGTTCGGACACTTTCTGTATGAATCTCTCGCTCAAATACTTTCGGAAGCTGGCCGGATGTTTTGGTCCCATCCCGATATACTCATCCAGATGAAACATGGTTACCTTCGACCAGTCAATACCTCTGGCGGCTACGAGGTTTTGAAGCATCACCATTTGACTCGCTCCGGTGGCGAGGATGATATTCGCTTTGCCTTTTTCGCCAATTGCCGTCCTGATCGAATCGGCTGCTTTGTCTGCCGCAGCAGCGCCGGTTTCTTCCGCTATTTTATAGATGAATCTCTTCATAATGTTATCCTCTTCATCGTACCATGGGAATCGACGTCTTCTCTTCGAACATGTTGCGATAGCCCGCGGGATGGTAGAGTTTGAAGTCTATCGCGCGAATGTATTCTTCAGGTCCGCAATGCCTGACATTTTCAATCAGCGAGGAAATCTGCTTTTGCGAGCGAAAGGCTCCGATGGCCTTCAGCTTGTCGTCCAGATACGATCCTGGCGTGCGCATACGCAAGGTTGGCGGGGCAAGAAAATCGCAGTACACCGCGTAAGTATTCACATACGGCACTGCCTCTAAAGGATTGCCTAATTCCGGCCAGATGTTGCCCGCCGAATGGAACAGGCTGATAAGAAACTCATCGTAGACTATGCGGTGATCCGGATGCAGATCGTTGTAGGTGGGCAGGAACACCTGGGTGGGCCGTATCTGGCGCAGATGATGCGTAAATGAGTTCTGCAATCCCACGTATCCGCTGATTGCCAACGGATCGGCTGCCTGGGCAAGGTCGCGTCCGCGATATGCGTTCAAACGACAATCGGGATAACCCAGCCAGACAATATTCTCCTTCGGCACACCAAGGCTCTGGTAGCATTCGAAAGTCTCCTGACGCCGGATATCCGCAATCGTGTCCTTCTCTTCGATGCTGCAATAGCCCATACTGCCGTCAGTGACGATTAGAATGTGTACAGGAACGTTCTCCCGTTTGGCTAATTGAATGAGCAAACCCGCCCCGAGAACGGCGTCGTCATCATGCGGGCTTACCATGAGGAACCGCTCACCCTTATCCCGCCAGTGCCGAGAGACATCGCCGAGTCTCGGCCCAACTCGACGTTCATTTCCAACCAACCTAACAAACTCAAACTGCTCTTGCTGCATAATAAAAACTCCACAATATTGCTGACTATATTTGAATCAAACCCTAAAATCGAATTTCGATCCGCCTTCGGAAGACTAAACAAAATCGAATCACCAATCCACCTATGGCGGACGAATGCTTTAAATGGCAAAGCCTCGATGTTTGGTTAATTCTGCTATTTGAGTTTAGTATTCCGTGCTTAAAACGTAGTAGCCCTGGTTCGCCGGTTAATTTGTCAATCCTGCAATTGCAGCGCCAATCAACGTTGCATTTTCAACGCTCATTATTTCACAGTATATGTGTTTCTGGTCTTCAAGGTATTGCTTGAGGTAATACTCCACGCGCATCTTCAGCGACTTGAGATGATAGAAGGTCGTACCCTCGGCGACGATACATATCGGACACCACGGGTTCCTGCCTTTGCCACTCTTGATGGATACCGACGAGAGATTTATCGCGGTCAGCTTCGCCGCACGCTCGATGAGACTGTCGGTCAGGTAATACAGCGTGGCACAATCATCCTGGCTTTCACCTTTAAGAGCCGACGCCAAAGGATTGCCCCCTTGTGGATCGCACATAAAGTCGTTGATATCTTTCGTTCCACATTCCGCGACGGCTTTTAGCTTGCCTGCGACTGAATCTGAAAACAATCCGTTCTCGCCGGCCACTTGCGCAACCTTCAGGCACAACGGTCCGAGGTACGCTCCGGATATCATCTTCTCGAACACGTTCACGCCCGGACTCATCGACTCGGCGTCGAAGAGCTTGTCTATTTCGCCACGCGGCGCCCTGCCGAATCCGCCGGATTCGATATTAACGATCTGACTTCCGCCTGCATCGAGATCGGGCTTCTTGAGTATGTTCTTGTTCTGTTCGATGTAGCAGCAGTTGGTTCCAGTTCCGAGGATCAGGCCGATATAGGTGTCGTAGGCGGCGCCCCCGAAATCGGCCCGGCCCGCCAGCAGAGTCGCTACCGTATCGTTAAGAAGGACGATTGCTTTATCGCCCGCCGCACCTGATTTATTGATAGCAAGATTTAGGCCCTCGCCAATCATCTTGCCCGCAACCTCAGGCGCCTTGATCTCCTTCGAGAAATACAAAACCCTGCCGTCCTTGTTAGGGAACATCTCGATCGGGTAAGAAAAGCAAAAGCCGATACTGTCACTCCGATTGGCGACATCCTTCATATAGCCTACCATCGTTTGGAAAAATTCGTCCTTGCTGACTTCACGTTCTACGCCTGGCATGCCGAATACCTTGTGGTCGCTGATTGTGGGCTCGCCGTCGTCTCCGAATGAGACTGTCGCCACGCGAAAGTTCGTTCCGCCTGCGTCCATGACCACGACCGGTTTATTCTTTGGTATCTTCCGCTCGGTCTCGATGTAGGTTGCAAGCATTGCCAGGGAGCTTTCCTTTCCCGCCAAACCCTTGTCCATGTCTTCGAGGAACGTACTGCAGACGGCCTCCATGTCGATATTGGCGTGGTCCATGCCGTTGCCGCTCAGAAACGCTTTAACCTTCTCTCTTATCTTATCCACAAACTGTCCTCCGGTTATATTTCTTATTAGTTCGGTTTATTCAGTCCTGGTATCCATCCGGGTGTTCGCTGTGCCAGCGCCAGGCTGTGGCCACCATTAGTTCGAGATCGGGCTTCTCAGGTTTCCAGCCCAGCTCGTTCATCGCTTTGCTTGCATCCGAGGTTAGCACCGCCGGGTCGCCGGGCCTGCGGTCGGTCTCAATGACCGCGAAGTCTTTTCCCGAAACGCTTCGGACGGTCTCTATGACCTGCCTGACCGAGTATCCTTTTCCATTGCCAAGGTTGTAGGTCTGCTCACTTTGGTGATCCAGCCTTTCCAGCGCAAGCAAATGCGCCCTGCACAGGTCATCGATATGAATGTAATCCCGAATGCAGGTTCCATCGGGCGTATCGTAGTCGGTCCCGAATATTTTGATGTTGCTGCGTTTACCCATCGCGGCCTGGATTGCCAACGGTATCAAGTGCGATTCAGGCCGATGGTCCTCGCCTCGCAGGCCGTCGGCGTCGGCGCCGCAGGCGTTGAAGTAACGCAGCGCGGCATAGCGAAGCCTGCCCGTTCCGCTTTGGTAGTGACACATTGCTTCGACGGCGAGTTTGCCGTGACCGTAAGGATTGATCGGATCTTTCGGTGAATCTTCGGTGATCGGCACAGTCTCTGGTATGCCATATACTGCGGCGGTGCTGCTGAAAACAAACTTTTCGACTCCTGCAGTTTCCATGGCCGAAAGCAGATTCTGCGCGTTGCAGAAGTTGTTGTGATAGTATTTCAGCGGCATTGCGACCGATTCACCGACTTCAATGGAAGCGGCAAAGTGCATCACGGCTTCAATCCCGTATCGTTTCAGTGTTCCAACGAGCAGCTCATAGTCGGCAAGGTCTCCCTTCACGATCTCCGCTTGCGCCACTGCTGAACGATGACCCTTGCTCAGGTTGTCAAAGACCACCGGCTCATGTCCCTGGTGTTCGAGCATGGCCGTCATGTTGCTGCCTATGTAGCCGGCTCCGCCGCAAACCAGTACTTTCATGACTTGGACCTCGTAGTTTCCGACTTATCGGTATTTTGGGATGCAGAAGCTTGCTTGCGGTTCGCGATGCGGTTTTCTATGCGCGACAGAATTCTTGTTTCAAGCTGAGCGTCTCTACCCATGTCGATCCAGGCCATCTTTGCCTCCTGCTCTTTGTTGAGCTTGATCTCCTGGATGGATTGGCCGCTCCTGGAGAAAAGGGTATAAGCCCGTCCGCTGCTGGTGACATCCTTCTGCTCCGGTATGTCCAGTCTTTCGGTGAGGACACGGCACGCTACGCAAAGTTGTCCGCCGGCCTCTTCGCTCACCTGCAATTCCGCCGTTCGCCGGATGCTGCTGAGATTAGCCTCTGCTGTGTTGAAGCCGCCTGCGTTATCGCTGCGCCACAGCTCGAAGAACTGGGCTCCCGATAAGGGCCTCGTTCTCAGGACTCCACTGTCTGTGTCGGCTTTCTCGATTGCGAAGTACATCTTTGTTAGCACGTCCTCCGCAACTTTCATGAACTCGACTTTGTCCATGTTGACCATGCAAAGGGGCTTGACGGCAGCTACGGGCTGTCGCTGTTTTTGTGCGCAACCTGTAAAAATCGCCATCACGACCAGGCACGAAAGCAGGCAAAGTCTACTGAGGCTGATACAGGCCATTGATTTTTGATTGGTTCTCATTGTATCTCTATCCATCCTTTCGGATTACTGCAAAATTTGGGCTGATTGTAACTGTGGTATCCGTGGGCTTCAAGAAGAATTGCCTTTTTTGGAATGTTCGATACGTGCGGTGCAGGTCTACTGTCTTTGCTTCCAGCTATCTGCAAGAATGGCGAAATCATCGAATGTTACAGAGCCATCGTGGTTTAGATCGACAGGTAGGCAGTTATCCTGGCCGAGCCAATATGAGGCCAGGGCTTGCAGGTCAGAGTAATCGACGCTCAGATCGTTGGTTATATCTCCGAGTCTGTACCAGTTCTCAGTTGAAAGGCTTGCTTCGCTCGTTTGGCCGTAAGCTCCCATGTTGACCCTGCCTCCATTGGTAGGGGCTTCTTGCCCCACAGGACAACCTGGCTTGCCTGAGTCTATACAAGTGCTTGTTGCAGAGTCTTTCAGCCAGGTTTGATTGACAGGATTCCATCTGCCTGCTTCGGATTGCAGATGATAATCACCATCGATCCAAAAATCGTCATTCACATCCTGGGCTGTGCCTCCGTCGGTCCAGTATCCTGTCGCTGCGAAAAGAGGCTCAATGCTGATATTGCCTGTGCCTGTCCAACTTTCGCCTACGTTACTATAGGTGACCGATGGCGTCTGGCCGGAGATTTCATCTGGGCTGTTGCCCCAGATGATGCAGTTCGTCAGTGTCATATCGCCCCACTCAATGTACATGGCGCTGCCTCGTACTTGGGCGATGTTGTTGGCAATTGTACATTGGTTGGCCGTGATCGAACCGCCTGAGCAGGAGATGCCTCCACCGTTTCCGGCTGTCATTTCACCGAACCTGCCGGGCCCTGACAGGGATCTATTACCTGCTACGACACAATTATCCAGACTCATTGTTCCGCCGGAACAGGTGATGCCGCCTCCGCTGGAACCTCGAAACCAGTTTGATCTCGCGATATTGCCTATGATTTCACTTTTTCCCACAACAGCAGCGCCGCGACATACAATCCCACCGCCACAACTGTCCTCGAAGAGTATATTCCCCTGAATTGTGCACTTGGCTACCTCTACTGTACTGCCTACATCACAGACGATCCCCGATCCTTTATTGAAGCTGATATCGCATCCGTTTATATAAGCGCAGCTTGAGATAAAGATACCTCCTGCCTCGAACCCGGCATAGTTATCTGCGATTTCACAATCTTTGATGGAGGTATTTCCTGGACCCAGATATATGCCGCCACCATTTATAGAGGCGTAGTTGTTCCTGATTGCGCAGGTTTCGATAGTGGGCCTTGCGTTGAACTCACAACAAATGCCTCCTCCATTGCCATTCGAGACAGTGCTGTTGGTAATTGAGCAGCCTCTGATGAGCGGGCTGCTGGCGGAACATAGGATTGCACCGCCCTTACCCTCGAATTGCGTGATGTATCCATTGGTGATTGTCAGGCCATGTACAACGGAATTGGCGTCTTCGCCATTATGGAAATGAAAAGCTCGATGCGATTCGAACTCTGTGCCTTCGCAGTCGATAACCGTTGTCCCCACAATGCTCGGATCGTTCGGATCGGTGCTGCGAAGGGTAATGCTCTTGCCTCTGAAGTCGATATCTCTGTTGCCTGGCCCTGTGTATAGGCCTGGATTTAGTACAACCTCATCGGCATCGTTCGCATCGTCAATAGCGGCTTGTATGTTGTCAAAATCGGCTATACCATCATCGTCGATGATAATGAGCCTGGCCTGGCAGGGCACAACCAATGCAAACAGAACCACAATGAAAACCGAAACCTTCATCACATCCTCACATGGATCAAATCTCTTCCACAGTGGTATTGTAGCAGAAAACACCCCCTTGATTCAAGCGATAGTGCCGGTTTCGTATGGTTTGCCCGTCAAATAGTCGAAATATCAGCCTTTTGCAACGATCTTGCTAATGTCAATAAGGTACATTTGCCGGCCGTTGCCGCCGTGAGGCGAGTCGATCACAACACTTCGGCCGTCCGGGCTGAAACGTGGATGTGTGTCGCATCGCCACTCGCCTTTGTATTGCGTGGGCAAGCGGAAGTGCCCAAGCGAGACAGTCCTGCCTGTTGCAACGTGGTAAAGATAGACGTTCTGGTTGCGTTTCGAATCAGGGTATGTGTCGTTCAGAATCCACTCTTTGCCGGGCAGGTACGTGCAATGCCCGTTATGGGTCATGATGCCTTTTCCAACGATTTCCACTTTGTCAGTTCCGTCCTGGTAAAGGTAGAATGCGTTGCCGTGCGACGGATGCCATGACCAGGCCAGGATATGCTCGGGATCTCGCCAGATAAAATGAGAGGTCTTGCCGTAGGGATCGACTATGCGAATATCCGTGCCATCAGCCGCAGCAGTGAGCATCCGCGTTCCGAATCCGCCCACGGTTTCATAAGCCGAATCGCCTGTTGACCTCCACCGATGCAGAAATATGAACCGAGATCCATCGGTATTGAAAAGCAGATGGTTGAAATAGTGCTTGGCATTTTTAGGATTGCCCGGAATCTCGCCAAATTGTGCTATATCAGCAAGAGATATTATCAACTCCTGCTTGCCCGCTTCCAAATCGATCCGAAAGATTCCTGAATCCTTTGGTGCAAGCTCCCCAGCATGGGGATCGCCAAGTCCTGCGTACCCATAGCCTGGCCTCATATCGTTTATTCGGCGGAAATCCGCTGATACGGCGGTCCGGCCATCAGGACTCAATGTGTAAATAGGAAACGGCAAAGTCCTTTTCTTGGTTGTAGTTGTGTCCAGTACGTGGCATGCATATTGCCCATCCTGCCTATCATTCCAAATAATCTGCTTTTTCGAGCCGGGTATCCATTGCAGCATGCAACCTTGCTGCCAGCACCATGCAGAAGTTTGGCCTAATTCTGTCCATTTGTTGCCTTCGTGCAGATCGATCATCCCAACCTTAATGTTATCCTCAGCTCTGGGGCTGCGGTGTTCGAAATCCACCTCCATACTCAGGACATATCGACCACTCAGATCGAATTGCAGCTTGTCGTAGTAGCTGAACCAATGGAATTTGGGACCATAAGTAATCGCTCGGGCATTCTCAGACCAATCCGTTTGAGCATTGGCCCTTTCTATGATTGGTTGGAGGCCTGTAAGTACGACTCCAGCACTGATGTGCCTGAGCAAGTCTCGACGTGTCAGTGTTTTGGCAGTCATATCGACGTCCGCCTTTCTATTTGAAATTGTGGGATTTTATGTAACTGATGTCACCGTTCTGAAAGACAATTCTACTATCAGGTGTTCCACAGGCAAGTGCTAATGGCCCATTTCATGTTACATTTTCCCGATCTTGTGCCTTAATACATATTAGGGGACGCCACTCGTTAAAGCAGTGTGTGGTTTAACGCCGATACTTTGGTTGGGCGGCGCGCCTGTATAGTCTTGTTTTTTATTTTTGTGAGTACATGCCTGCAACGCAGACACAATCTGTTACCGGTGCAATCTCATGCTTACCCTTCGGTGTGCACGTCAACCAGTTCCTCGACTATCTTGTGGTAGAGGCCGGGCTGGCGGAGAACACCGTCCTGGCCTACGGACGCGACCTGAGGGGATTTCTCGAATATTGCCAATGCAACAGTGTGGACTGTCTCGAACAGTTACGACCGGAAGTCATCCAGGGCTACACAAGGACCCTTGTAGAGGATGGCAAGGCGGAAAGTTCGGTTAAACGCTGCCTTGTTGCAATCAGAATGTTCCTCAAATTCACCAGACTAACAGGCCTTGTTGAGACTGATTTCACAGATTTACTCGAAGCGCCGAAGCTATGGCAGAGGCTGCCCACGATTTGTGGCAAAGAGAAGGTCATCGATCTGTTGAATTCACCATCTCCCGAAGAACCCTTCTACTTTCGTGACCGAGCTTTGCTGGAACTGCTCTACGCAACAGGGATTCGTGCAAGCGAAGTAGCCGGACTGAGAATTTCAGACTTAAATCTCAGTATAGGGTATCTGCGGTGTATAGGCAAAGGCAGTAAAGAGCGCATTGTTCCATTGGGAAAACATGCTATTGCCTCGGTATTAGAGTACCTTAAAGAACTACGGCCGAAGCTTAAAAAGCATGAAAGTGGTGAGGTTCTGTTGCTTTCACGAACAGGATTGCCGCTGAGCCGTATCGAAGTATGGAGATTGGTTAAGAAATATGCTCTTCGAGCAGGGATGCCTCAAAATATGACTGTACATACACTAAGGCACTGTTTTGCGACACACCTGCTCTCCGGAGGCGCAGACCTGCGAAGTGTGCAGGAGATGCTTGGGCACGTAGATATAGCAACTACACAAATATACACGCACGTTGACCAGGAAAGGCTAAGAAATATGCACAAACGCTTCCATCCCAGGCAGTAATTATATGATATATGCCTGCTGAAGCGTCTAATATATAGTTAAAATGGGAAAACATTTGACTCAGACAGTTTCTGCAAATACAATGTTGGCAAGACTTAAAGTACCAATCTGGTTAAGGTAACGCTCAATGACAGTTAGGCGGCTGCATTCCATAGTGTTGCTGTTGGCGATAGTGTTCTATCAAAACGGACCGGCGCAGGAGGTACCTGCTGTGCCTGCGGAGGCACCCAAAGTACAAACCAAGGCTGAATTGAGCCCTCAGCTCAAGCTGAACAAAGATGCGCTGCTCAATAAGGGATCTACCGAGCAAATGCGCATGAACGCTGTGGCTGTGCTTCTGACGAGCGATGAATCCGAGGCCAAGAACGTGCTGCTTGAGGCTTTAAGCCAGAAAGAGAATCCGGCGGCGCGTATTGCTGTCTGCAAGGTTTTGGGCCAGACCAGAACGAATCAGCAGCCAGTTGAAAACAGGGCTGAATTTATTGAGCCATTGTTGCAAGTTCTTGCAGATAATGATGTTGCGACAGCAAGATTGGCTGCTGAAGCTACACTAATGTTTGAATACGAGCAAGTAGCCGAACCGCTGGATAAAATCATCCTTAACAGTTCATTACCCCTGCAGATACGTCTGAACGCAGTCTATGCCCTGGAATTACATCCTGATATGAGAGTGGCGGTGAAGCTGCTGGAGTTGGTTGATGATCCACAAGCCGGTGTGGCCGCCGCCGCACAAACTGCGCTTAATTTGATAGGCGTACCGATCGGAAAAGACCCTAACGAGCGTAGTGGGATTATCGAGAAGCTTAGGTCAGATGGTCAGGAGGTTTACCTCCGTGAGCAATTGATTCGCCAGAAGTCGCAGATTATCCAGATTAGAGTCGAGTCTAACTTGTGGCAGGGTAGGTATCTGGATGCCCAGAACCAGATATGTGATTCTATTGTCGATGAGGCAGAGAAAGGCAAGTTTCTGGCCCAGCATTTGAAGGCGGCTGAGACTACAACCAAGCTTTGGGCGCTGGGTAAGTTGCGTCAGCTTCGTTGGGCGAGTAAGACAACGCCGAAACTAACGTCTGAGGTGGGATCGGCTCTTGTGGGCCTGGTTTCAGATCAGGCCGGGAACGTTCGTATCAAGACCGCAGAGCTGCTTTCTTCGTTGGAGCAGGTAAACTCCGCTGAGCGACTCTTAGGACAGCTTGAGGCGGAGACCGATGACGAAGTCAAGACCGCTCTTTTCTCAGCGCTTGGTTGGGCTTGTTACTACGCTTTCCTGGATACTTCGCCTTTCAAGATCCCGCCGGAAACGCGAGGAAAGGCGCTCGAATGGGCGGCTAAATACGTTTTGGATGCTAATCCAACTAAGGCACAAAAGGGTGCTGCCACATTAGGCAGGCTCCTTGAACAGGATGGACTTACTCCGGCCGAGGCCGACAGATATCTTGGCTTGCTTGTACAAAGATATGCTCAGGAGAAAGATAAGCCTGACGCAACCCTTCGTGGCGAGTTGCTCGGTGCGATGGCCAGCTTGTGTGCACAAGGGGCCCACAGTGCTCAATCCAAGAAGCTTTTTGCACCTTTATTTGAATCAGCTCTGGCGGACAAGGCCGACAGGGTGCGGGAAAAGGCTGTAGATGGGCTTAGAAATATTGACAAGGCCGCCGCACTTGGCCGGCTCAGGAAGGGTTTTGTCGATGACCCCAGTTCCAGAGTTAGAAGCAGGTTGATTGATTTGGCTGCTGAAGTCGGCGGTAAGGATGATTTGTCTTGGCTGGAGAAGAAGATAGGCTCTAACGGTGAGAGTGAGCCGGCCTGGCAGGCGATGTTGAAGATATTCGCAGGCTCTGATGCCGGAGTTTTAACCGAATGGATAGACAAACTTGCTGCTCAAGATAGCACGACCAAGTTGTCAAATGAGCAAAAGGTGGCCTTTCTTGAGACTGCCGAGCGGAAAATCGCGGGCCAGAACAATGTGGCTTTACTTAAGAAGGCTAGAAACAACCTTGTAGCCCTATACTTGAACATGGGGCAGTTTGAGAAGGCTGTGGCATGTCTTAAGCTCCTGCGAGAGTCTGTCGCAGTGCCTGAACAGAAGGCGGTGTTAACGCAGACTTTATTTGATACATATTTACGGTGGCAAAAGCCTGACCTTGTGGCTAATCTCGTAGCAGAGACCCTGCAAGCTAAGGATATGGATCCAAACAACACGTTTCTCAAGAGGCTGGATGAGCACCTGAGCAAGCCACCTGCCGGAATTGATCCGAACGGTGTTTACACAGCATTAGTCTCTATAAAGGCTCCACAGGACAGACCCCAATGGCAGGAATGGCTCAAGAGCTGGGCTACACGCTTAGGCAGAGCCAAGGCGGTTGAGGCCCCCAAGGTTTCAGGACCCGTCGAACCGCAAAAAGGTTGATCGGCGAATCCATCCACTTCACCTTGCCTATGTTACCAAACGCCGGTTTGGATACATAGGGGCGGGCAGAGTGGCGATTTATTGCGGGCAATTTCAGATATGTCTCAGGCCAGCCAATGCATTTTGTGATGGTAAATGCGTTAAGGGGGATTTCTTGGCCCTTGTTGGATAATGGATGCATCCTTCGCATTACTAATACGGAGAACGATTAGATCGTAATCGGAAATCCAACTTCTACAACTGACAATCGAGACCTCTGAATAACTCGGTTTCTTTGGAAATTAGCTTGCTTAAAGATGCTTTTATGGCTATTTTTCTCTGAGGCAAGGTAGTTTTTCAGAGTCCTCAATCGGGCATATCCATTTTCCAAAGCATCGTTAAACGCCGATTCTCGGCGGAAGGCGACCCTAACATAGCGGGCGGTTGGCTTTTGGAAACGTAATGATTGTACGGAGGAAACGTTTTTTTTTTCCGTTTGCGTTGTTTTTTTGTTTTTTTCTGTTTGCACTTTGGGGTAGGATTCGATAAACTTCGTGATTTACATCAAAAAGCTGTTGAGGAATTCCTGATTCCTGCGCTCGCTTTGTGTATTTTGGGGCCAGGGACAAGGGATGCTGTTTGTACTTTGCGGCTTAAATAAGCTGTTTTTATGTGTGTTGTTCGTTGTTGTACAGGAGACACACGGATTTGTCAGCTTGCTGCTGTAGCTCAGTTGGTAGAGCGCGTCCTTGGTAAGGACGAGGTCATGGGTCCGAGTCCCATCAGCAGCTAAATGCATGCAGGTCAGGCTTGGAATGGCATTGGCCGGCCTTGGATGTGCAACCTGGATGGTTGTTCATTTGGAGGTTGTATAGTGTTATATCCTGGCTTTGAATTGATGATAGTAATTGTGGTTATGTAAGCTTTTGCAGTGATTGGACAGGAGTTACGGCAGGCATTAACCCAGCACATTGGAGGTTAAGATCAAGATGGCTAAGGCGGTATTTGAACGAACGAAACCACATATCAATATAGGGACCATCGGTCACATCGACCACGGCAAGACCACATTGACAGCCGCAATTACGATGCGGCTGGCGCATGTTTCGGGAAGTGGGAACGTGAAGAAGTTCGAGGATATCGACAACGCTCCCGAAGAAAGGGAACGTGGCGTTACAATCAACACGGCTCATGTTGAGTATGAGACCGCGAATCGGCATTACGCCCATGTAGATTGCCCCGGGCACGCGGACTACATCAAGAACATGATTACCGGGGCGGCACAGATGGATGGTGCGATTCTGGTTGTAGCTTCTGGTGACGGGCCTATGCCCCAGACTCGTGAACACATCCTTCTGGCACGTCAGGTAAACGTTCCCAGTATCGTTGTTTTCATGAACAAGGTCGATGAGGTTGATGATCCAGAGTTGCTGGATCTGGTTGAGCTTGAGATTCGAGACCTGCTGAACAAATACGAGTTCCCAGGCGACGATACTCCGATCATCAGGGGTTCAGCTCTCGCGGCGATGAAGAGCGAGGGCAAGGACGACGAGGCCTGCAAGGCTATTGATGAGCTGATGGCTGCTGTTGATGACTATTTCCCGCTTCCGGAGCGCGATGTAGATAAGCCGTTCCTGATGCCTGTTGAAGATGTCTTCAGCATCAAGGGACGTGGTACTGTGGGCACCGGGCGTATAGAGCGAGGCGTTGTCCATGTCGGCGATGACGTTGAAGTAGTCGGCTTGGCCAAAGAGGTCCGCAAAACAGTATGTACGGGCGTTGAGATGTTCAACAAAACGCTGAATGATGGTCAGGCCGGCGACAATGTCGGACTGCTTCTGCGAGGCGTTGAGAAGAAGGAACTGGAACGAGGCCATGTAGTGGCGGCTCCCGGTAGTATCACACCGCACACCAAGTTCCATGCCGAAGTTTATGTCCTGAGCAAAGAGGAAGGTGGCCGTCATACGCCTTTCTTCGCAGGCTATAAGCCACAGTTCTACTTCAGAACGACAGATATTACAGGTGCAGTACACGGCCTGATGAGTAGAGAAGGCAAGAGCGCGGAGATGTGTCTGCCCGGCGACAATATCGCGATGGAGGTTGAGATTATTGCTCCAATCGCTATGGAAGAGGGCCTTCGTTTTGCCATTCGTGAAGGCGGCAGGACTGTTGGTGCGGGCGTTGTGACAAAGATTCTGGAGTAACCCCAGCGGGGCAACTGTGGCCTTGGGGATATCGGACGTTCCGGCGATATCAGTCACCGTGATGTCCGAGGAAACTTTCGCTACGGGGCGCTGTTGTGGCCTGCCTGATCGGCGGGAAAGAACATTATGGCTAAGAAGAGCAAAAGAGAAAATGTCTGGCTTGAGTGCACTCAGTGCAGTCAAAGGAACTATCGCACAAGTGTTAGTGTGGCAGAGGGTACGCCCAAGATAGAACTTAAGAAGTTCTGTAAGAACGAACGAAAGCATACGGTTCATAAGATTCGGCGCAAGTAGCCCTGCCTTTTTTCCAAAAGTTTCAGTAAAACAGGCAAATAGGCCAGTAGCTCAATTTGGCAGAGCGTCGGTCTCCAAAACCGAAGGTT
>CAZYMD010000114.1:0-16843 GCA_964649005.1 uncultured Pirellulales bacterium
CCGGTTATAATTTCAACTTTATATTGTTATTGATCATTTTAACATAATGCAGTACATTGATGATCCTTTTGGTATCGTATTCTTACACGATGGAAAGCATAATGATTGAAAAACATGATAGTCATAAGTGTAGACCGTCGAATGGCTATGGCCTTCTGGAATCCGGAGAACGACGATGGTTTTCGGTTCGGGAGTTTGCCTTACCAGGCCATTCTTTCTATCGCTTTATAAAATCTCCCATTTGCCGAAACTTTCGGCAGGTTTAAATAGTTTTTCCAGGGATGGTGCTCGTTGCAACGGAGGACGTGCAGTTAATCCGAAAGAGAATTTATGTACCGGGGATTACCATGAGTAATGATAATGAAGAGTCATCGGTTAATTCCGTTGTCTTGATCGAAGGTGCAATAATGAGAAAAGATATTACATTCGGTAATTACCGGCTTAATATTTTGCCTAAGAGAAAAAAGAAAAAGTGTGTTGTGTTCACCAGTTCTCTAAATCGAGCATTTTCAATTTTGTCACAGTGCAGTATCGTGACAGTCTTTGCATTATTTGTCCTGCTTCTCGCAGGTTGCGCTCCGGAAATGGACAATGAAAAAAGCGTTACTCTTGAGGAGCCCAAGGTCTCCAACGGCTTACTCATCGAAGAAGATGATCCCAATCAATTGCGAAAAATAGTAGAAGCATTGGATGCGATGGATTTAAGTGCTCCGATGGGTACCCCGGTACCTGAAGAAGCCAAGCCCGCACCTGCACAGGCAAAACCAGAAAAAAAGCCAGCCGCCCCAGCACCTGGTCAACCCCAACCTGCAGATAAACCATCGGCTCCTGCGCCTGAACAAGCAAAGCCCGCTGCTGCTCCGGCTGAAATCAAGGTGGCTGATGCGGTCAATATGACCGCTGAAGCGAAAGCTGAACCACAGATTACCACAAAACTGATAAAGTTGCCAAAATTAAGCAACACCGAAATGAATGAAATAAGCGAAATTCTTGCACTGCAACTTGAATCCGAACTGGGATATAGTGCGGCATCAGGTGTCATTGCTGACGCATTGCCAGTTCCACCTTCCGGCATCATCGGCGGCAGGACTCTTGCTCGAACCGGTCATGGTGGAACTTGTATTTTAAGATTCGGGTACAGAAGATTTGTCTCACAGCCGCTGCAGTTCTGGGTTTTGGGTATTGTCGTAGGAGGTGCAGGAAAACTTACTGCCAATCCAGATATGGCTGAGATTGATCCGAAAATCACAAAGATCGTCGCTGCTTTAAATGAGATGAGAGCGAATCTCACAGTTAAAGACCTTGAAAGAAAGATCGTTCAGCTAAGCTATGTGGACGCCAAAACAGCTTTAGAAATGCTAAAAGGGTTGGGCATAACCACGATGGCAAAGGCAAGTGCGGTTCCTCCTAAAATAGATTTCAACCAGCTTCCCTACGTAGTGGAAATTGAAGACCCGGACCCTACATTCACCGGACTGGTCGGATCAGATAGTTCTGCACAGACCAATAGCAAGCTTTCTATGGTTCCTGGTAACGCATCGCCATTGAGTGCTAACGCGATTGCCTCACCAATGACACAACTTTTAGTGATATTCCATCCTGCGCATCCAGAGCAATACAGCGAGGTGCGTTATGCATTGGATACCCTTATCGATCGCCCGGCTCGACAGATATTTATTGAAGCAATGGTTTTAGAAATCAGCGAAACAGGGCTGAAGGAACTGGGTGTTGAATGGGATTTGGCTCAAACACCATTGACCATCGGCGCCGGTGATGTATGGCCTCCGGGTGAGGCTGTTGACGGAAGTAAAACCACGCTGGACATTACGGTTTCCGACGTTTCGATTCTAAACAATATCTTTGAGGGCGATTACGATTGGGCTAAGTGGTCAGCACAATTGCGAGCCCTCATTCGTAAAGGCAAGGCGGAGATTCTCTCGCGTCCGAGCGTATTAACGCTCAACAATCGACAGTCCACAATCCGTGTCGGTCAGGATATACCGATCGCTGAAAGCCTTCAGGGATCCAACAGCAGTCAAGTCAGCTTTAAATTCCAGTACTTGCCTACCGGCATCCTGCTAAATATTCGCCCCCGTATCAGCGAAGATGGCAAGGAAGTCAGTATGCTCATCGATACAATTGTCTCGGCCAAGGTTCCGAATCAGGATCTGGAGATGCGCTCGGTGAATGACAATACCCTGCTGGCTTCGGCGCCTACCGTATCTACAAGGCGAGTACAGACCTATGGCCGCATTCCCAATAACACACCGTTGATCATTGGGGGGCTGGTGGCGAAGGATCAGACAGTGACAGAGGAAAAAATTCCTCTTCTTGGGGACATCCCTTTAATTGGCCCGTTATTATTCAGCGCTAATAAAGAGGATCGGTTGAAGAGAGAGGTAATTATTGTAATAACCCCTCACGTTCTGCCTGAAGACAAGGTTGCCAGGAGATCGTATCCCAAGGACGAAGATCACTTCGACAGCTTTGGCAACGAGTTGTTCCGTGATTCCTATCGCATACGCAGTGAAGATGTATTCGACTTGACGTTTTTGCTTGAAAATCAGCGTATTGCCAACTACCGGCAAATGGCGCGACAGGTGGCGGAGAAAAACTACCGTCTTGGCGAAGTCGAACCTTTCCGATCTTTCGTAAGGGACAAGGTGCCTGGAGAGTCTATACTCGTAACCCGCATGATCTACGAGGTGATCAAACGGTTGGAAATTGCTGAAAAGGTAGATCCAAAGCGCATCATCTATTTCAAGAGCGAGAAGATAGGCGGATATGATGTAAAATGGCTCGAAGCTCTTATAGCAGATGAAACCACAGGCGAAATCAAGAATTTCGGTGATAAGGCCTTGGCAATAACATATCACTATGACCGCGATTCACTCGAAGCCGGACGCCTGGGCACCGAACCTATTCCGGAAATTCGTTTGATAGATTGCCCGGACCAAGATGTATGGAAGCAACAGTTATGGGAACTCAACCAGCCTACTCCGGATGGGCAAAAGCGCCACACGATCCTTATACAGAATGAATCCGATGTTCTACGTTTGCGTAGAGCGCTTGTGCTCAAGAGAATTGCAGTTCTAAATGGCGATGTCGAGGAAATGCGATTGAAGAACTTCAGCGTTGGTAAAACCCTGCTCATGCCCGAACTTAAAGCCGGTCAGGTGCATGTGATCGATGCCGATACTGCACGATTCTTCTTCCATACAGAACTTTACTATGCGGCCACACTGGCTGAGATAGAAAAGCAGTTAAAAGAGCTAGACAAGTTACTCCATCAGCCGGAGATCAATATTCTGCTTGACTCAGATCCTCTTGTGGGCAATCCCGCTGAGAATATTTTAGGCACAAATGTTAAATGAGCTCTTTAGCTGAATGGAAAGGGGAGTGCCGGTTCGATCGAGATATCTTCCAAATAGCAATATAGCTGCAATTTGAGGTTCTTGGGATAACTTTATAGGATTGATTTTCCGGAGTGTAAATCTTCCGCCTACAAGCTTCTTCCCAGTTTCTTGACTTGAATCGTTATGTCCTGACTGATATCATTAAGTTTTTATATAAACCTGTCTCCTGTCAATTATCGATTGCGAAGAAATATATGTTTTCAGAAACCTTCTGCGGTAATACGGTTGCACAATGGGCGTTGGCTGCTGTGATGGTTGTCGGCGCTCTTGTCGTTGGCAAGACACTTTACTGGCTGATCGGTAAAACAGTTAAGAGACTGGCTACAAAGACGAGAACCAGGCTCGACGACATACTCGTCGATATGCTGGAAGAACCAATAGTTTTTGCAGTCATCATCGTCGGCATCTATTACGGATTAAAATGGCCGCTGGGATTTACGACCAAAACCGACGAATGGATTGATAAAATCGTAAAGGTGCTCCTCATTGTCGATTTGGCCTGGTTGATAACACGCGTCTTTGACTCGCTTGTCGAAGAGTACCTTATCCCATTTGCTCGGAAGACTGAAAGCGATCTTGACGATCATCTTGTCCCTGTCATTCGTAAAGGCATGCAGGTTTCAGTCTGGACTATCGCGTTGATTACAGCTATGGATACTGCCGACATCCCGGTCTTTTCGCTGCTTACAGGATTGGGTATCGGCGGTTTGGCCTTCGCCCTTGCCGCACAGGAGACGGTCGGGAACTTCTTTGGTAGCATTGCCATCTTCCTGGATAAACCGTTCAAGATAGGCGACCGAATCCAGGTCGAAGGCTTCGACGGTGTTGTTACTGAAATAGGTCTGCGAAGCACGAGAATTCGGACACGTTACCAGGGACGAATTGTCTCTATACCAAACATGAAGGTTGCAAAGGCGGACGTCGTCAACGTTGACAGTGAAAATGGACGTCAGGTTTTCTCCGTATATCGCCTGACCTCTGAGATGAACGATGAGCAAATTTCGTTGGCAATGGAGTTGCTTAAGCAGATCGCCAGCTCTGACAGAGATACGCAGGAAAAAGTCGTATCGGGATTCTTCGCAATCACTGAGTATTCGCGAGACATTATGCTCCTGTACTGGGTAAAACCCGATGCCTCCAATCTGGAGACACGAACCCGCATCAACCTTGAGATCGTCCGACAGTTCAAAAAGAACAACATCGAATTGACCAAAGCCACTCCGGTGCATGCCAAGTTGGACAGGGTCGAATTGCTATGATAGGCGTACAATGGCTCGTGAAAATGGTGCGAATCTTACACCGCGGAACAATATCATCAGTTAACAACCGAACAAGAAAGATGTATCTCAAGGAATAAAACTGAAAAATCGCTCATCAGTTGCCCTTGTATTTTGTTTTAAGCGATTAATGTCGAATCATCATTCCAATGGCCAACTGGATATCTTTCTTGTTGTTGCTGCACTGAACGATTCTACACATGATTCTGATAACAAAAGGATAGTTTTCCCCCTGAAAGCCACTCTTCGCATCGCCGAGACCAAGGGCACGTTCGTAGTCTTCGCGCAGTGTTACCTGCCGCAGGAGCATCCCTCCATCGAGCATCGTCGTGTATCATAATCAGCCTGCGCTTCCAGGAAAAAATTGTGGTGCTGGGTTGTTGCAAGAGGTGTACAAACCTGCCGGTAGTGTTTTGCCTTTGGCTTCTGGTTGCAGTCGCAAACTCCGGCCTGCACAGGCATGCCGAACAGCGTACTGGACATGGTAATCTCCAACCCGAAGGTGAGTAACGTATATGTTGCAAGCTTCGCACTCGAATCCTGCGTCCTGACAATCTGCAGAATCGCTTTGCAATAAGGGAAAAAGATCATTGCTCTGGAAAATGTAATCACCACGTCCGCGGACAACATCGAACAGACCGAGAAGGTATGGCAGAACATGATCGCCGAAGGCCTTGTAAGGCAGAAATATCCCCAAGCCTGAGATTGGTAGTTAACGACAGCAGAATCTTTCATCGTAAAATCCTATTTTAAGAAGCAGTATTAATAAGACGCAAGCTTGTGATTGCATCTGATGTGGTTGGATTGGGACAAGGGAACTGAACCTATCTCCAAAGCCATCTAAATCGGAGGTCGTGTGTTGGGAGAAAAACATCTGTAGCCTTACATCCCCCCGCTCAATGGTGTTTGTATGAGCTATCCAGCACACCGTTCGTTGAACACAGTACAGTTCAGGCTCAGTCACAAATAATAAGGAACTGTCTGCTTGGAGTACACAGATGTTGACAAGCCAAACAAGGCCAGAACGGTCAATGACTTCAGGATCTCAATCTTATTCGATTTTTCTTTACAACCATTCAGCCACAGGCAGCCGTTCAATCGCCTGCCGCAGTACTGGATCGACATTCGTGTAAACATCATTTGTAAGTTGTGGTGTTGAGTGCTCCAGGAGCCTTTGAGTCACTGCCGTTGACACACCACGCTGCGCCGGTAAGGACGCGAAGGTCTTTCTCAGCTCATGAAACTTAAGTTCAGGGAATCCAGCTTTGCAACGTGTTCTCTCCCACTTCTTGCGTGAGAACCGATCTGCAAATAATGACTGCTGCCCATCTGCAACAGTGGCGATGTGGTTAGACAATTCCGCCATAATCGCTTCAGGAATAGGACGTTCCGCCATCGATTTTCGTGATTTGCGGCTATGGGTCGTGATGGCGTTTCGGTCAAAGTAAATATCACCGATTCGCATGGTATCAATGTCGCCTCGTCTAAGACCAGTCGTGACGGCCAGCAGAATCCTCAGCCGCAAAGTCGGATACTTTGAGGCAGTAGAGATAAGCTTTTCAACCTGACTGGCAGACAATGCAATCACAGGCTTCTGTGTCACCTTGACCTTTTGAATCTCCAGATTAGAAGCGATATAACGATTCTTTGCCGCCCACTTGAGGAATGCATGTAAGTTCTTAATGTCCTTGTTCAGTGTGTCACCTGTAACTTCCTTGCTGCGTTCCAGGACGAATGTATCCAGAGCCTGTTGTGTTACCTGCCTTGATGAATCCTGTTTGACCAATCGCTTGAAATGCCGCAGAGTTAACAGCACTTCATAGATTGACTCATCCACAAGCCCCTTGACCTGCTTGGCATAATGATATTCATTGACCATTTCTTTCCAGTCAAAGTCAACAACGCTTGTGAATACATCAGAATTGAGCTGCGTGTACTTGATATAGCAGAAGTGCTCGGCCAAAGCCTTAGTGGGAAGCGCCTTGGCCTTTCGCTTACCGTTTTCATACCAGCCGGTCCACCAGCCTTTAACGTTCTTTTGTTTGTATACCCATGATTATTTCATAGTGTCAATTGTATCGACACTTTGGCAAGTCACGGTCATTGGCGGCCAGCAAAACTGGAATGGATAGTATCATTTTGGAGACATGGAAGAATGATGCAGAACTGTGATGATTGTATATGCCTGCAATAACACGAGTTATGAACGTGGCAGTGACTGGGTACAACGGATAACAAGAACGTAGCGCCTTTATGGGAAGTACAGAGGTATCAATTCGCCGATGAAGCCGATGGTGCGTGTGTGGGCCCCTTTGAGAACTGGTGACTACCTGCCGCGGTTTTCGTAATAATTCTACGAAATTATTTACACTATTTGATATAAAGTTCTATTAGTGAGGAATTTAGATGCTGGTTAGTGTCCGGATTGATTGGTAAGATCGTATTGAAAACTTCAATAACTTCGACGTTGTTGTTGGCAAAAGCAAGGAAGAGTTGGGGATAATGTTAACATTGGTATCGTGATGAATAAGTTAGAAGAAGCTCTCCGCACACTTCAGCGCTTTGCTAAGCGGCTGGGTGCCGACCTTCATACATACGTTTGCAGCCATCTCGTTTCTCAGGAGTGCCCGTCTTACCAACCCAACAATGGTGTTTTTCACGATCCCTTTTGCGACTTTGCTGTTCGCATAATTTACACTATTTTAGAGAAGTGTATTATGTTAGCCTTATAGAATATACGTGTTACAGATGAGTTTCACTGTTATGGGTAACTGAAGAAGGATGAAGGGCATGCGAGTACTATGCGTTTCTGGCAGTCCACGGCTGGAAGGGAATACGGATTACCTATTGAGGATGCTGATATCTGAAGTGGGCGGGGAAATCATCAGACTGGCTGATTGTCAATTCGCGCACTGTACGGCTTGCTGGAATTGTCGCGAGGCCGGTCGGTGTGCATTCAACGATGAGATGACCACAAAAATCGTGCCTCGCTTGCTGGCAAGCGATGTCCTGGTTCTCGGTTCTCCCATCTTTTTCAACAACGTCACGGCGGATATGAAAGCCTTTATGGATCGAACGTGGTGTCTGCGCGGCAAGCTCCGCAATAAGATTGGAAGTGGAATCGTCGTGGGACGGAGGTATGGTGCCGAAAGCGCGATCTCCGCGATAAACAGCTTCTTTCTCAAGCATGACATGATTGTTGCCAATCGCGGCGTCACCGGCTTGGCGTTTGTCAAAGGCGAGATTGCTCATGATGCAGAGGCCATTAGTGCCACACAGAACCTAGCCCGACGGATCAAGGAACTGGTCTCTTTCACTGGTGGAAACGACAGGTTCACGATAGATTCTCCAGGACCGTCGCCTCCGCAGGAATGAAGAGGATTTGGGCGCGTACGGGATTTTGGTCGATGCTCGCACACCTGTTCATCGAGCTGACGTAGTGTGTACTGATTCACTGACATCGAAAGGATGTATGCAATGAGTAATATTCGACGTATCGTGGTCATCGGTTGCTCAGGAACCGGCGCCTTAGCCGCCATGTCAATGAAGAAGAGACACCCGGATCTGGAGGTAACCATCATCCGGGAACCGGACGAAAGAGGGCTCCTGACCCGGTGCGCAACGCCCTACATCTGTTGTGGCAACGTCATGGTGGAACCGTCTTATAAAGACGATGCGGTGTTTACGGATGAAAATATCCGCCTGGTGAATTCGAGGGCTGAGCGGCTCGATCACGTGGGGAAGAAGGTGACCACTGCGGACGGAGCTACGTACGCCTACGATACGCTGGTTCTGGCTACAGGGGCCAAGCCCATCCTGCCACCGGTTGACGGAATCGGGCTTCCAGGCGTTTTTGCGCTGCGCAAGAGTGGTGATGCCGTAAATATCCTGAATTGGCTCAATACAAGACGCGTGCGCACTGCCGTAATGTTAGGAGCAGGTCCTATTGGCATGGAAATCGCCTATCTGGCGGCACGTCACGGCATACGAATCCACGTTGTCGAGATGCTGGAGCACATATTGCCCAAGGCCCTCGATCCCGATATGAGTGCGGAAGTAGAATCATATATGCAAAGCCATAATGTCGAGCTGCGCCTGAGACAGCGTCTTGAGAGAATCAGGGGAAACGGTGAGGTCAAGGGTGTTGTACTTTCTTCAGGGGAACAAATCGAAACTCAGATGGTGCTGATTTCGGTAGGTGTCAAGCCGAACACTGAATTGGCTGAACAAGCCGGTCTGAAGATAGGAAGCCATGGCTTGGTAGTGAACAAGTATCTGCAGACATCTGATTCAAACATCTATGCCGGCGGCGATCTCATTGAGTATCCCCATTGGGTTACGGGCAAACCGGTGCTAGGTCAGTTACGTCCGAACGCAGTGATCGCCGGCCGTGTCATTGCGAGCAACATCCTCGGAGCGAACATCGAATACCCAGGTCTGATCAACAGTTTTGCCACGAAGTTCTTCGACAAGTCGATTGCTGGAACGGGCCTGATGGAGCAACAGGCTATGGCCGAAGGAATTGATGTCGTTAGTACGAAGCAGTCGTCGGCCAGCATGCATTCCATGATGAGAGGGCGCAGATCTTACACGGTCAAACTCCTTTTCGAAAAAGCAAGCGGGCGAATAATCGGTGGTCAGATCGTCAGTGATAGTGATTGTCCGATCAAGCATATTGACGTAATCACAACGGCTATCCGAGGCAGACTCACGGCGTTGGATCTGGCCACGCTGCGCTGTGCGGGCCAGCCGGAACTGTCCCCTGACCCCGGGAGAGAACCGATTGCCTTGGCTGCAAGTGAAGCACACCATGTGCTGTCCAGGTCAATTTAGAATGGGCAGTGATGTCTGCGGCTGTTTATCGTAAACTGTTTAGCTGAGGAGAATTACGGTGACGGAGGTACTCATATGATCCCGGCTGTGCTTGTCAACCGCCAGTGGTGCCACCACGGAATCTGTCGTATTCTATTGCTATTAAAGCACTTAAGCCTCTGGGCTCGGCAATCGAAATCGCACCCGTTGTGTGCTATAATCCCACCCACAAATAGAGTGTCTACATGCCTTGGAGGAGGTTTGACGGGCCCTATGAACAATAATCTCGATAACCATCGCCAAAAAGAAACTGAGAAATATGAGAACAACAAGCCGGCAATGCAAATAATCACGGTTGTTATAAATGAGATAAGCACAGGACGTATGACGATGGAGCAGATAAACGCTGTGCCGAGGGGCAAAACCATTCACAAAGCAAATAGAACGAGTAAATTTGCAACTGCCGTTGCGTTTTGCAACTATCTGTAATATATTCTTTATGAAAGAAAATGGAAAATAAGGAACACAACGTTATTCTGGATTCAATAAGTGAAGGTGTTTTCACAGTAGATTTAGACTGGCGAATCACTTCCTTTAACCGGGCGGCAGAAGAAATCACCGGTATTGAGCATCAAGATGCTGTTGGTAAACACTGCAAGGATGTTCTGCGGGCAGATGTTTGTGAAACTGACTGTACGCTGGCGGAAACAATGCGAACCGGCAAACCCATAATGAATAA
This sequence comes from uncultured Pirellulales bacterium, assembly GCA_964649005.1. GTDB lineage: Bacteria > Planctomycetota > Phycisphaerae > Sedimentisphaerales > Anaerobacaceae > CAZGMJ01. Next base: position 10,245 of record CAZYMD010000114.1, read on the forward strand.
AGCCGTGCACATTATCGATGACCAAGGTAAGAGGAGAGCAATTGCCATATCAACAGCGTTGTTAAAAGATACCAAAGGCAAGATTATTGGAGGAGTTGAAACGTTTCGTGACACCAGTGCGATTGAACAACTCCGCAAGGAAATCGAAGGCAGATATTCATGTGAAGATATTATCAGCCAAAGTCATAAGATGCAGAACCTATTTGCTATTTTGCCAAACATCGCTGAGAGCAACACAACAATTTTAATTGAGGGCCAAAGCGGTACTGGTAAAGAACTTTTTGCCAGGGCTATTCATAATTTGAGCTTCCGTAAAGATAAACCTTTCGTTGCGGTTAATTGTGGCGCCTTACCCGATACACTCCTGGAATCCGAGTTGTTTGGTTATAAAGCAGGTGCATTTACAGATGCCAAAAAGGATAAACCAGGACGATTTGCTTTGGCTGAAGGTGGAACGATTTTTTTGGATGAGATTGGCGATATTTCTGCTTCTGTTCAGGTTAAACTGCTGCGTGTTTTGCAGGATAAGACCTACGAGCCAGTAGGCGCCGTTTCTACTGTTAAGGCAGATGTGAGAGTTATCACAGCGACTAACAAAAAGCTTGACAGGTTAGTCAAAGAAGATAAATTCAGAGATGATTTATATTATAGAGTCAACGTGATGAAATTGGAATTGCCCCTGCTGAGGGACAAGAAAGAAGACATCTCACTGTTAGTAGATCATTTTATCAGTAGGTTTAACCGGCTGCATAACAAGAACATCTGTTGTGTTGCAAATGAAGTGACGGCTGCCCTGTTAGCTTATGATTATCCCGGCAATGTGCGTGAGCTTGAGAATATCATTGAGCATTGTTTTGTCTTGTGTGAAGGCGAGATAATAGAAGCTAAATATTTGCCTTCATCAGTTCGCCCGGCCCTGAAAAAGGAGTCAAAGAATAACGAACCTGCGACCATTAAGCAGATGGAGATTATTCTAATAAATCAGGCTCTAAGACGAAACAAGAACAATAAAACAGCCACGGCTAAGGAACTTGGAATCGACAAAAGCACGTTGTTTCGCAAAATGAAGGCATTTGATATCAAATCCAAATCACATCCCGAATAAAGGGTGTTTTGCAACTATCCCCAAAGACAAGTATTGCATATTGCAATCCTTAGTGCGGCAACCCTATAGGCATTTAGAACATTAAAGTTTTATAATAACCTGCCCCATAAGAAGTTACTGTAATTTCACCATTCTTCCCGATTTTTCTGGCACATTGGTTGCCCTTAAGATGAATGAAAGGATGCTTATGTAAGAAATATGAAGATAGCAATATCCATATATAACAACAGTGTATCGAACGTTTTTGATTTTGCAACTCACCTTTTGCTGGTGGATATCGAAAACGGCAAGGACACAAATCGGTCTGAGGTTGCGTTAGAGAGCCAATTGTTACCGCAACGGGCAAGTCAGTTAAAAAACCTTGAGGTAGATGTGCTTGTTTGCGGAGCGATTTCACGGGTACTTGCCAATATGATTACAGCATCAGGGATTCAATTATTGCCTTATGTAACCGGCCGTGTTGATGATGTATTGCAAGCATATTTAGCCGGTCAATTGGTACAACCTCAGTTTACTATGCCGGGCTGCTGGCTTGGTGCGCGAAAAAGCTTTGGACGTAGACAAGGAGGGTGTCGATGGCGAGGCGGACGACGCTAAAAAAACGATTGAGTTATTCATAAAGAATTCGTGCAACTGAGAGTCAAGGAGTTTAAGGAGAGTAAAATAAGGAAGAAAAATATGAAAATAGCTATAACAGCAGAAGGTAAAGAACTTACAAGTGAAATGGATCTTAGATTCGGGCGGGCAAAATGGATTATCGTAGTTGACACCGAAACTGATGATTTCCAGGTGCATGATAATGAATTGAATTTGAATGCTGTTCAGGGAGCAGGTATTCAAACTGGGCAAAATATTGCCAATCTCGGTGTCGAGGCAGTAATAACCGGCAATGTAGGGCCGAATGCTTTTAAAACGCTAAATGCAGCCAATGTAAAAATACTTCTCGCTGAGAAGCAAACTATTGCCGAAGCAATAGATTCATTCAAGGCGGGCAAACTAAAAGATGTAGACCAAGCCAATGTTGAAGGACACTGGATTTAAAATATTGGCTTTTATTCAGGTTATAAAATTATGAGGACTTTTTTAGATTGTATTCCTTGTTTTGTTCGTCAGGCGCTAGATTCAGCAAGGCTGGTAACAGATGATGAGAAAATTCAAGAACAGATAGTTCGGGAAATCCTTCGCCTGGCAGCTGATTTAGATATGAGCCAGTCTCCGCCGGCAATTGGCCAGAAGATACATCGACTGATTCGAAGATTGATTGGTGATAATGACCCATATCACCGGATAAAGGAACAGTTCAATAATTGGGCTCTGAAATTGTACCCCGAATTAGAAGAACGCGTCATGGAATCTGAAGACCCGTTTGCGATAGCTGTTCGGCTGGCTATCGCGGGTAATATCATTGATTTTGGCGTAAAAACTTCATTGGCTGAGTCGGATGTTGAGAAAACAATCGAACAGTCCATGACAAGCCATTTCGATGATAACCAAATACATGAATTTAAGGATGCTGTAACGCAAGCAAAGAAAATCCTTTATCTGGCTGATAACGCAGGCGAGATCGTCCTTGATCATTTGCTGATTGAGCAGTTGCCTGTCGAAAGGGTTACTGTGGTTGTCAAGGGGGAGCCGGTCATAAATGATGCCACGATGGAAGACGCAATAATTGCCGGTTTAACCAATATAGTGGAAGTCATTGACAATGGCTCGGATGCGCCGGGTACAATTCTGGAAACATGTTCTCAGGCTTTCCGAGATCGTTTTGAAGATGCTGATTTGGTCATAGCTAAAGGACAAGGAAACTATGAAAGCCTCAGTGATGTACATAAAAATATATTTTTCATACTAAAAGCCAAATGTCCTGTTATTGCAAGAGACCTGGGTTGCGAAGTCGACGAGATGATATTGCAGAAAAGTAATTCATTCAAAAGTGTTGATAATCTGATTAAGGAGGCAGAATAATGCCAGGATTTGATGGTACAGGTCCTTTAGGTCAAGGTCCGATGACAGGACGAGGCCAAGGGTTTTGTTTTTTTGACATATTTGGAAGAAAACCCCGACCAAATTCAAGGTATTGTGGGATTAAAAGCTGTGCCTGTCGAACAAGTAAATGAATTTTTTGAAAATACTGGAAAGGGGATGATTAATATGCCACTTGGAGACGGAACAGGTCCAGCCGGCATGGGTCCGATGACCGGAAGAGCTGTCGGTTACTGTGCAGGCTATCCAGTGCCGGGATATATGAATCCTGTTGCCAATAGATCTGGTTTCTATGATGCCGGTGCACCGGCAGTTGGACCATATGGCACAGGTTATGGTATGCCTTATGTTGGCCGAGTGAATTCGTGGCTTCGCAGAGGTTGTGTCTTTGGTTTTGGACGAGGTTTAGGTCGAGGCAGAGGCTGGGGCCGTGGTCGCGGCGGTGGACGATTTGGGTTTAGGTGGTAGATTTTATATTAGTATTTAATTGCAGAAAGGATGGATATTATGCCAAGAGGTGACGGTACAGGCCCTAGCGGCCAAGGGCCCGGTACGGGGCGTGGTATGGGTCGAGGCCAAGGCCAGGGTAGAGGCAGAATGGGCGGACCGTTTGCAGCAGGGCCGGGCGGAAGTTGCGTCTGTCCGAAATGCGGAACAACAGCAGCTCATGCTGTCGGACAGCCTTGTAATTCGATAAGCTGTCCAAATTGTGGAACAATAATGACTCGTGCTACATAGCAAGTACTTTGCAGCGTAGTACAAGATATTGACATCTTTTTTGAAAGGAGAATTATTATGCCAGGTGGCGATGGAACAGGTCCTGGAGGTATGGGACCAATGACAGGTAGAGCTGCGGGTTTTTGTGCCGGCTATTCATTGCCGGGTTATGCGAATCCTGTTGGCGGACGTGGTATGGGTATGGGTTGGGGCCGAGGCAGAGGTGGCGGTTTTGGTCGAGGTCGAGGTTTTGGTTGGGGCAGGTCTGGATATGGCTTGCCTACTTATGGTAATGCTGTGAGTCCATATGCGTATGGTGGTGCTGTAAACCCATATGCGTATGGCGGTGTGCCGTTTGCGCCAACAGTTGTACCTCAGCAAGAACTGGATGGTCTCAAAGGCCATGCCGAATATCTTGAAGACGCTCTCGATGGAATTAAAAAGCGTATTGAAGAACTCGAAAGCCAGAAAAGCAATAAAGGCTGAAAAGCAGATAGCTAAGGATTTACTTTCATAGGTGCTTTTAGACTTTTAAAGGGGGGATGGTGTGTTTGTGTGACGCACGACACCATCCCCAGTTTTTTCTGTAGATCCAGGTTTTCTGTGCTCTGTTGCATAAGAAGTTGGTAAGTGAGTGTCATGCAGTATTTAAGAACGCTGTATTTTGAGATAAAAGTTTAACGAGCTTATAAGGAGTTTAAACAATGCCAATATTTGAATACAAGTGTGATAAATGCGAGCATAAGAGCGAATTCCTGGAAAAAAGCGATAGTAAGAAAAAGCACGTCTGCGAAAAATGTGGAAGTTTGAATATGCGGAAAATATTTTCAGGTTTTTCCGTTGGAAAAAGCAGTCATGGGAGCGATTCATGCTCAACCGGAATGTGCCCTTCGGGAGTATGTGGACTATGATAGAAAGGATAGTTTATGAAAGTTGCAGTAACATCAACAGGGCCTACGCTTGATGACAATGTGGAGGCTCGGTTTGGTCGGTGTCCCTATTTTCTGATCATTGATACTGATACGATGCAGTTGGAAGCGATTGAAAATCCCAATATAGCCCTTGGCGGCGGTGCGGGCATTCAGTCCGCTCAGTTAATGTCGGAAAAAGATGTAACGACTGTACTAACAGGCAATTGCGGCCCGAACGCATTTAATGTTTTTGGCCAGGCGGGGATACAGGTTATTGTTGGTGTCAGCGGACCTGTCCGTAATGCCGTTGAACGGTTCAAAACAGGCAGCTTATCTTCTGCTTCGGAACCTAATGTAGCCAGTCATTTTGGTGTGAACGCTACGCCGACAGTCCCTACAACAACTGGCCAACCAGGAATTAATCCGATGAGTCAAGGCGTAGGAGGGGCAGGTTTTGGTATGGGCGGCGGCCGCGGCATGGGTCGAGGCGGCGGTATGGGACGCGGTATGGGTAGAGGTATGGGGCAAGGTGGTGGTATGGGTCGTGGTATGGGTATGGCAGCTCCGATGGGTATGCCTTCGACCGGCCCTGCAACAGGTCTCCCGGAGAATGCCGAACTGCAAAACCCTGATCAGGAATTGACTGCTCTAAAGCAGCAGGCACAGATGCTTGAGCAGCAAAAACAGCAGCTCAATCAAAGAATGTCTCAGCTTGAAAGCAGTCGCAAGGCTGTTGCAGTTGTTGATTCTGAAAAATGTACAGGCTGTGGCATTTGTGTTGATGTCTGTCCACTGGGTGCCATTGAAGTTAACCAGCAAGCTGTTATCAACACAGATATTTGTTCAGGTTGCGGGGTCTGTGTTTCCCAATGCCCCAATGAGGCGATCATAATTGTACAGAAATAAGTTGGTAAGTAAACTATATATACCATTTAGTGAAGAATATATCAGGGAAGTTTTGCCTGAGGATGAACAGTTTGCAGTAAATCAAAGCAAGGCTTGTCAGAGAATAATAAAATTGATTGAAGCGTCCAAATAAATATATTTGGAAGAGAACTTTATAATAACTTGTTCAGAGATAGGCAATGAAGCAGACATTTAGCTCAACAGAAATTGAAATTGGATTTCATCCTGATGGTTACAGAATAGATAAAACAGCCTCGCCAATGAACAGGTATACAAAATGGGATATTTTGCAAGATAATCACTGGTATAATCCGAAGCCGGTTTGCTTCGATTCTCTGCCGCAGAACGGTTGGATTGTGAAAGATAAATTTGATTGGGACAGAGCTAATACGTATGTGGAGTAAGTTTGACATGAGAATAGCGATTGCAAGTGGCAAAGGTGGTACAGGAAAAACAACAATAGCGACAAATCTGGCCTGTTCAATTGCCCAGATGGGCGAAACTGTTCAGTATCTCGATTGCGATGTTGAAGAACCTAACGGTCATATATTTTTGAAGCCTGATATAGAAAAAACACAGAGTGTGACTATTAGCGTACCTGAAGTCGATAACGAATTATGCAACGGCTGCGGCAAATGCGGCCAGCTTTGTCAATACAGTGCTATTGTCTGTCTTAAAGATAAACCGCTTGTTTTTGATCAGTTATGCCATTCGTGTGGCGGGTGCATGTTGGTTTGTCCTACAGGTGCTATTAAGGAAAAACCCAAAGAAATTGGCTTTGCTGATTTCGGAACGGCAAATGGCGTGAAATTCGGACAGGGTCGGCTCAATATTGGTGATATTCATACGCCACCACTGATAAAACAAGTTAAAAAGAATTCAATTGATATTGGTGTTGTTATTATTGACGTTCCTCCGGGGACATCATGTCCGGTTATTGAAGCGATAAAGGGAAGTGATTTCGTTTTGCTTGTAAC
>CAZYMD010000115.1:0-15466 GCA_964649005.1 uncultured Pirellulales bacterium
GCGTACAGCGTCCAACAATGTCCGTATACAGGATGGTGGTACTGCTGCTATTGCAGGTCTGACCGAGAGCCGAAGCACGCTGAGCTATCGCAAGACTCCTGGTCTCAGTGGTATCCCTCTATTGGGTAAACTCTTTGACCGCACCAGGGAAGAAATGGCCACTCAGGAGGTAGCTGTCTTTATCACTGCCCACCTGGTGCCAGAGACTCCGGGTGGGGCGCCTACCATGCCCGAACCGGCCAGAGCGAAGGGACCTTCCGATGAAGTGACGGATCGGCAGTTTGAAGAGAGTCTAAAGCAAAGCCTGCTAAAGATTGGCCAACGATAAGAAAAGGACAATAGGTCATGAAGTCGAATAGATACACCGCAATAAGATTAAACGTGATTGTCATGCTGCTTGTATCACTCGCGGCTGCCTCAATATCCGGCTGCGGCGAGGATAAGCTGCGCATTGTGCCGATACCAAGTCGCAATGTAATGGCGCTTACAGCCGACGATATCATACAGGTGATGTCGAGAGCGGGCTTCTCAGACGAGCAGATAATAGAATTCGGACCCGGCATCAGAAGAGGATTGCTCGACTCCGGAGCTGTGCAGATCAGACAGGGCCGACTTGTCCAGGCTGTATTCGCCGTCCAGGATGACTTTGTATACGTCTCCACCAGCGTGCGGGGCAGCTTCATCTACAACGTCAAGAGCGGAAGCCTTCACACGGGTGGGCGTGAGCCGAACGGCAAACATCCTGAAACACTGCAGCCTGACGCCATGTCGGGCGATGGCTCCGGACAAACATCGCCCACCTTGAAGACGAGCACGACTGGTAACACGGGGCCAAAGCTCCAGTTGTTCAACGGCTAAGAGAATATAGAGATATTTTGACATTCCCAAGGCGCCACGAACGAGGTTTGTGGCGCCTTTTATTTTTGCTCGACCGATGTCCTCGTTTCCTGCATCTTCGTCTCCTTCCCGTTGAACCTTTCGATCTCGAACAGCTCGCTTTGCTTCATATCGCGGCACTTGTGTGAGAATTCTTCCAGCTCTTCGGCCATAGGTTTGGCTATGCGCCGCAGGTACTCGATCCTCGGCCTGAAGATGAGTACATCGCCATCCTTGCGCTGGACGGCAACATGAATGAGCTCCATCGACATCACCTCCGCCAGGCGAATATCCAACCGTCCGATACAGTTGCCAGTGCCGATGACCAGTCCGTCGGCCATGCACGTACATGGTGTCCTCATTGGAACGTAACAGACTATGTCGAGATCGTGCCTGCCCCATGTGGTTTCGAATTCATGCAGGGCCGCCTGGCCGATGCGCCAGCCTAAAACATTCCACGGTCCCACATGCCCATGCGTTTGTTCTATTGTCTCCCACCAGTCATCGGGGGCTTTGCCGCGGTTCCATCTGTCTACGTTATGGTCATGCGATGTGTTGTGATGATTCTTACTGTCTGATGCCGCCTTGTCGCGCATAGTATCACTCTCCTAATGACCGCCACAATGCCGCCAATCCGAAGATGGAAGCACTGACGATAACAATACAAGCCCCCGTCGGTAGATCGAGGTAGTATGAAATGAGGAAACCGATCAGAGCGCTGGCCATCCCGAAGAGCGTTGAGCCAATGACCACTGCGCGGTGCCCCTTGAAGACCTGATATGCAGCCGCGGCCGGACATGTGATCAGACTGAATATCATCAAACCGCCAACCAATGGCAGGTTCACCGCCAGGACCACTCCACAAAGACCAAGAAAGATGCAATAAACGAATGTCTCATGCACGCCCGTTGCCGAGGCGATCGTTCTACTGAACAGCAGGACCTTAAGCTCCTTATTAAAGACTATTGCAAAAGCTGCGAAGACCAGAGCGAGCAGCGATATGGTTATTACGCTCGATTTGTCGACAAATAGCAGACTGCCCCAGAGAAGTCCCAGCATCTCGGTCCTGCTGCCTTTTGTCAGCCCAATTCCAAGGAATGTTACTCCCAGCATGAGGTTGAACAGTATCGCCAACGCGACATTTGCATCCAGCCTTGATTTGCCTGGCCGGATCGCTGCAAGGCTCATCGAGCAAGCCATTGAAAATATCGCAGGTCCCCATAACTGATTAACGCCCAGCAGGATCGAGTAGACTGCGCCAGCCATTGCACAGTGCGATATGCTGATTCCGATGAAAGGCATTCGCATGCCGACCACGTATACACCTAACAGTCCTGTGCTCGCACCGGCCACAACTCCCGCCAACATTACCAAATAAAAGAACGAATCCATTGCTAATCCTGTTTGCCTCCTCCGCCGATTGCGTGCAAACGACCGCCGATTTCACGCATCTCGATTTTACAACCGTATACCTTTTCGAGCGTTTCCGACGTTAAGACCGTTTGCGTTTGCCCGTCGGCCACAATCCTTCCCTCGTTTAGCAGCACTACTCTTTCGCAGCTTGCAGGCAGCAGACTCGTTTCGTGCGATACTACCAGCACGGTCATTTTCGCCTCGCAATACAACCGCTCGACAATCTCGGTTATCTGATATTTCCAGTTGAAATCAAGGTTCGAACAAGGCTCATCAAGCAAAAGCATCTCCGGTTGCTGCACCATCGCTCTCGCTATCAGAGCCTTCTGCTGCTCGCCTCCTGATAGGCTTCCAAACACCTGCCGGCGCCTCTCGCTAAGTCCCAGCTTCTCAATCCACTCATCGACAATATCATAATCCTCTCTCCTCAATCTTCGAAGCAGGCCCCTCGTGCTCGTTCGCCCCATCGCAACCACCTCGCGCAGAGTATACGGTATCTCAGGATTGTACTCGGCCGCCTGCGGAATGTACCCGATTCGCTTTCGCAGGTTTGCCTTGCGCCATCCGCTGAGCATTGTAAGCTCGTGTTTGTCAAGCCTCACCGAACCCCGGCTCGGCCGGATCAGACCGCAACACACATTCAGCAGAGTGGTTTTGCCCGCGCCGTTGGTTCCGATGATGCCTACAAATTCGCCACTGCGAATGCGCAAATCATCCACGCTTAGAATGGTTCGCTTGCCCCTGCGAACTTCAACCCTGGAAAGTGACAGGCTCCCCGCGTTCATATCCCGGCCGCCTCAGTCAGAGTCCCAACGTTCGCTTCGAGTAAGTCACTGAATCCCTTGGATTTGCTCGAAAGCTCCGGGAAGTTGCTGAACGCCACAGCATTTGCCCCCAGTCGTTGTGCCAATGACTCGGCCAGCGCTGTCCCTTCCTGTTGGTTCGCAATCACAAACCGTACGCTCTGGCCTTTTGCCTTCTGCAGGCACTCGCGTCTGTTTGCAACCGTCTCTGTGTCACTGCCTACAAATGTGGCCACTACATCAAGCCCCAGCCAACGTGCAAACTCCGCCTGATGATATGATGCCAGAACCTTCGCGCCGATCAGGCCCGCCTGCTTCATTTTGCTCGATAAGTCCTCTCGCAACCTGTCCATCTCGGCTCCGATATTTGCCAGCCTTTGTGTGAATTCGCTCTTTCTGTCCGGGTCTTCTCCTGACAGAATGTCGCCAACTTGTTTGCAGATAGTAAGGTAAGTCTGCGGAACACACAGCCCCTCCGGCTCTTTTACTATCCCCGTCTTCAAGCCTCGGTCCTTGATTCGTGATAGCGTTTGCTCCACCTGCCGCTGAAAATCGAACAACAGCAGCACCCGGCTTTTGGACAATCGCTTCACCTGTCCGGGCGAAATATCAAAATGACCAGGGCACACACCTGGCGGCGCCAGACAGAATACGTCAGTATCATCACCGCACAAATCCCACACTGCGCAGGCCAGGTATGAGTTTGTCACCGAAATACCGACTTGTTCCTCCCGCTCGACCCTGTCTCTACAGCCCCCTACGAGAATGCACCATAGCACCAACAGTATGCTCGCGCATACGCGCGTTTTGTTACTCATCGGCTACCTCTCAAAAGTCCCAATCTGCCGGCCGTTCTTCAGACGCATCCGTACAATCACGCCTTTTTTCTTTTGGGAATCGTACCAGGTCTTTCGAGGCACTGGATAATTGTCAGCCCTCATTCGGTCGAGGTCGAAATTAGGCCCCTGGCTATATAGAACCCAGCTTACGGGCGAATCCTTCGGATTGTCATACGACTGTCCTTCTTCCTGCTCGTCGATTCCGAATCCGTTCGGAACCCACAAGTTCGCTCCGTTTTCGACGACGTAAGTCCTGTTATAAATTAGTGTTCCCACCGACCTATACTTGTATGTGTACCCACGGTTGAATCTATCCTCGATTCCCGCCGCCATGAAGCTCTCCTCCGACGGTTCGGGCAGATACTTGCTCTCGACCAGTTCGAGGGGCAACTGATAAAAATGATCACCCAACATGCAATCGACGCGTGTTGGGGGATATTTTTCGTTGTTGTCAAAGGAATAAGCCTCGAGCGCCAGAGCGATGTCACGTAATTCGGCGTTTACTGTCAATACTTTTGCCTGCATCCGCGCACGGCCTGTTACGGGGGCAAGCACCGCGAGCAGCAGGGCGATAATCGCAATAACCACAAGCAGCTCTATTAGTGTAAAACCTTTTCGAGTCGCCAATATATCGATCCTCAATGGCCGACACGCGAGACACCAAGAAATGCCGCATGTAACCAAGTTATTAATGCTCTTATTTTAACCAGTCTTCCGCCAGCTTCGCCAAATCTGTAAAGTTCACTGCGCCGTCGAGGTTGAAATCGCCTGGTTTGCCCGCCCGTCGATGCTCCCTGCTCGCCAGGACAGATCCGTTGCCATCGTAGTCCAGGACTCGCAACAGATAGCCGGCTGTCAGGTCCGTGCTTTCCTGGTCCATGATGCCTATTACATCGAAAGACCTCGCCAGGTTATTCGATCCAGCATAAATGCCTGTGCCTCTGCCAAGGATTAAAGGAAATGTTCTTACGCCATCGGTAATGAGCATCTGGGCATTTGGCCCCCAAACGCTCATGTCTACAAACCATACGTTTTCAATTTTGACCAGCCTGCCCTGGTAATATTCGCTGCCATATTCGCGCCGTGGGTCGAAAATGAACTCGTCCAATTCATCCTTCAGCTCCTCCAGCGACACTATCTCCGGCCGGGGAAGCCCTACCCCACGCTCTAAAACATTGATTGTTATATCGTGATCCGGATTATTGTTATGCTGCTCGTTTACGTTGGTTTTGCCTTTGTACGACAGGAAATAACCCGTTACCCTGATCCTGTCGCCTGGCCCGAATCCGCCGGCGTTGATTCTTATCATCTCAGCAGCCCATTCGGTATTGGTGTACCCGCCATCGGGCGAAACCCAGGGTAGATTGTTATAGAGCTGGCCCATCCAAACGGCAGTTCCGGCGTGATCCTCGCCTTGGCCCTGAAAGAATATCTGCCACTGGCCGCTTATGTTGTACATCTCAGTGATACTATCATCCCCGGTCGGATCGAGGAAATTACCAGGCATGTTAAGCACTATTCCCTCCAGGATTACCTTATCGTTATTGGTATAAGTGCTTTCACCTGATGCGTTTACGGCCTGAAACCGCCGGTGTGTAACCGTCTCCGTCACAGGATCGGCCCAGACAATCCCCGTGCAGAGTACTGCTGCTATCACCACCACCAAAATGTTGCGTCCCATTTGTCCATCCTCCCAAGCAATACAACACGATGCGCATACGCTATGCATAATCGTGCTACCATTGCATAAGAATACGTTATTCGTGCTACCAGGTCAACGAAAAAACTCCCTTTTCAATAAAAGTGAGCGGGAAATATGAACTCATTTGCGAGTCCTGCTTGACGAGTATATCTTGTGGTTTATAATCTCATTGGTATAGTAGAGTAAGTCTAATAGTGGACTTATACAATTTATCCTGTCTAAACCAGTTTGCCCGCATTGAACGTGAAGTGCGAATCTGACAGATTGCATAGTTCCAGGCAAGGCGGATATATCGGAAGGAAGGTGTTAATGGCTAATAGATACTTCTTAGGGCTGCTGATCCTCGCTACGGTGCTGGCTGCATGCACCAATGTGCTTTGTGCCGAGACAATCTACATTCCCAACGCATCGTTCGAGTCTCCTCAGACTATTTTTGCGAGTCCAGATATTGACTTCTGGCAGGAGGCGCCAACGCCATGGTGGTATGATGAAACCGGCGGGTATATGTGGACCCAACTGACTGGAGTCTTTTTGAATGTTCCACCAGAAGATCCAAGCCATATTGACAACTGCGATGGGGACCAGGCGGTGTGGTTGTTCGCCGTACCCGAGGCCGAGCTGTTTCAGGATTTGAATGACGTTTTCGAAGTCGGGCATGCCTACAATCTCACAGTTGGAATTATTGGCGGTGGCGGGGGAATGTTGGATGGTGTCCCAATAGAGATTCGTTTGTACTATCGGGACGCTGAGGAAAACAGAGTCACGATAGGGGCTACAACTTACACGTATGACATAAATATCGGCCTTGTGAAACACTTCATTGATGTCCAGTTGGACATACCGCAAGTGCAGATGTCCGATCAGTGGGTTGGCAAGAACATTGGTGTTCAGTTGGTTTCAATGCTCACTCTTGCGGATCTCGATCCTGAAACCGGCAGGGCGGGTGGATTCTGGGATCTGGATAACGTTCGTTTAACCAGTTCGACGCCTACCGCCGATTTCACAGGGGATTCATTTGTCAATTTCGAAGACTTTGCAATAATGGCACAACAGTGGCTTTCGTGTATCGATGCCACGGCAGACCTTTCAGGCGATGGTTGTGTGGATATGCAGGATGTGTCGGTGTTTGTGGAGTTTTGGTTGCAGGATATGTAGGATGAATATCCACTTGAGTTCCCTGTAATGTTCGTAAACGACAGTCCGTGGCAGTTTGTATCTTTGCTGTAATCATTCGGTTGTGAAAAGCCTGGAGACAGAATGAGACCTGTAATGGACTATAGATCGACTTGCGGAATCCAGCGCCATGATGCTTTTACCCTGGTCGAGCTGCTCGTAGTCATCGCGATTGTGGCGGTTCTTATGGGCGTGCTGGTTCCGGTGTTGTCCTCAGCGAGAGTCTCGGCTCGGAAAGTCGCATGCCTGTCGAATCTGCGTCAGATAGGCATGGCTATACACATGTATTCGGATGATAACCACGGCAATATTCCCTTTGGTCCCAAGGCGCCACCATTTTTATCCCCGGCCGATTTCTATTCCTCCACAGGTGCGGTGACCAGTCTGATCTCGCTGAGAACCGGTGCTCCGGTCGGTCTGGGTCTGCTTCTGGAAAGCTACTTGTCCAGCCAGCCCAGGGTCTTGTTCTGTCCCGATCCCGACCAGCGTATCGTTGCCGAAGTGGAGCTGGCCAAGGTAGGTAGTACTCAGGCTCAGTGCAGCTATTACTATCGACACGCTTCCGTGACGAGTCTTTTTGACAATAGCAACTCGTTCGACCGTCTCCGAGACCGCATTTCTCTTTCCAATCTCGGCAGGAATCGCAATGGGAAGCCTGTACGCGCCCTGGCGATTGATACTATGTTCCTTTGTCCTGATGAGCTGGCCGAGTTCAATGTGATGCCTCGAACTCACCACCGCCAGAAATTCGCCGACATTCTTTTTGCCGACGGGCATGTCACTTCATCGGCCAACAACGACGCGCGTTTCACCGTTGACATTCGCGACTACAGCCAGTTGCGTGACGCATATAGTAAGATTCTCGAAGTTCTGGAACAGGCGGACGAAGAGCCATGAGTGATTCGAATTCTTTCGACCAATGCCCCTGTAGCGGCAAGACACTGGCGAGGATAGTCCAGCCGGCTGTCCTGGCCATATTAGCCGAACAACCTTTGCACGGATACCTGATAGTGCAGAGGCTCAGGACAATGAGGATGTTCCGCGAAGAATGTCCCGATCCGGCGGGGGTATATCGCACGTTAAAGTCAATGGAGCAACGAGGTTTGGTGACTTCAAGCTGGGATATGGCCAAGGCAGGGCCGGCGAAGCGGCGATTTACCATGACTGCGCGGGGACGAGCCTGTTTGGAGCAGTGGGCCCAGACACTCGAAGAGTATGCCTGCTCTATTGAAGATCTACTGGCCGTCATAAGGGAAGTGAGCCGGGACAGTCGGGCGGCGAAGCAATCGAAGTGAGTGATCAGGGCAGGGGGCTAAAGCAGTGCTTACATCACTTCCAGTCGACGGCGAGAGGCTGGAGTCTTTGGATATGGAGATTCTTCTTGTGACGCAAGGGATCAAAGTCAGCCATGTGGTCTATTAACGATACGGCTGTTGAATATCTGCGCTGCTTAGAAGCGTTTTAGCAGATGCAGCAGCACGCGTCTTATGCCTATCATTCGCTTGGACAGGGCCTTTCTTTTGTTGTCGTGCAGAGCGCTGAGGTCCGGGATGTCATCGGTCGTCAGGTCCGCCTGGTTCAGAATGTCCTTGCCTATAAACATCTCAGGATCTTCGTCCGAAATTTGTTCACCCCCCGGGAGCTGCTCGAGTTCTCTGGCCAACTCAGCCAGGGTCCGCAATTCTTCATCACTGAAGGGGCCTTCAATCTCTTCGTCCTGTTCCAATTCATTTGAATTTTCCCACGATGCTTCTTCATCTTCGTAATCGACGGTTTCTTCCTCGTACAGATCTTCCGGTTCTTCCTGCTGTACTTTACGCGACTCGATAAGTTGTTGATGTCGGCCGTGATACTCCTGGAACTCATTTTCCATTTTCTTGAACGAGGTCAAGTCTTGTTCGAGTTGCTTGTTAACGTGTCCTAACTCTACAACCTGGTTCTCAAGCTCATCCTCAGCCGCGGTACGCTTTGCTGCTTCCTCTTTCAGCCTCTCATTGGCGTCCATCAGTTCCGAAATCCGTCGTTCGAGCCTTTCCCGCTGCTTCTCAAATTTGCCATTCAGTTGTTCGTGCTCGTTCTCGACTACTTTGAGCTTCTTCTCAGTGGTAGAATACTGTTCAGTTTCCCGCTCGAGCCGTTCATTTGTAGCAGTTAGCTCGGCAATCTGCTGTCTGAATTTGGCCTCATGTTCTTCGAGCTTTCTCTGCAACCGCTCGCGGTCGTTCCGGGCTTTTTCGAGAGAATCTCTCGTTGTTCGCAGATCTCTTTCCTGGCTGCTGAGCCGCTGCTCGACGGCGATCCTTTGAGTCTTTTCCTGCTCTCCCTTTTCGCCGACGGATTTTAGCTCGGCTCTGCGTCTCTCAGCCTTGGTGCGATTTCCCTTCAATTCGCTTTCTATCCGTCTGTGTTCGGTCGAGACAGTTTCCAATTCCTTGCTGGTCTTCTTCAACTCGTCTGTGAGCTGCTTCACCTGGTCGCGATACTTCTCAACCTCTTTCTGGAGCCATTCCTTTCTTCCGGCCTGCTTGTCGAATTGCTCCTTGAGTTTTTGCAACTCCACCGTTAATTTCTCTGTTTGCTTTACAGTCTGAGTTGGACTGGCCGTTTGTTTTTCAGGCTGGTTATTGACGGATTCCAAATGTGCAATCTTCCGCTCCGATTCGTCGCGATATTTCTGCAATTCATCTTCAACCTGCCTGCGTTCTTTAAGTATAGCTTCAGATTGTTCGATTGCCGCTCGCAGCTCAGTTTCCTTGTGTTCGAGCTTCTCTTCGAGTTGCGATCTACTCGATGCTCCCTGTTCGGCTCTGCCGGACATTGTCTCTAACTCGGCACTCTGCCTCTTGAGTTCGAGCTTATGGTCACGCAGCTCCTTTTCAATGAGCTTGAACTCCTGGTTTTTCTTTTCCAATTGTTCCTGGGCTGCATCCAGCTTTTTCTGCTGCTGCTCTAATTCTTCACCGACCTCGGCGTATTCAGATCCCCCCTGATCGATCTGTTCGTAGGCTGTTTTCAAGTCGACCGTTTGCTGTTCGTACTTCCTCTGGAGAATCTTCAGGTCCTCCGCAAACTTGTCACGTTTCAGGCTAACCATCTTGAATTTATCAGTTAGAACCTTCAACTCTTTGCTCTGCTGTTCGAACTGGGATTTGTCCTTCTGATATTGTGCTGTTTCCTGCTCGAACTGTTCTCTCGCTTTCGCAAGCTCTTCGCTCATTTCATAGGTTTGCTCGCGATACTGCCGCAATTCTTTCTGGAGCTGTTCTCGATCACGCCTCTCTCTTTCAAGCTCCTCCGCAACTTCCTTTAGCCGGGTCGCTTTCTGCTCTGTTCTTTGCAGCATGCTCGTGTCCGAAGCGTAAACGACAAAGCCCGATGTCTTGCCCCTCTCGTCGGTAATGCAGGCGGCTTTGATCTGGGATGCGAATGCAGGCATGTCTCTTCGCAGGTTTTCCGCCGACCGTGTTGATGAACCGATCTGCCTGGCTTGCTCCAGACACTCGGCGACAGTTGACTTCATTTGATCCTTGCTGAAGAACTTGCTGATCGAGGCGCCTGTCAGCTCATCAGGGCTGGTGTACCCGTGCATATTCGCCCAGGTCGTGTTCGCGAATCGAACGGCGCCTTTCAGATCGATTACCACGATTCCTTCCGACGCCTGTTCGGCCACCGTCCTCATATACCGCAGTGTCTGGCCGATTCCTTTGGCTGTTGTGAGTTCAGCCGAACGCTTCTCCAACTGGTTTTCATAGTCGCCAACCTCGGTTTGCAGCCGTTCTACCTCGTGCTCCCGTCCCAGCAAATGTTCCTGCGTGTCCCTCAATTCGTACTGAAGACTCTCAAGTTGTTTTTCGATGTTCGCTCGCTCGGGCGCCTCTTTCTGCAATCGTTCGTTCAACTGCGTCAGTTCGGTTGTTTTCTGATCGAGTTGCCGCCGAGACGCATCCAATTCGCTTTCCAGCCGGCCCCTGGTGTCCCTCAATTCATATTGCAGGTTCTCAAGCTGCTGTTTGAGGTTGATTCGCTCCGGCGTTTCTCTCTGTAACTGTTCATTCACGCGAGACAATTCCGCAGTCTTCTGCTCTAACTCATGGCGATACTCATCCAATTCCTTTTCCAGGTGATTCTTCGTGTCCTGCAATTGCCCTTGCAGCAGCTCGATGTCCTTCCTGGCCTTTACCTGCTGAGCCGCCTGTCTTTGCAGTTTCTCTGTCGTTATCGCAAGACCCGATGTCTTATGATCGAGCTGCCTGCGGTAATCGTCCAGTTCCCTGCGCAACTCCGCACGCTTGTCCTCTGCCTTTATTAAATCCTGCCTGACAGATTCAAGCTCATCATTTTTGTGTCGCAACTGGTCCTCGAATTTCTGCTGCTCGCCGAGATCCGTTGCAAAGAGGGCGTGTCCGACAACTTGTCCTTTTCCGTCTTTTACGGTCGTTACCCGTAACTGCGACCGATGCGTCCTGCCATCCTCCCGGGTGCGCTCAACCTCACCGCCGCAGTCTCTGCTTCTGGCCAGCTCCAGCCAGGGAGTGATTTGCTTTCGCATACATTGCTTGTCGTAGAAGCTCGTAATCTTCCGGCCGATTAGCTCGTTCGTGCTGGCACAGCCATAAATGTCGGCCCAGGCGCGATTTACAAACTTGACCGTGCCCTTGATGTCAATGATCACAATCCCATCGACCGCCCGCTCGGCGACCGCTGTCATGTATCGCAGGTCCTGCCCGATTGGTTTGGCCGCGGCAAGCTCGCGCTTGAATTTCTCAAGCTGCACTCGCGACGCCTTTAGTTCGCTTTCGAGTCGGGCTCTTTCGACTTCGGTCTCGTGGTATCGCAGGCCTGCCGCTTTTAACTCTGATATTTCCTGCCGCATCCTATCACTGGAGGCCTTGGCGTTTATGCTCTGATCCTGGAGTTGTCGTTCGAGTTGGGTTCGCCTGTCGGATTCCTGCCTGAGCTGTTCACGTGCGTTTCTCAGTTCCACATCCTGTTGGCCGAATCGATCCCGATAGTCGTACAATTGCTTCTGCAAACGCTCTAATTCGTCTCGCTGCTGCTGGAGTCTGTTGTTCATGGATTCCAGTTGAACGGTTCTATCTCTATTCTCCGCCTCGACTTGCGCATATTTACCTGTCTGCTGTTGTAGTCTTCTGTCCGCATCTGTAAATTCTCTGGTTAGCTTCTCTATCTGTGTGCGGTAGCTGGTTACTTCCCTGGAAATGCGTTCATTTTCCGTATTTGCTTCACTGAACTGTTCCTCTGCGATAACCAGCTCGGCGTTTTGCCTTCGAAGCTGCTCCTCCATCTGCTTTCGGCGGGAGGATTCCTCCTGCAGTTGATCGTTACGGGCGTTAAGTTCGTCCTTCAGCCCTCTGGACTGGCTCTCAGCGGTTCTTAACCGGTCGTTGACAGTCCCCAGTTCCACTATTCGTTGCCTGGACTGCTCCTCGGTCTGGTTTCGGCGGGATTTCTCGCTTTCTACCTGGTCGTGTAGCCCCTTTAGCTCGTTCTTGAGGCGTTTGAACTCGATTTCGGCTTTCTTGAGGCGATCGGCCGCAGTGCGCAGATCGGTTGTCCGCTGGCGGATTTGCTCCTGGGCCTGCACCCGCTGGCTTATCTCCTGCTGTAACTGGTCGTTCGCGGCGGCCAACTCGGCATTTCGCTGCTCGAGGAGTCTCTGGGCCCATTGACGCTCGGAAATAGCCTCTTCGAGAGGATTCGCAGAGCGAGTTGGGGTTGTTTTGGCTGGAGCAGGAGGTGTGGCAGTCGTTTTGTTCATTGAAAGCTATCCTCAAAGGTTACGAATCACGATACGCGCACAAAATACGTCGGCAAAGTTGTTATCGGTGATAGGGCCGGGGCTGGTGCAGTTTTTGAGCGGTTTTGCGCGGTTTGTTTTACGCGACTTGATTTGCCGTAAAACATGTACACACAAGGGATTAGGGTCGTGTGGCTGCATGTGCGATGCAGCGGGGGGCCTGCTATCTCAGGCGCCTGTGGGCCGATAATAGCCTCGTAACACCCTTTACAGGGCCGCCCTATAATATTGCGCATAGTACTATTGCTCATACCCCAATTATCGGACAGATAAGGCGGTTTTGTGCAGTTTACGTTGGGTTAATTGGCATAATTATCGGCTCAGAGTAGGGGCGATTGGATAGTTGAGCAGGTAAATAGAGTGGAGATCATACTGAGCCTGTTATGTAGTGAGGCACCTTAAAGGGTGAATGTTAAGAAGTGTTGGCTCCGGCTCCAGCCGTACTAAGCGCTCCCTCCGGTCTGCACAGAATCCCAGGCGATCTTATCCTGATTAGCCGATTCGACGTAGCGAAATACCGAGTCCAATCTTTGCCATAGCCCCGCCAGGACCGCCGCTGTCCTGCTCATGTGTATAGCTTCTCTGCTGGACATGAAAATCCCCCCTTATAATGCATATACAAAACACAACTACCCCCCCATGCCGCAACAACTACCCTGCGGCTTTGCTTATATATTTAGTCGCTCCTCACGCGCAATTCTTTCAGATTAGCGCTATCCCACCTCCGTCATTTAGATCAGAGTGAAGCGAAGATACGAAGCGAAACGCAGAGCCTCAAGGGGAAATCTCCTCTGATAAGGATATAAGTCAGGCTACAATATTTCTGGCCATAGCCCAACTGTTGGGATACAATCAAAGCAATGAGCGAAATGGAACTTTGGAGAAAGTGGTTATGCGTGCAAGACATTCCGCCCCGTGGAGACAGAACGAAACATGAGTTCCTTGTATAAAAAGCTACATCTTGATTATGAATATCAAATCAGGATTGGTCAATATGCGGCTATCGCAAGCATTGTAGTCGTTTTACTTATGCCGATGTGGAAATGCTTATGGATAGGCTCCTCATTTGTGAGGATACTGGGAGAAAGTGAACAATTCGGGATGTTACTCTTTTTCATTATTGTTAGCTGGCTTATTCACACACCTCTTCTTGCATCCCTCTTCGTGTTTAGGATAGGAATCTGTCACCTTAGGAAGAAACTCGCAATAGATGCCTATGTGGTTGTGTCTATACTATTTACATTAAGCGCCATGTACTACTACCATCATACTGCTGTTCCGAAAGAATATCGTTGGTTACGATACTTACCCGCATTAGTGGACTTCATTCTTCTTCTGTTGTTATCTGTAGGATTATATGGCTCGATTAAGCGAAACACGCAGATATGGAATCGGTGAGTAAATGAAGAACTGCGAATCAAGAACTCCCCTTGAACAAGGGAGCATATTGTCGTATCAACGACGCATGGTTATCGGGAGGTTTGCGGCTATTGCGGCAATTTCCATCGTGTTGTACATGCCTATTCTTTTGATCCAGTTGGTGCTTTTGTCATCACCAACATCGGTTCGGGCCCGAATGATGGAGGATGCGGAATGGATGGGCTTTACCTATGTATATATAATAGAGATCCCTGAAAAACTACCTTGCCTTTGAGGAAAACAGCCTTAACCGCCTCTCAAAGCATGATGGTCTTCAAAAGAACCAAGTTATTCAGAGGTCTCAATAGGCAGTGCCCTATTCCACCTGCCTTTTTGCATTCTATTATATTTCTTCTCTCGTGCCCTCAAAAAGAGAGAAGTCAAGAATATCCTCTTGCTGTATTATCTCGTGCTCATTGGCTTTGGTCTGAGTACATGCTATTACTGGCTAATATTCAGCTCTACCGATGTTAGTTGGAACAAGTTCATACCTGGCTTGATCTATCTGGTTTTGCTGATTCCGCCGTTGTCACTGGGGCTGTCGGGTATATTGAGATGGAAACATCCAATTAATACCCGCTAGGTTGTCCAAACGGACGATAGCAGCGATCCTATCGAGGTATTGTCCGCTAGGGCCAGAGATGAGCAGCAGACTGTGATCTTTGGATTGATTGTAAGCCGAGCAGCGACAATCGGTGGCAAAAAGGGCCTGAATATTCTCAAGTCGGCAATTGAAAATCCATATCAGCCCGAAAGCGAACGGAATTTGGCGCAAGATTTATATCAAAGGATCAAAGCGTCGTTACCGGCTGATAAAAGAGACAAGGTTTGATCACATGTCAATTCTGGAAATTAATAATGAGACCAAAATCAAGATCGGCAGATATGCTGCAATCATAGCAATTCCCATCGTGTTATGTATACCTATTTTGATGGTCCAGTTGGTGTGTTTCCTGTTGCCGGAAGTTTCCTGGAGCAGAATCATGGAAGAAGGGGAATCGAGGGACTTTACGGGTACATACATAATCGGTGGTGCTATTTTCCACTTGCCTCTTTGTGTTTTCCTGTATTTCTTCTTCCACGACCTCAACAAGAACCGAGTAGGAAAAGTCCATTTGTTTTATTGTCTCGTGCTTTTAGGATTCTTTCTGAGCACTTGCTGCTACATGCTGCTTTATAGCCAATCAAACTGTCGTTGGCTTATGTTTGTACATGCATTGTTCTATTTTATTCTGCTTATTCCACTGGCAATAGGGCTATATGGTTCTTTGAAAAGGGATGAAAAAGAGCGGTGACAACGAGCATCTGACAGGATGTAGCATAAGTTGAAGGGGGACAGAAATGGCCCCTGACCGGGACAGAATTGTCCCCCTACTATTACATATACTAATACAGCACTAACAGAAGGTACTAAGGCGACGCC
>CAZYMD010000115.1:15566-16818 GCA_964649005.1 uncultured Pirellulales bacterium
GGCGACGCCTTGGAAATAGTTCGGGAAAATTCGCAGGTATGTGTAGCGAAGATTTGCGCACATTTGGATTTCACATTTTGGCAGGATATACTATCATAGCATCGCGGTAGGGGGGCCGCATGAACGTTGAACGAATATTTTTCGGAAAGGAAGCTTGCTATGAAAAAGCTACTGATCGCCACAATCCTGATCGCTATCGGAACGCTCGGCTGCGAACGCAGTGGATCGAGTAAATTCAGCCTGTTCGGCCCGAAGGACCCAATCGACAAGAAGGTGCAGGATCTGCTCAAGAAGATGACGGTCGAAGAGAAGGTCGGCCAGATGACCCAGATCACGCTGGAGCCCTTTGCAGCATCGGGCAAGGACGGTTTCCTCAAGCTCGATCCTGAAAAGCTCCGTGCGGGCATCGTCGACCGCCATATCGGCTCGATCCTCAACTGTGGGGGCCAGGCACGCACTGTCGAGAACTGGCAGGAGATCATTACGGAAATCCAGGACATGGCCACCAAGCAGACCCGCCTGGGCATTCCGATCATTTACGGTATCGATACGATCCACGGCGCGAACTACATCACAGGCGCGACGATCTTCCCGCAGAACATCGCCATGGCCGCGACGGGGAACGCTGATCTGATGAAGACAGTCGGCGAGATTGCAGCCCTCGAAACTCGTGCCGCGGGCATTCCCTGGAACTTCGCCCCTGTACTGGGGCTTGGTCGCCAGCCGATGTGGTCGCGTCTCTGGGAGACTTTTGGCGAAGACGCTTATATCGCCTCGGTGATGGGCGCCGCCTACGTTCGCGGCCAGCAGGAGCCCGACCTTTCAATGCCTTCCAAAGTTGCGGTGTGCATGAAGCACTACCTTGGCTACAGCGTGCCGCTTTCGGGCATGGACCGAACCCCGGCGTGGATTCCCGAACGGCAGTTGAGGCAGCTATTCCTAAAGCCCTTCGCGGCGGCCGCACAGGCGGGCGCTGCCAGCGCGATGGTGAACTCATCTGAGATCAATGGCATTCCGGTTCATTCGAGCCGTTTTTTGCTCAACGACGTGCTGATTGAGGAGCTGGGTATGGATGGCTTTGTCGTTTCCGACTGGGCCGATATCGAGAACCTCTACACTCGTGAGATGGTCGCCGCCGACCGTCGGGAAGCAGTTAAGATGTCCGTGATGGCGGGTATCGATATGAGCATGGTTCCGTACGATTACAGCTTCTACGATACGCTGCTCGAATTAGTCAAAGCGAAGAAAGTTC
>CAZYMD010000116.1:0-16704 GCA_964649005.1 uncultured Pirellulales bacterium
GGTTGTGTGTATGCAAGGTTCCGGCTGGATGCGCGCATGTCGGTTCTTTTCGGAGGTTGTTGGGGTCCTGAGTCGAGCTCAGGATGACAGGGTTTGTGATGAGTGCGCGTCGTTTGAGTATTCTGTTGTTGGTGGGGTGGAATTGTATTTCGTGTTGCTTGTGGCGGGGGTGGGGTTTAGTATGTGGGACATGCGTCATGTTGTTACTACTGGAATTGTGTTTTTCGGTGGGTTCGCGATCATGGTCCTTGAGATCATTGGTGTGCGATACCTGGGTAAGGATTTCGGCGGGTCGTTTTATGTTTGGACGAGCCAGATCGGGGTGATACTGATTGCGCTGGCGCTGGGGTACTATATCGGTGGGGCGCTGGCGGACAAGTTTAAGAAAGCATCGTTTTTAGCCTGGCTGCTTTTGCCTACGGGGGTCTATACGGCTGTGATTCCTAATTTCGCGGGGGGGATCATGGATTGGATTATTATGCGGCATCCGCTGGATCAGGAGATTCCGATGATCTGGCAGAAGCTCGATCCGGGGCTGGGTAGTGCGTTGATATTTATGTGGCCGTGCTTTGCGCTGGCGATGCTGTCGCCTTATATGATTCGTTTAGCATCCCGGCGGCTGTCGCACGTGGGACGGATTAGCGGGGAGATTTATGCGGCCAGTACGGCGGGGAGTATCGGTGGGGTGTTCGTGTCGGGGTATATTCTGATAGACGTGATGACGCTGTCGCAGATTTTTCGCGTTACGGGTGCGCTGATAGGGGGGCTAGGGGTGATGTGTATGTTTGTGGATCGCTGGCTGGTTGAGCCTGAGAAGGAGAATATTGAATGAGCAAGCGTTTGTTGAGTTTGACGCTGGTTGGAGTGGTGTTGGTTTTGTTGGGTGCGGCGTGTTGGGGGGAGGTCGTTTTCGAGACTACGTCGCCTTACCATCATATTCAGGTAGTCGATACGGGGCGGATGCGGGTATTGCACTTCGATAATACGACGCAGAGCCAGATATCGCTGGCGAATCCTTTGGAGGGGCACTTCGAGTATACGGAGTATTTTCATATGCCCTGGCTTTGGAACGATCAGATCAAGTCGGTGTTGTTTATTGGACTGGGGGGGAGCAGTATTCAGCGGTCGTATCAGGCGTATTGGCCGGGGGTGGTGAGCGAGACGGTGGAACTGGATCCGAAGGTGGTCGAGGTTGCGCGGGAGTACTTCGAGTTCAAGGAAACGGGTAAGATGAAGGTGATGATCGGGGATGGGCGGATGCACCTGCGGCGGGGGCGGAAGAAGTACGATTTGATCGTCTTAGATGCTTATACGGCGAATCGGTATGGATCGTATATTCCCTATTCGCTGACGACGAAGGAGTTTTTTGCGATTGCGAGCGAGCGGCTGAGTGAGAATGGGGTGCTGGCGTATAACGTGATTGGGAGTATACGCGGGAGGCGGAATAATATTGTGGGGGCGATCTATAAGACGCTCAAGACGAGTTTTCCGCAGGTTTATATGTTTCCGGCGATAGGCTCGATGAACGTGGTGATAGTGGCGACGAAGTCTGATGAGGCGGTCGACCTGGAGGAGTTGGAGAGGCGGGCCCGGGGGATGATCGAAGCGAAGAAGGTTAGTTTTCCAAATTTCGAAAGACGGTTGGAACGGTTGCGGGCGAGCCCACCGAGCAGTGCGGCCAGTTCGCGGATTTTGACTGACGATTTTGCTCCTGTGGATGGGTTGCTCAGGACCGATTAGGGTAAAGGAGTAGAAGTACTATAGGAGATGATGCAACAATCGTTATTGGTTGAGAATCATATCGGCAGCGGTGTCGCTGTTTTCACGTAATGAGTAAGGTGGTAATATGAGGCGTAGAGATTTTCTCAAGGGTGTTGGGGCGTTTACTCTGGGTATGACTGCGAAGATTTCCAGAGCGGGCACAGAGCGAAGTCGGAGGCCGAACATTCTTTTTATTATGACGGACCAGCAGTTTGCCGAGATTATGAGCTGCCGTATGGGTAAGCGGTACATCAATACGCCGGCGATGGATAGCCTTGCTCAGAGCGGCATGATGTTTACGAGAGCTTATACGGCCAATCCTCTCTGTATGCCTGCGCGGGGTTCGATTTTCAGCGGTCGATTTCCACATGAGACAGAAGTGCAAAGCAACACGCATCGCAAACTCGATCTTCAAGAATTGCCTGCGATGGGGACTTACTTCAAGAATGCGGGGTATGATACGGGGTACGTTGGCAAGTGGCACCTCTGTTACAACCAGCGTAAGGTTGATGAGCACGGATTTGGGATGACGGCAGTACTTCGTAACAACGGACATGATGATGAAATGCCTAACCCTGCTGTAGAATTCGTTAAAAAGAAGCGGGAGAAATCGTTTCTGTTAGTGGTGTCGTTCAGCAATCCGCACGATATATGCCAGTGGGCCAGATTTCAGAAGCTTCCGAGTGGTGAGGTTGGTGAGCCGCCTGCGGTCGAGGAGCGTCCGCCTTTGCGGGATAATCATGAACCGCCTGAGAATGAGACGGACGCTATGGCTCTGATGCGCAAATCTTATCACAACACCACAACATTCCCGGTTGGCGATTATACGGAAGAGCAGTGGCGAAGGCACATTTGGGGTTATTATCGCTTAGTGGAGAAGGTCGATGCTCTGATCGGCAGGGTGCTGGATGCTTTGAGGGAGTCGGGGCAGCGGGAAGATACGCTTGTCGTGTTTACCAGCGACCACGGTGATTGTCACGGCGCGCACAAGTTCAACCAGAAGACGGTGTTCTATGATGAATCTGCCAGAGTTCCCTTCATTATGAGCTATAGTGGAAAAATCAAGAAGGGGGCGACGGACATGCTCGTTAATACGGGAATCGATATCATGCCCACCTTGTTTGACTATGCCGGTATAAGGCAGCCTGAGAGGATGCCCGGCAGGAGTTTGCGCAATATCGCTGAGAGTAGGGAGCCGGCTTCGTGGCGAAGGTATGTTGTCGTACAGAATTATATGATTCAGGGCGGGCCGGTGAATGGCGAGAAGCCGAGGGTCCAGGGGAGGATGGTGCGAAGCGAGCAGTATAAATACTGCGTTTATGACAGGGGGGAGCGGCGCGAGGCGTTGTTTGATATGCAGCGCGATCCTGGGGAGATGAAGAATATTGCTTATGATCCCTCGTGTGCTGATGTTCTCGAATTGCACCGAGGGTATCTCAGAGAACACGCGGTCAGGTATAAGGACGAAGTAGCTCTTGCTATGCTTGATTGAACAGATACGCCTGCCATGCTGAATTGAGGATGAATAATACGGATGGATTGGAGCGTTCGGCAAGTCAAGTCAAGTCAAGTGATGCTGAGGCCATTGTCGGCATCCTGAATCCTATTGTAGAGGCGGGGATTTATACTGCTTTTGATACGCCTTTTACAGTCGAGGGGGAACGAGAGTACATTTCCAACTTTCCTGCTCGCGGCGTTTTTCTTGTTGCGGGGGATCCTCGCGATCACAGCCTCGTAGGTTTTCAGAGCATGGAGCCGTTTGCCAGATACACACATGCTTTCGATCATGTGGGTATGTTGGGGACGTATGTTGGTTTATCACGCAGGCGGCAAGGGATAGCTTCTTGTTTGTTTGGGGCTACTTTTAAGGCGGCGAGGGACAAGGGGTACGAAAAGATCTTTACGTTTATTCGGGCGGATAATCCTGTTGCAATGGCTGTTTATCGCAAATACGGGTTTCACATTGTAGGGACAGCAGAAAAGCATGCCAAGATCAACGGTGGTTACGTGGATGAAATTATCGTCGAGAAGTTGCTGTGAAAAGACAACTTAAGGACACGCGGAAAGTTTTAGTGAAGAAGGCGGAGAAATTTTTTAAGAGGCATGCGGTTTGATTGGCGGCTTTTAGCTTTCTGTGAAATGATTTTTGGTGTGACTCATACAAAGTTCCGCTGAAGGCTGAGAGGCTGGAGGGAATGATGAATGTGGCCAGGAAAGAAGGGAACGCTCATTCGCAGCCAGATGTCTCGACTACCTCCCGATTAAATCGGGACTCCGCTCGACACGACAAGGCGCTCGCTAATTTATGTTAGCTACTAATGTGAACTATCCCTAATGACTTTGGGATGTGGATTTTCCCTATTGTCACCAAAGGGAAGGGGAGATAGAATACGCTTATGAAAAGATACTTATTACTACTGCTATTGGTTGTGACTTCAGCGGCTCCTCTGTTTGCACAGGAAATGGAGCGGCTGCCGTCGGATTCGTATTTTGCTGACTTTAAGCCTCTTAAGGCGCCTCCCTCGAAAGGCCTGCTGTTAAAACAGGGTGACAGGCTGGCCATCTGCGGGGACTCGATTACCGAGCAGAAGATGTATTCGAGGCTCATGGAGACCTATCTGACGGTCTGCGCGCCTCAATTGGAGGTTACGGTTCGACAGTTCGGCTGGAGCGGGGAGGTGGCGCCCGGGTTTTACTCTCGGATGAAGAACGATGTTCTGCGTTTCGATCCTACTATCGCGACCACCTGTTACGGTATGAACGATCACAGGTATCAACCCTACAAGCAAGAGTATGGGGACAGGTACAGGGAAAGCTCGCTGGCGATTATTCGTGCGTTCAAGGAGCATGGTGTGCGTGTGATCCAGGGATCGGCGGGGACTGTTGGAAAGATACCCTCCTGGGTTAGGCAGGCTAACGGCACTGTGAAGGACTTGAATCTCAACCTGCTGGAGCTGCGTAATATTGATGTGGAGTTAGTGCGCGAGGAGAATGTGGCGTTCGCTGATGTTTATCTGCCTATGCTCGTGCAGGGATTCAATGCGAAGCAGAAGTACGGCGACGATTATATGATCTCCGGCAAAGACGGCGTTCATCCCGGCTGGGCTGGGCAATTAGTAATGGCTTACGCTTTTCTCGAAGCTATGGGACTGGATGGGGAGATAGGAACCGTGACGCTGGATCTCTCCACAGGCAAGGCAACCGCCTCGGAGGGACATCACATTATTTCGTCACAGCCGACCGAGATCAAGGTGAAGAGCGAGCGGTATCCATTCTGTGCGACAGGCGAGGATAATAAGGATTCCAGCATTCGTTCGGGTATGACGCTTGTGCCGTTCAACGAGAAGCTGAACCGATTTATGCTTGTTGCTGCCAACGGTAAATCGGACAGCTATCGTGTCACTTGGGGCGAAGCATCCAAAACGTATACGGCCGGGCAGTTGGCTGAAGGTGTGAATCTGGCGGCTGATTTTCAGGTCAATCCTTTTACTGAGGCGTTCAATCGGGTCGATGAAGCGGTGGCCAAGAAGCAGGCCTATGAAACAAGGCAGGTCAAGATGTTGTTTCATGGTGAAGAGGGCAGGGCGGATATGGAGATGACCGCAGCCTTGACGGAAAAGGTGCGAAAGCCATTAGCTGAGGCTATTGGACGGGCGTTTAAGCCTGTTGGGCACACTATTCGCATCGAGCCTGAATAAAAACGCTACAGCTTGCTTTACAGATTTTTTCCTTCGAGGAACTTAACAAGGTTGTACACGGTTCTGTTGTAGGGCACATCGAGGTTGTGCTTTTGTGCCAACTGGATGACGGCCCCATTGAGAGCTTCGATTTCTGTTTTCCTGCCTGCTTCAATATCCTGGAGGGTGGATGATCTGTGTTCAGTGGTGTCGGGTACAAGCCTTCTGTAAAACACATCGAGGAAGGCCTCCGGAGTGCTGAAGTGTGTCTCGAAACCGGCGGTGGTCATGACGGTGAATACTTCGTCCACGATGTGGTCCATGATTGCACGAGTGGTTTGGCTCTTGGCCAAGGCGCCGTATGGGCAATCGAGCACAGCCCCCAAGGGATTCAGGGCACAATTATATAACATTTTGGCCCAGAGGTCTTTGCCGATTTCTTCGGTAGTCTCACAAGGTATATCACCATGTGCAATTGATTCACAGAGCGGCCTAACGCATGAAGCGGAAATGCCAAAGAGGCTGCCGATATGAATAGCGTCGGCGTGGACTGTTACCGTTACAGTGTGCGAATTTGGTCTTTCAAAGCCAGTTATGACACGGGCATTATAGATTCGCTCCTTGTCGAAAAATGATGTGAAGGTCTCTGCGTTGCCCCAGCCATTCTGTGATAACACTATTCTGGTTGTATTACCAAACAGGGCTGGATGTGAGGAAAGGTCCTCGGCTGCGTTGCGAGAGTCGAATGATTTGACGCAGACGATGACGTAATCGTATTTGGCTTGCACATCTGTCAGGCTCGTATAGCGTCGAAACTCGTGTGGATCGACATGATGAGTTCCGAAAATGCCTGTCCTGTCAAGGCCGTGCTGCTGGAGGGAAAGCACAGTATCTTCTCTGGCGATCAAGTCAACCTTTGCGCCATCTTTGAGCAGACAACTCGCCAGGCCCAGTCCGACTGCACCGGCGCCATATATGAGCACTACCATAATCGCACATTCTAATCCGGTTGCCTCCTTCTTGCCAGAGATGGTTCGGTTCGTGGGGCTTGTCTGCATGTTGCATATTAGCCTTTTGCGTAAGAGATTTTCGGGTTGGCAGGGTGAGATGGCCAGCAGCAAAGCGAAAATCCGGACAGGTAATAAGAACTCGCTTGTCGAGGTACGTCGAAAAACGACTGCAATGTTGGATTTTGGGCAATTTGCATGATTTGAGCCGGCTTGAACCGCCAAGGGTATTGAAATGATACAGGTTGCTAAAGTATAATGGGGTATTGTGGCGTGTAGGATTGCCGTTTCTGAAAGTATATTGGAAATCCTACATTATACGCGAAAGTGAGGAGAAGAAAATGGGGCTATTCCGGTGTATTAGCATCGTTACGGTCACTCTGGGACTGGTTGGGTGGGCCTTGGCCGGGACTTTGACCGTGCGGCAGCCCGAGGTTAATACAGCCACAGGCGAGGTGACTATCAAAGGGGTGGACACCGCGCATCCCAGCATACCGTTTACCTGGGATTGGGGGGACGGGATAGTCGAAGACGGCTGGTTTCCGATGCAGCACACTTATTCGGATTTGACGCGCAACTACACCGCGACTGTAACTTCTCACTACAGTGACGGAGAGGTCGACCAGGCGCAAACGCTCGTTCGATTTGTATACGCAGAAATCGACCCGGTTGAACTATGGGGCAAGGCCAAAGTGAGTATCCCTGATTATGAGGTCACCCTGGCTTCGCGCATGTCCAGATACCATCCATCGTCGGCGTTGACTTATATGGGGGACGACTGTTTCCCAAGGGTGTCTCGCGAGGCGCTGGAGTACATCCTTTCGGTTGCGGCGATAATACAGTTGGATTTTGTCGGGGGTGATGTCTTCTATCCTGACGGAACCTTCCACCAGGTAATTCTGAACGACCCCGGTATGACCGGGGGCTTGTACTCACTGTGGTACACGACACCCGTTGCATTCGCGACTTCATGCGACATAATGAGCAGGAAGAAGATTCTATATTCTTGCCTGTTTCATGAGATGGGCCACAATGTGACGTTGAACTTCCCGGCGGGGTATCACTACGGTGGAAAGATCGATGGCAGGGCGAATGCTATCTATTCGGAAACCATGGCTCAGATTTTTCAGTACGCCACGGCGTGCGAAATGGTTTCCCGCGCTGAGACGTTCGGTCTCGGAGAAGATGTCGTAGCCGACATTATGAAGAGAGATCAAGTTACTTGTTCCTTTCGATCCAACGCATACGATCGCTATGTCGCAAACGGCTGTCCCTTCTGTACGTGGAATCAGTCCGGGACAACGGAAGATGAAACGTTAGATACATTCCTGACCGCTGCGCACCAATTCATCACTATGGCTACGGAGGCGGGACTGGGTATGCGCATACCAATGCGGCGACTATGCAGATTTCTCGGGTACTTCAATTCGGATTGGCAAGCACGATATGCTCGGATGAGCAATACCGTGGAAGCAGATTCTTTTCGGGCGACGCTGCTTGTCTCAGCTTTCTCATATGCTCTAGGAAAAGACGTGCGTGGTGACTTCAGGACGCTTTGTTTTCCAATTGATGACGATATATACGACGAACTATTCGATACTGTGGTTCTGGCTCCATGTAATGGAATCGGCTATCTCGACGGCGATGTCAATAGAGACTGCAGAGTGGATTTAGCCGACCTTGCAGTTTTGTCGGACAACTGGCTCGAATGTAATATGGTTCCGAATCCAGACTGACCTACACAAATCGAACATTGATAATCTCACCTCTCAACGCTTATATTACCGCTTCAATCGCTCCGTATATCAGCGTTATTATAATCGCACATTCTAATCGGGTAGCTCGCTTTTTGCCAGATATCGAGTAATCGATTTGGTTGAATACGCCGGTTTAGTCTTTATTGGATATCAGACTAATCTGATTGCTGGGCCAATGCTGGTTCGGCCTCCTCCTCTGAGTCTGATGGAAGCTCCATATTTGCTTCAGCCAGGGCAATGACGGACTGACAGAATTCGCGGAAATTCCTCAAGAGGTATGATTGCTCTTTGCATATTCGTTCGGCGGGGATGCTTTTCACAAATGCACCCGATATGCGATTTTCTTTGGATTCGAGGTCGCACAGGCATCTTATTATTTTGACTTTGACATCGTAGGTTTCTCCGTCTTGAAACCTGATTGTGAAGTCCATTGTGCTGCCTGGTTTAATCGGGTTGCTGCATTCGCTACAGGGGGCATGACAGGTGAAAAGGATGCCCCCCTGAGAGATGTTTATGGTTCTAAAGTTGGAGTCGAGTATTTGTGGTGTGGCGGTCGGAGGGTAGTATAGCCTGACGAACTGCCTTTGTTGATCTTTTCTTCTCGGACCTTTCCTTCTCCCGCCTTTTTCTGCCGGGTCTTGTCTTCTATCTTCACTTCTTCGATCACCCCATAGCGGAAACTTCATGGCCAATATCTCCAAAGCCCTGTTCTGTAAGGCAGCATATTCGAATGCGTCATAATCCTGGAAATCTGCCGTGGCCAAGTGCGTCAACTGGACAGACTACAGCTTAACGGACCTCATTCCTATCGGCGAAATACCTTTATCGGCTTGAAAATTAGGCCCTTGGCGAGCATAGGGTAACCAAGGAATGGCGATCTTGTGAATATGGGGTAGTTGTTGGGTATGGGATGCTTAGACGCGGCACCGGCTGATCTGTCAGAGTGCGATAGAGCCGATGACATATTCCAGAGTGTTATGGGGCCGATAATCAGCGTGCGGCTCTACGCTCCTGCATAGCACGGATGCCTGCAAGTGGAAGTGAGGCGCTTGCCAGATAATCAGGCATCCGGCGTTTTTTAGCGAATATCCATTCGCAGGCACCTGAATTTTGGAAATTGGCTACCATATCGATCACTGTTTGATCCGCGAGGGCGGGGTCTGCGAGATCGAGCGTATATACGAACCATCCGGTGGGAGTCGCCCAATAGGCACCGTTTTGATAAGTATCGCGGCCGCTGAGGGCTTTTTCCCAGTATACGCCCGGGGGAAGGTGTCGGATCTGGCCGTTTTGGACGATCTGGGAATAGTGCTGCTTGAAATACGCGGCGACTGCTTTCGACTGTTCGGTATTTGCGACTCCGAGATATACGGCGAAGGCCGAGCCCCAAATGTCGTGCTCTTTACAGCAGACAGTGGCGGCGCGAAATAGTCCGACCTGGGAATCCCAGAATACCTTTCGAATGCCTGCGGCCATACGTTCGCCTTCGCTATTCCAACTCTCCGCTTCAGTCTTGCGACCGATGGCGTTCAGGAGATCCGATAGTTGACGACTTGCCTGGATATACAAAAGCGAGCAGAACAGCACGTCCCCCTGTTTGCGGATTGTGTCGGTGAAGCCATAGGGGCATCGATCCCATTGCTCGGATGCTTTTATGTGAATTAGGTGGGTATCCGGATTGCGGGGCACGGCATTCATTGATTTGATAAGGGGTTCGGCGATCTCGTGGAGGAGCCTGTCATCTTTTGTCCTTTGCCAGGTGTGCCATGCTACGGCGACGGTGAATTGTGAGCCGTCGGCTACGGGATTTTCGCCCATTGAGCCATAGCCGGGCTTGTAGACAGGTGTGCCGTCGAATTTCACGCAGTCCACACCTGCTCCATCCGAACGCAGGCTCCGAATGAAGAGGGTGCATGCGTTGGTCAGCTCTTTGTCTGAGTATGAGTTGATAGAGCCTTCCAGAGTGTATGCGTAATCTCGCAGCCAGAAGGCCTCATAGCCTATGCCTACCTGCGGGGGGAAGGCTGCGGTTCCATCCTTCATAGTACGCCTGGAGGCGCGGATGATTCGATGTGCTTCTTTTTCAAGCCAGGAGACGGCGTCGGTCAGGTCGGTGGGCGCATTATCTAAAGCGCGGGCTGTTGCCGGCCAGATCAATGTAAGGAAAAGACACAAGGCTATCAGGTTCTTAATCATTTTAATCTCTCATTCTCTGCTGCTCTATCAGTTCGACACCGAGATTCTGCATCCAGTGGATTTTTTCGAGCGTGACATGCTTGTCCCGCCAACCTTCGTTGGCGTCCACGCGAAGCGGCTTATCGGTTACTTCTCTTACGGCGGCGAGTATCTCATCGTCGTTGTTGCGTCCGACCTTGATCTTCAGAACAGGATATTCGGCGGCCTCCTTCACCTTTTTGCGTATCCCCTGCGGCATGTCTATGCCTATGGAAAATGATGTGATAGGCGCCT
Organism: uncultured Pirellulales bacterium; assembly: GCA_964649005.1. GTDB lineage: Bacteria > Planctomycetota > Phycisphaerae > Sedimentisphaerales > Anaerobacaceae > CAZGMJ01. The sequence continues at coordinate 10,672 of CAZYMD010000116.1, forward strand.
TGGCTGGATCCAGGCCAAAGAGGCGATATAGCGGCGTATTAAGCTTACGGCCTACCCAGTCCAGTAACGCCATGTCCAGGGCGGCGCGGGCATAGCTTTGGTCGATGATTATGGTCTTGCATTGCTGCTGCATATCCACGTAGTTGAACCAGTCGCCGGCTTCGAAGAGGGCCTGGGCCTGCTGCAGGGCCATTAGAGTTTTTTGGGCATTCTCGCCGTAACGGATGTTGGGTGCGGCCTCGCCCCAGCCCTGAACACCATCCCGTTCAATGCAGACAAAAACGTTGTCTTTGAAATCGCTGGAGTTACGGGAAATCGTCCATTTGTGCCGCAGCATCAGACGCTTAGTGCTGAGCGTGAATCGAGTGGGGCTGGTGGATTTGTTGTCAGCCCATGTCAGAATCGCCGGCCAGGTTACGCCGCCGGCCGGAATCGCTTTTTGGAGTTGCCTGAGTGAGATCGACATTAAACGCTGCCTCGGATTAGATTCACATGATAAAACACGGTTACGATTATGCACGATGGAACTCGATGTGACAAGCCCTCAGGAGTGTGAAATGCAAGGTAGCGGGATGTTGTGTAATGAACCGGACCAACTCAGAATTCACTTTGTCGGAGCAGGTCGGCTTTGGAGCTTCAAGTACGAAGAAATGCAAGCTTCATATAAGCGTTCTCAATCAGATAGTATGACTCGGGTTACGGAACTTGATAGACAAACGTGGCGTTATTGCCTGTGGTGAGCAGATATGGTTTTAGTCAATCTTCTCCAGCCAACGTTCGTTCCAGAAGTAAAAGCACGAGCGATCACAAGGCCCAAAATCTTTTGAGCCCTCGCAGATTACCCCTTCGAGAAGGACGATAGTTTTGCACCGTTTCAGGAGATAATCTCGTTCGTCGAGGAACTTCTCCACTCGTTTGAAGACACGTTGGGTGGTGTCACAGTAGGGCCACATTTCTTCCAGAAAGGCGCAGCCTCTCAATTGATTCCATTTGTTCAGTGTGCTCTGTATTTCCTCTTTGGATCGCACTCTGACCAGGTCTCCTGGCTTTAGAACAACAGTTTTAGATTTGATTGCCTCGTTCAGGCAGGTCTGCTCTTTCGTTTGATTTATGCCGTGAAAGGAATTGACAATATATCTCCATCGGCGTTTGATGATTCTTCTCAAGCGGTTGAATTTCTGGCGAAAGGCTGAGATTTCGCTTGTTGGTTCAGCCATCGTTTGCAGGCGACATATCTGACAGCGGTCATTACTCATCTTTAATCAACTCCCGACTATAAAGTATTCCGGCCTCTCATTTCACATATTGAACTGTGTGCAACAGCAAGAGAACCACGATACTATTATAGTATCAACGAGATCCGCCAGAGTCTTCTATGGCGAGTGGCGGACTCAAACTCAAACAGTTTGTTTTTACTACCCCAAATGGCTGTAACAAAAATGCCCTATCTGTCTGGCCACGAAACTTGGAACGTTTCTACAGACAGTTCCCATCAGCTTTCGTTGCATGGAACTTTCAGGTTCGGCAAATCTTTCAGATGCCTGCTTCGGATAATAGTATTCAGGCAAATCGACCACATTTGTGCCCCAGCGGCTCTTGAAATCCATCAATCCGTGGTTGTTCGGGGAAGTCCTGCCAAAATCAAAGACCTTGTATCCCTCTTTGCATGCCAGTTTTATGGTTTCCCAGAAGAGATAGTGATTCGGGCACAAGTCACGATACCTGTGATCTGAAGCGCCGAATTCCGCTGAGACACGATCCTTATATTTGAACAGGATCAATCCGCCGATTGCCTTGTCGTCTTTTTTAGCCAGTAGCAGAGAAACGCGACCAGATTTGGAGAACGTGGTCCAGATCGACTTGATAAAGGCGTAGGGTTGTGGAGGAAGACCAATCCTCTGACGCGTCATCAGATGAAGCTGGTCGAATTCGTGCACATCCGACTCGTCGTCGGCGATTTTCAGAGTCAAGCCATTCTTGAGAGCCTTCGATATCTTCTGTCTCACACAGGCGCGATGAAAACTCTTCTTCAACTGCTCGGGTTCGGCGTCCAGCGGCAGGTAGTGATGCTTGTAGAAGCTGATGGGGCCGAGCTTGTCATTGTCGATAAGCGAAGGAGACTCGTGCGTTCTTATTTCAATGTGAGCAATCCCTAATTTCTTCGCCAGATCCAGGGCTGATTCAAAAAGTGTATCGAAGTCTTCGCTCGAAGATACCAGAGGATCGCAGAGCGTGGCGAATGGAATACTCACGAGCCTTTTGCCCGTTAGCCAGCTTTTCACTTCAAAAAGCGGCATCGCGGCCCTGATGGTGTTTCGATCTTCGTCCAGAAGGGCCAGGTAGTGTCCTTTCATATGTTCAAAACTGCTTTCCAGGACCTTCGCCCAACCAGAAAGATGACACAGCCAGCCCATCGGATGATTTTCAACGAATTCATCCCACCTTGAATCGCGAACAGGATCGATTAAAACAGTATCGCCCATATATTTCCTACACTCTGAAGGATTCCCAATACCATTGTTTTATAGAACATAGCGTTCTATACAAGACCTGCAATTTGTGGCACAATCCTCGAAACATGTCCGCGATTATGCCCTTTCTTGTGTTTGTTATTTTCTACCCAGAATTTTGCCATGTCCCTGCTTAGGACATGCCAATACTGGTCTTCGTACCTGGTTTTGACATAATTTAGAAACTCTTCGTAGTACCGGGCCGAATATGTGTCAAATGTCGGCTTTCCATCAAAAGACACGTAGTCCGGATGTGTGGTTAGCATAACCATGCCGCCACGTTCGGCTATCCAGTCCAGTTTCTTTTTCCATATCTCGATTCCCTTCTCCTTCATCATGATGAACAACGTCGAATCCTGCGGCATTGTATAGGGCAGCTCTATGTAGCCCTTTCTCGTTCCATTGGCGGGGACCCAGAACGGGAAAATCGTATCCATGCCTTTCGGCTGAGGCTCGAATGGGTCCGTGTCGAAGGTGGATGCGTCATATTGAATGTCCAAATTGCCGATCCAGTCGAGGTTGCAGTGCATGGCGGGAGAACGGAAGCCTGTGCAATTCCACTCTTTGAGATATCGGTTTATTTGAACGGCGCGTTTCATGAAGACTTCTTTGGAGTTGTACAACTTGCCATCGTGGTTAAGTCCATGAACGCCAACCTCAAAGCCATTGGAAGTCAGGTAATCTCGCAGGTCAGGCGAGACGGGATATCGCTTTGGGACAAAGTACACGGAAGATCTGAAACCGAGCTTCTGCTCGATATTCACCAATCTCTCGCACCTATCATGCCCTCTGGCGGTATCCACATCATGTGTTAACACCAAGGCAAATTTGTGGCCCTCCGGCCATCCCGACCAGCCTTTCGGTGGTTTACCTGAATCCTGACAGATTGGCCACACGTTCCTGTATGAAGGTAACATTGCACGAATCCAGAGTCTTCGCAACAGTAGCTGCACTCTTCTTGGGATAAATGGTTTAGCGGTGTAATATAATTTCATAAATGACATCGCTCAATTACCTCCAAGTCTTCAGATTAACATTCCAATAAATACTCATAAGTATTATCCAATGTGTCTATATAGCATGGAACCGATTGCTTTCAACACGGGAATCGGCATCTTTCTAAAAAGGCGGTTATGAGAGTCTTTCACCAGGAAAGGCTCTTTCACAAAGGCGTCTTGTTTGAAGTCGAATTTGTAATATTCAACGATCCGTTCATCCGTGCCCCAACGGGTCTTAAACTGTCGAAGTCCTGTGTTGCCCATCGCCGTTCTGCCAAAACAGAAGCTGTGATATTCGTTTTGGATGCTCCACTTAATGCCTTCCCACATCACAAGGTCCGCGGGCCTGAATCGTTGATATGCGTAGTCTGAAGCGCCGAACTTGTATAGCGATTTGCCGTTGAAGTCAAAGAAGACGGAGCCTGCAATGTTTTCTTTGTCATAAGAAGCAAGCACGACACGGCCGGTATCTTTCGAGATAATGTGCTCGTGTATCTTCTCGAAGAAGGAATATGGCTGTGGAGGCAGACCATGTCTTTTTCGCGTTATGCAGTGCAGACGGTAATACTCTTTTACCGCCTCGATGGACCTTGATGTTCGGACTTGAACACCGTCGCGAATTGCTTTGGTTATGTTTCTCCTGGTGTTGCTTTTAAATCGGGAGAATATCTGGTCTTCGCTTGCGTTAATATCCAGGGTGTGTACGTAAAACGATGTTGAGGTGACTCCCGGATAAGTTCCTCCTCTGGCCTCTATGCATTTCCAGCGGCGTTTACTTCCATATTCCTTTATGAAATCGGTCATGTTCTGTATGTCGAATCCATTGGCCACAAGCGGCTCACAGTAATCCGTGAAGGGCAATGATATCCCACGACGCCCGGTGAGCCTGCTGTTGATCTCCATCATGGGAACCATCGCAATGAGCTTGTCTGCGTCGGTTACGGTGAAGTAGACCGGCTTGTAGTTGTATGTTTCCGACAGGACCTTCGCCCATGCGGCAGTATGGAAGAACGTACAATCCTCGCTGGCGAGCAACAAATCGTCCCAACCCTCGTATTCGGTCGGGTTGACGATGTCGATCCACCCTGATTGATGTTCACGTTCTGTCGCGGCAGCACGATTGACTTGTTTGTCAGACGTGCACCTTAAAACAACTGCTGATCTGTTCACAGACATGTTCTATTTGCTCCTGGCTTAGTTCGGGGAACATTGGCAAGGACAGGAATTCCTTTGCGCACCTCTCGGCGACGGGGAAGCTGCCTTCGCAGTATCCCAGAGAATCATATGCTTGCTGCAAGTGCACAGGTACGGGATAGTGAATTCCACAGTGGATGTCCTGGCCTGCCAATCGATCCATTATCTCGTCACGGTCTTTTACGCGGACTGAATAGACGTGATAGACGTGCCTGCCATAGTCGGCCTCGAAAGGCGTAATAAAATCGTCCAAGTCGCTCAAGAGGCGGCTGTAATGTCGAGCGTTGAGCCTTCTGGCCTCGTTCCATCGGTCGAGGCATCTGAGCTTCACACTGAGCACGGCGCCCTGGATGCCGTCCATGCGTGCATTCCAGCCGATTACGGAGTGATAGTACTTCTTTTCCTGGCCATGATCGCGGAACATGCGAATTTTCCCGGCTATCTCGGGATTGCTGGTTACGACGGCGCCTGCTTCTCCATAGGCGCCAAGGTTCTTTCCGGGATAGAAGCTGAAGCATCCTGCATCGCCGATAGAGCCGGCGCGGCGGCCTTTGTATTCGGCCCCGTGCGCCTGGCAGGCGTCTTCTACCACGAACAGCCCGTGGGCGTGTGCGATCTCCATTATCGGGTCCATGTCAGCAGTCTGGCCGAAGAGATGAACCGGAATGATCGCCCTTGTCTTCGGCGTGATAGCGGCTTCGATTTGCTTTGGATCGATGGTGTAGGTTCGTTCATCAATGTCGACGAAGCGGGGCGTGGCCCCACAGAAGCTGATGGCTTCGGCAGTGGCGATGAATGTGCCCGGCGTTGTTATGACCTCATCTCCCGGCCCGACGCCCAATGCCCACAGCGCGGTCCACAAGGCCGAGGTTCCACTGCTGACACCAATGGCGAAATCGGAGCCGCAATAGGAGGCGAACTCCCGCTCGAAGCATTCAACGAATGGCCCGCCGGCGAAGGCTGTCCGGTCCATTACCGCCTGGAGCGCTTCGTTGATTTCGTGTTGGATCGATTTGTACTGTGCCTGCAAATCCAAAAATGGAACCTTCATGGTACTTTCCTTTCACCAACATTTGCTATTAAATGTCGAAACTCATTTTTTTCAGGCCACACAAACGTATGTTTTAGGGTTTGCGAGCTTGCATTTGGTTATTTTGGCTGAAGCTCCTTTTGCTCAACTGTTCTGAGAATATGCGCCGGATTACCGGCAACTATTGTGTTAGGAGGCACGTCCTTAATGACGACACTGCCGGCGCCTATGATTGCATTTGCTCCGATGGTTACACCACAGAGGATTGTGGCGCTCGAACCGATTGATGCCCCCTTTTTAA
>CAZYMD010000117.1:0-16698 GCA_964649005.1 uncultured Pirellulales bacterium
GAATAGCCTGTCGATGTGCCGATCTCGACGATATTCTTTGCATTCATCGACTGGGCTGTTATCCGCAAAAATCGTCCATCCTGCGGGGGCACATTTCTGTAGCTCATGGTTGTACGTATTTCATCCAAAATACCGAGGATTTTCTTCTCGTTGTCGTCTTTTGGTAGAGGTTGCTTCTCGAGAGTCGAGCCGCTTTGTCCGCGACCTCGCCCTCCAAACTGACGCTGTGCGGGAGCGCTCGAGAGCAGGATTGCTACAATTGCGATGACAACGAGGCATATTGTGATGGTTGACCGTCCGGCGTTTCTCATTCTAAGCTTCTCCTTAATCCTTGTACCTGGTTTCAATTGCCTGTACAGATAGCGCAGTTACAGACGGTCGGGAGAGGTATATGATTGCCTGTTTTTTTATCCGCCCGCTAAGTTCTTTTTTAGAAGGTGTTTATCGAACCAGTCGACCCAGGCTTTGTTGGCTTTCTCGGCGTTTTTGCCCGCAAAGCCATGAAAACAAGGATCATGATCAGGATGGTCCAGAGGATTCGGCGTTTGCTGCCAACAAATGGTCTTATGCGATAGCCCTTTCATTGTTGCGGGTGAAAATAATAGCATTAAAACGGGCGCCAGATAGCGATCGTGCAAACTCACTTCTGCTTATCGAGTTTGGTGAAGAAGTCCCTGAAGATCGGATCGCGGTTGACGAAATTGAGCTTTCTTATCAGGTGACGGGAATTGTCGAAGCTGAACGTGTAGTTGTCCGTCACGATTGGGCTGTGTACCAGGTCCGACGGCAGCCACCTATCGTTGATCACCCAGGCAATCGCGGTCATATCCCACAGGACTTTGGACCATCCGAAGTGATCTTTCCTATACTCCTTGAATATCTTGAGCAGATAATCGCCGATTTCCCCGCGTCCCGCAACGTATCGCTCCATCTCAGGCACGGTAGTGGTAAAGTGCGTGACGATAGGGGTGCAGGGTAGCTGCACAAACGGTACGCCACTGTCGAAGATGATGCGCGAGGCGTTTAGGTCTTGCATGAAGTTGAACTCTCTCTGGTGTGGCCAATTGTGTCCGTTGCCGCCCAGCCACACGACGACGATGTTCTTGATGATAGATGGATCGATCAGAATGGCGTTGCTGACGTTGGTGATCGCCCCGACAGCAGCAACGTACAGCGGATCATCAGGGCTGCTCTTTCTGGCTCGCTCGACCAGGTCCATCGCTGCCGGGCTTTTCTCAGGCTTCTTGATATCGGTCAGGTAATGCGTGCTGCCTTTGAATGCGAAGCCATCAGGCGACTTGTCCAGGCGGCTCAACAGGCGAAGGATTTCTTCGTAGCTTTTTTCCATACCGTTACCGGGTCCGGTTGACCTGTTGTTCTTGAACGGAGCTGCGTAGACGGCCTGAACGTCCAACTCCGGCGAGATCAACGCATAAACCACGGCGAACTGATCGTCGATCTCGTTATACGTGTCGGTATCCAGAACCATTCGAACCGGCCTGCCGCTCGGCGGCTTTAGCATTTCAATCCGCTGAGATTCTGATATGGCCGGGAATTGCTGCCCATAAACAAACCCACTTGTCAAACTTACAAATAGAATCGCACTCAGTATCACCTTCATCGCATACCCTTTCATTGCTGTTACTTTAGTTGGCTGGCTCCGCAAGTAACAGAACCAGGATTGTGCGCAAGCACATCCCACAACAGGATAACCGACGCCGAACCCTAAGGCAAGCAAGGCAACAATGGTGAAATATAAGCACGGCGGCGATTCGCTAAGAAAGGCTCGTTGCTACTTCAAACCTGTTGGGCCGAAGAAGTAAGGGCGGATTTTCTCGCCGGTTCTCTCAATCGGGAAATCCAGTTCATGTCTGCCGTCATCGATGATGATTTTCGAGTTGGTGACATCGATCTTTCCGATAGATTCTTTAATCGATGGGAACCGCTTGAGATAGTAGTCCTTCAGGTCCACAGCCACCACTCCTTCGCCCCATAGTCCTATGATCAGCCAGGAGCCCGCCTTTGCCAAGGCATTTACAGAATTGTATTGGCTGTCCACCCGGAAAACGAGAAAATACTCTTCATTTTCTCTGTCGTATGCCATCAATCCCGAGCGATATCTTGCGTATATGATGTTGCCATCTTCCAGGTATGGTTTTTTGTCAGGCTTGAATCCCTGGGGCTTTTTCTTATACCTGCGGAGCTTCAGCCCGCCCTCGGCGATATGCCCGTTTTCCTTGCCCCAGAAATGCACGGCGTAGTTTGGGTCATCAGTTCGGCAAAGGATGTCACTTTCGGCGATGTAGCCATAGGCGTATTTGATTGTGTCGAGAAACTCTCGCTCGGGGGCGTAGTTGGGATCGGTGGCGTTATCCGACCATTCAAGCCCGCTCGGATAGTACATATCCAGCGAGTTCCAGACCAGATGCAGTTGAATCTGCCCGGACTCACCCGGCGGAGTCATTCGCAGAATGTCCTCGCCCATCCGCGTTCCCCAGTATTGGACAGCTTCGAACCGGCTCTTTCGACCGTCCCCTCGAAGATCGACCGAGCCCAGCGTCAGATAGCATCTTTCCAGCCAGGGTTTTGGATCCAGCTCGATCCTCGCCTTGGCTTCTTCGGCTGCTTTTACCGCCTGTTCGTATCGAATCCGGCAGTCTTTGGACGAGTCGGATGATTTCTGATTTGTCTTTGTCTGGGTACTTTCGCTTTTGTCACTACAACCGGCTGCCGGAAGAAGAAACACCAAGGCCAATCCCACCAGCACCCTCCTGCAAATCGAGCTGTTTTTCGAGCGGGCCATTGTGTACCTTTCCGGAAAAGCCTATACAGCATAACACTGGCGACAAATACGGGCAAGGGCAGCAGTGAATCATCGTCGGGATTTCTCAGGTGCGCAACAGGCAATAGCTGGCAGGCGTCTGTGTCGTTAGCGGTCCCGAAGTTCTTGTTCAACTGTTGTAGAGTCTCTCGGCTCTTATCTTCGATCTATCCAGGTGTGAGCAGGCGCTGGATTAGGGCGTTTATGCTCAGACCAAAGCAGACCAGGGCTGTGACCAGGCAGGCGAATCCGAAGACGTTGATTACCCCCGCGATGAAACGCTCTTCGAAATAAGGGGAGCCTGCCGAGCGTTTTTTCAGTTTGAATCCTATCGTAAACAGAGGATAGAAGACACCGAGTGAACCGAGACCTGTGAGTGCGCCTCTTAGAGGGCTTTTAATGAACGAGCCTTCTTTCCAGTGTAACTTGGCAATAAGGGTGAAACACACGATGGAAGTGATAACAGACAGGCAACCTGCCACTATTGGAATCCATCTGCGAAGTGGCTTTCGTTTTTGTTTCTTAGTATCGACATTATTGCCCATTGGCATTCGGCTTCCAAATAATCATAAGACAACTAATACCATGACATTTTAGCGCGTGGACGTCAAGACACTTCACTGCCAAACAGAAGAATCAACAGGTTTGTGGTCTTTAACCAATTTTGTGAAATCCTGAAAAGCTGAATATTCTGCGAATTAGCATGCAATGGCTATATCGATCGATTGACGTGTTGAAATATAGGCCCCTATTGTGGTATCATTGACCATCTTGTGTCCAGGGGCACCTATTATAAACATCAGGATTTGTTTCCATAAATCGTTTATTTTTAAGACTGCAGCTTACAAAAGAACATATTAGAAGGACCGATATGGGTAAGGCAGGCACGAGAATCCGGCTAATGATGGTTTGGGCGGTTTTTCTACTGCTCTTCGTTTCGGCGGTGGGAATGGGCTTCAGGCAGCTTTGGCTCGAAGGTGTTTTCAAAAAGCAGCAGGAGCCGGAACGGGCGCAATCCGTTGAGTTTGAGGCCACCATCACTGAGGAAGCATCGGCTGATTTTAGCGAGAAAGATGAACAATTCCTGATGTGGCTTGAGCAGCAGATGCAATGGCAGGCGAATAAGGAAGTTCGAGAGATTGCTGCTGAAGCGGATTATGAATCAGAGAATATCCACGGACCGGTTCGTGACACTAAACCTGCAACCGGCAAACAACGGATTCAGATGCTTAAAGACATCTATTCTGGCAATTCGTTGAAAGACGAGTATATGAAACAATCATTAAAGAGTGGCGATAATGACGATTGGTTAAAGGGTGAATACACCAAATCCTACGGTGCGAAAGAATTCACAAAGATCTCCGTTAGCAAAAATGAAAATGTCTATATAAATGCAGAAGGCGAACAATGGCGCGTCAGTGAATTGCCCGATGGCACAACCAGAAAAGTGCAGGTAATGCCGGACGGTAGTGAAGGCGAGGTGTACATCAGCAGCGGCTACAAATCCGCAAAATAAAGAATATTCCCGATACTGATGTTGCGTTAATTGCAGGTTCCTTATCAAAGTGTGGCCAGACCTTTTGATCTCGGATCGCCGGGACTCGGGGCGACAAAGGCGCTGTACTTCATTTACAATGCCAGAAAGCAATTCAGTATGATAAAGGTTGTGACTATTTCAGGTCGGTCGGCCCGAAGAAGTAAAGGCGGGCTTTGGCGCCTGTTCTGCTGATTGGGCGGTCCAGCTCATATTTGCCATAATCGATGATGATCTTCGAGCCTGTCACGTCGATCTTATCGATGGTTCCTTTTATAGACGGGAACCTTTTGAGATAGAAATCCTTGAGATCAACCGCCACCAGCCCTTCGGTCCACAGGCCTATCAATAGCCATGAATCTACCTTGGCGAGGATGTTTACCGACGAGTATTGGTTATCAGGATGATAGAGTAGAAAGTATTCGCCCTTCTGACGGTTGTACGCCATGAGGCCTGAGCCGTATTTCACATAGACGATAGGGCCTACTTCCAAGTGAGGTTTCGTATCAAGCTTGAATTTACGCGGCATCTTCTTGTACTTGCGAATCTTCAGCTTTCCTTCGGTGATGCAACCGTTGTCTTTGCCCCAGAAATGCACAGCGTAATTAGGGTCATCGGTCCGGCATAGAATATCGCGTTCGGAGATATAATCGTAGGCGTATTTAACTGTGTCGAGAAATTCCCTCTCGGCGGCATAGTCGGAATCATCGGCGTTGGCGGACCACTCAATCCCGGGTGGATAGTACATATCCAGCGAATTCCAATACAGTCGCAACTGGATCGGCTTAGACCGATCAGGTGGAATCATCCGCAGAAATTCCTCACCCTCTCTGGTTCCCCAGTTGGTGAGAGCCTCGAACCGGCTCTTTCGCCCATCTCCCCGCAGATCGACCTGACCCAGCGTAAGGTAGGAGCTTTCCAGCCATGGTTCGGGATCGAGCTCGACTCGCGCCTTGGCTTCTTCGGCAGCCAGCACGGCTTGTCCGTAAATAGCGCGACAGTTCTCGTCTATTTCAGGGCGTGCCGGCTTTGGCGATGTGCCGGTGCAGCCGCCCACAGCGAAACACAGCGCAAAGGTAAGCACCACAGGTACTCCCTTGCGTACAGCACTACTTTGCAGGTACTTTGTTGTCCACGATTCTGACATGATTCACAAAGAATACATATTCCTGGCGTCACAGGCAAGAGGCAAATGAGCGTTAATGGCCGTTAAAGAGGCTTTCTGCGGGTGTGTTGCCCTCTCAATCCGCCGATAAGAGGCTGAAATTCTTTTTGACAACCGATTATAGGTCAAGTACAAAACAGTCATTGGCATTATTACTCTTTTTTGGAGGAATACGTTATGCAGCGCAAAACACTTCTTAAAGCAGTTCTGTTTCATTCAATAATTCTTCTGGTCCTACTGTCATCCGGAGCTTTCGCCCAGCAGGCCCGCAGGGGAGGGATTGGGATGTTCGGAGACTGGAAGTTCAAGGTCGAGTATGAGGGCAGGCAGATGGAATCAATCCTGTCGTTCTCTCGTGACGCCGAGGGTAACCGGACCGCTTCCCTGATCAGCTTCTGGGGGGTCAGCGAGCTTAAAGACCTGAAGTTCGAGAATGGCGAGCTGAGCTTCGTTCAGTCCAACCGATTCGGCGATCAGGAGTTCACCCAGACCTTCAATGGCAAGATCGAGGAGGGCAAGCTCACCGGGATGATGAAAGGTGACAGGGGTGAGTTTAAGGTCACAGGCGAGCGTATGCCGCGAATGTCCAGGGCTGTCGGTGTCTGGGAACTCACGCTCAAGATGGGCGAGCGAGAATTTAATTCGAAGCTTATCGTGGATGTAAATAAGGAAGGCGAGCTTACAGGTAAGTGGGAAAGCCAGCGGGGTGAAAGCCAAGTCAGCGATCTGGTATACGAACGCGGCACACTGACATTCAAGCGGACCAGCACGTATCAGGGGAATGAGCGACAGTCCACCTTCGAAGGAGCCATCGACCGCCAGACCGGCATGCTGACCGGCACGATGAAATCCGAGAGAGGCGAGATTGCAGTAGAAGGCAAACGTCTTGGCGTCGACCTGATCGGGACCTGGAACCTGGAAACCACCAGCGAACGCGGCACGCGCAAACAAAGGCTGACGGTTTATCCGAATATGACCGGCCTCTACGGCGCCATGCCGATCAAGAAGATCGAACTCACCGAGGGCAAGGTAACTTTCATGATCGTCATGCAATTCGGTGAGAACAAGTTCGAGATGAACTTCGAAGGCAAAATCGAAGAAGGCAAGCTCCTCGGCGAAATGAAGACCTCACGTGGCGCCAACAAGGTAACAGGCACCAAAGTCGTCCGCAGGTTTGTAAGACAGCGGCCGAGCGTGAACAACTAAAGAGCATTAAATGCCCTTAATGAAGTATACTGTGGTGAGCCTGATGAAGATTATTTGTCAGGCTCATTTTTTTCTACTTTGATCCCGACGGCGGGAGATCTAACAGCGGTGGTGGCATGAAGACAAGAATGTCTGTATTCATTTTGCAGGCTGGTCGGCTTCGCAGAGTCTTATTGGTGTTTCTGGCCGTATTGGTGGTTCATTTCATCAGCGGTAGTTGTTTCAGTGGACCTTTCGAGCAATCTTCAAGTCAGGCTGGCAATAGGGTGGTTTCCTATCCGGCCGTTTCAACGGCTGTCAAAAGCAGTTCTTACACTGTTTCCGTGAACGGGGTCTCTGTCTTTACGGAACAATACAAGGACATCCACTACGTTCACTTCGCCTTCACTGGCATGGCTGATATTGTCGTCACTGCCGGTAGTGATATCAAATCGTACACTCTCAGCCCGGAATCTTATGGTATTCAATCGAAGGTTGAGGGCCGGAGACTGTCCTTTACGATTGCCGAGCCGGGTAAGCTGGTCGTTCGCATGAATAACGGCCAAAGGCTTTGTCTCTTTGCTGACCCGATCGAGAACGATCCATCCAAATTAGGTGACTCGAAGCTTGTCAATATAATGGCCTTCGGTCTCGACAACACGGGCGAAACCCTTGAGACCGAGAGAATACAGAAAGCTGTCGACTCTATTGAGAAGGGCGGTGTGCTTTACCTGCCGCCTGGTATCTACAGCACAGGGACGCTTCGCCTCAAAAGCAATATGACACTCTATCTTGCCGCCGGGGCGATGCTCAAGGGCGCCACTAAAGCCGAGTCTTATCCATCCGACAGCATAGGCAGGCGACTGCTCATGATCGCAGACGCCACAGATGTAACTATCAAAGGTCGTGGCATTATCGATGGCAACGGAGCCGCAGTTCGTGCAAGCGGTGAAAAGGCTCACCTGCTTACGCTGAAAAACAGCAGTGACATCCTTATCGAAGGTATATTCCTGAGAGAGTCTGCTTCGTGGAATACGCATATCCTCTGTTGCGACCGCGTGACGATTAGAAACATAAAGATGATTAACGACGTGGCCCTGTCGAATACCGACGGCTTCGACCCTGATTCATCAAGTGACGTCCTGATCGAGGACAGTTTCATCTACGCCGGTGACGATGCAGTGGCTGTAAAGACATCAAACAGGGGCAAACTGCTGAGGGACCTGGTCAACAATACCTTTCGTAACAACGTTGTCATGACGCAAAAATCCGCCCTTAAAGTCGGCACCGAAACTCGTGGCGGCCGGATGACTAAAATCAGCTTTCTGAACAATCAGGTCATTCAGTCCGACAGAGGAATGGCAATCTACTGCAACGATGGCGCCGATATCAGCGATGTTCAATTCATTGGGAATCATTTCGAGGGAAATTACCCCGACAGCAAGAGGCGCATGATAGATTTCAAAATTACGAACAGAGACGGCGCGGGGCTGATACGAAACATCCTTATCAAAAATTGCAGCTTCAGCAAGCCATTTCCACGAAAATCTACGATAGAAGGTCTCGATGCCGGGCACACGATCCAGGGTGTAGTGTTTCAGAATTTTTCCATTGCTGGGAAAATGTGCCGAAACGCCAAAGAAGCCCAGCTTGAAACCGGGGCTTTCGTCGAAGATATAACATTCACAACCACGCGATAATTCACTCTGCGCGGCGGTAGAATCATCGTCTATTTATGCCAACCGAAACGTTGCCTTCGGCCTCCTCGCGGTAGTCACTGCACGCAAGATTCAGCGAGTCTTCTTGACGCAATATAGAAATCGATTGGATCGGATAAACATGCGTTTGTTACTGATTGCCGGCGATGCGTTAAAGTCGCTGTCATCGGATGGCAGCTCGTTGTGAGCGATAATCTCAAACTCCGGCTTAGCCGCCAGCACGAACACGCCGTTCTTTCGAGTCACGACGTATATCCTTCCCTCGGCCGCCACAGCGGATGCGTATATTGCGAATCGGCCTGTTACGGGCACCTTCTCACTGTACCGAAGCTTGCCTGTAGCTGTTTCCATGCAGCAGGCCCTGGCGTAGCTGTCCACCCAATACATCAGACCGCCCAAAACCACAGGCGAAGGAGGGCTGGTGACATCCTTTGCGGTCCATACAATGTGCGTTTTCGTGACATCACCTTCGCCGCCCGTACGCAGGGCCAGAGAACCGGAACTGCTTGGGCCGCCTCCGTGTATGTAGGCCACACCGTCGACAATCACGGGGGTGGGTATTATAGTGTCGTTGATATCTATGTGTGCAACCCAGAGTTGTTGGCTCGTTTCAGGGTCAAGGCCCCATACCTGAGCCGGCAGCACAACGACCAGCTCGGCGCGACCGTCTTTTCGATCCGTCAGTACAGGCGTGCTGAACGTTAGCTCTGTTTCGGAAAGGTCCTTCTTCCATATTTCTTTACCGGTCTTCTTGTCCAGAGCGTAGAGCGTTTTGCTTTCGTCCCATGCGTTCACGATGACCATGTTTTTGTAGAGAACCGGGCTGGACGCAGAACCCCAGCGTTTTTGGTCCGATCCGGCGCCCACGCTGGTTTGCCAGAGTTGATTTCCCTTCAGGTCGAATGCGAGCACACCGCTCTTGCCAAAGAAAACATAGATACGCTCTCCGTCAGTGGCCGGGGTCTGGCTTGCGTAGCCATGCTCGCGAAACATACCTTTGTATGTATCTTCAGGCTGCGACGCAGGGACTGTCTTATCCCAGATCACCTCTCCATCTGTGGCGTTGATGCACAAAAGATGTCGCTTGAGGTTGTTGATATCGCCTGGCTTGTTCTTATCCAGCCCGTAGCCTGAATAGCATGTCACGAATACCTGATCGCCCAGAACAATCGGGCTCGATGATCCTGGACCGGGAAGTTGAGTTTTCCATGCGAGGTTTTCTGTTTCGCTCCACTTCACAGCGAGGCTCGTCTCATCACTGACTCCTCGCGTGCCCGGACCGCGAAAGCCTGTCCAATCCGAAGCCCAAGCGAATCCGGCCAACACTACCGCCAGAACCACAGTCCACACCATCTTGCGTCGCATCATCATATGACCTCCGTTACCAGATTATCAGCCGACTATCGATTTGACGCCCGCACTCAATATTCCGGCACAATGCCTTGATTGCGTTGCGGAATCACGGTTGCCAATTCATACCGCAGGTATTATGCCAGTGGTTTCTGCCACTTTCAAGAAGTATGCCCGACGGATGTAAAGTTCTGTTTAAGACGTCTTAAACAGCCATATCCGGCAAAGCAACAGGCTCGATAATGCCTAATCCGGTTCCAATCTGGCCCTTCGTAATCCGGTTTCACTACTCACATATTTTTCTGATGCTGCACAAAATGACGAATATTCTGCACGAAATAAGGTTACAACCAGTACCGTTCTACGTTACTCTATTCTATGTGCAATGCTGGCACATCGCATTGAAATATCCTGTATCCAAAAGGCAATGGAGACATATATTATGAAACCGATCAAACGCCGCGATTTTCTCAAGAGCACTTTGGCCGCCACCGCTATCGGCATAACGCCGTTCAATATCCTCAAAGCCGGTGCTTCGCCCAACAGCAAGCTCAACATCGCCTGCATCGGTGTCGGCAGCCAGGGCTCTGGCAATTCAGAATACTTGGCGCGAAAGGACAATGTAATCGCGCTGTGTGACGTGGATGAGGCCTGGCACAAGTCGAAGATCAAGAACTGCGCGAACCTGCAGGGGATTAAACTCTGGACCGACTACAGGGTGATGTTCGACAAGATAGGTAAAGACATAGACGCTGTACTCATCGCCACGCCCGAACACAACCACTATACGATTGCTACTGCTGCTATCAGAAGGGGCAAACATGTCTATTGTCAAAAGCCCCTTTGTCACACGGTCAACGAAGTAAGGCTTTTAGCCGAGGAAGCTGCCAAGCACAAGAACGTTGTCACGCAGATGGGCAACCAGGGTCACTCAGGTAGCAGCTCCGCCATGCTGCGAGACTGGGGCGTGGCTCGCACGATAGGTCCGATTCGTGAAGTGATTGCGTATTCGAAAAAGAACTACTGGATCGACAAGCCTCTCGTGCAGGGCAGCGTTGTGCCCAAGACACTGGACTGGAACCTGTATCTCAACAGGGCTGAGATGATTCCCTTCAGCACCAGTTACATGAATCGCGAATGGATACGCTACAGTCACTTCAGCGGCGCCGTCGGTGACATGGCTGCGCACATATTCGACCCTGCGTATTATGCGCTCGATCTTCGGATTCCACTGAGCGTGCGAGCGGATGTCAACACGCCTGCTTATCCGGGCTCGCTGCCGAGATCGGGAGTAATTACCTGGGCATTTGGTCCGCGAGGCGATATGCCTCCCGTAACGCTGAAATACTACCTCGGACAGGACATCGAGTTTCCGTGGCCCAAGCACCTCGAAACGAATCGTGCGCCAATTACCAGCGGCTCGGTTATGGTCGGTGAAAATGCCTCGATCATGGCGGGCAGTCATAGTCAAGGCGCGCGGATCATTCCTGAGAGCGTTATGAAAGAGACACCAAGGCCTCCACAGGCGGCGTTCCGCTGCAAGGGCAGGACGCACTTCGACAACTGGACTCTGGCGTGCAAGGGCGAAGATAAAGCGATGTCATCCTTCGACTATGCGGGGCCTTTATCGGAGATTATCGTTCTCGGCGATATTGCCCTGGTGAATCCCGGCAGGACGCTGCTTTGGGATGCAAAGAACATGAAAATCACCAACGACGAAGAGGCCGACAAGAGCCTGTTCATGCGGCGAATCGCTCCGCGTGACGACATGAACTGGTGCTAAGCGAATTCACAGGAGAAGAGATTGTATCATGCGGTCTCTTCTCCTGTTTTTTTATTGCATTCTTTTACTCATCCCCGAGCGAAGCAGCTTGCCTGGCTTCGATTCCGGTTTAGCTTTAGAGGCTTCGCACAGGTATCAGAGACACAACAACAGGACCGATCCCCTCGGCAGGATCGGTCCTGTTGTCGAACTCTGGTTATCTGAGATATGTACTACTGTGCTTCCAGTTCCGCCAGTCGTGACGGACTGACATCCTCGATCCGCAGGTCGCCGAAGATCACCCGGTAAATACCGTCGTCCAGCTTCCAGCGCAGCAGCACCTTATCGGCGTCGGCGGCTGTGACAGTCTGGCCGTAGTACATCGGCTCTTTGCCCTCCGCCTTGAGTCGAGCAGCATACTGGGCGCCATACTTGAGGTTTACTATCTGAAGGTCATCCAACCGGAAGGATGGATCGCTCGATAGCGTCTTCATGAGACCGCCAAGCTCACCGAGGATGTCGCCAATCGTGAGTTTGGCCGGATACTTGCCGCCGGTGAGTCCTGCCCAATACCGCAGCCCATCGACAGTTTGTTCGCCGCTCTCCAATCGCCCGAGCTTGACTGTGTACATAAGTGTAAAACCATCTGGAATAACCGACGTAAATATCTCGCGGTCAACCTGGGCTTCCCACTGGAAATCACTGACTACGATGGTCACTTGTTCGCCGTCGGTATCGTCGGTGATCTCAAGCGTCACTTCAACGGGCCAGCCTGTGGCCACATCAACCCACAAACGCCCCACGACCTGGCCCAGGAATTTCCTGTCTTCCCTGATAAGTCCTGCTCCACCCGGGAAACCCGCTGTCGGCGAGATGTCGCTGGACTCAACGCCCTCGACCACAACACCGTCAATCTCGCTGCGCCCCAGTTTCTTGTAGTTGCCTTTGAGGAACTCTTCCACCATGACTTTGGGATCGCCGTTCTGCCGGCGGATTTTTTCGGTAAGCTCGACCTCCAGATACTTCTTGTTACTCGGAAAAACCGTAATGTGAGCGTTTTCACCTGTCAGCATATATTGCCGACTTATCAGTTCATCGCCCATGTATGCGTCCATCCGGGTGCCATACTCGTCAGACTGAATCGCCTCTATTCGATGCTCAAACGACTGACCATGCTTTGATCCCGTGATTTCAGCCTTGTAGACTACCGCCCGGACTGCTGCAACACGCTCAAGGACCTCGGCCCAGCTCACGCCGCCCGTTCCCTTGAAGACCTTAAAACCCACAAACACACCAATCGCAATCATCGCTGCCGCGGCAATCTTAGCTATATTCCTGTTCATAATGATCTTCCTTTTAGAATTTTTCCGAAGCCGAGCCGCATTGAAGTTGAGAAGAAGCTTCTTTTCGAGCAGATCTTGATGTCCGCGATCGGGTGCATCGTCAAAAGTAAGATCCTCTAATATGTGCTCTATGTTCTTGTTATCATCCATCTTCCAACCTCACGGTTTTCAACCAGCAACAGCTTTCAACTTCTTTCGCAGCTTATTGAGTGCACGTGAAAGCTGGCTGCGGATCGTAGCTGGGTTTTGTCCCAGAACTTCGGCAATTTCGGTTAACTTCAGTTTTTCAAAGAAATGTAACGTGATGACAGTCTGGTAGTTCGGCTTGAGGCACAAAATAGCATGCTTTACTAAGAGTTCGTACTGCTCACTTTCGTGATCCGGCCTGGTGACGAGTCCGCGATCAGTGCCGTGATTCCGGGCGACAATCCTGATAGCCTCCGCCCGTTTCTTCGATGTCCTTAAATGATCGTTCACAGCGTTGGTCGCGATACGATACAGCCAGTTGAGAAAATCATTGGAATCGCCCTCAAAAGAATCTATTGTTCTCATAACCTTGAAGAAAACTGTAGAAGTTACATCTTCTGCGGCGTGTCGATTGAACAACCTTCGCCAGCAATAGCGAAATATTCTCTCGTAGTGCATCCGGTACAGCCGGGCAAAGGCCGCACGGTCGCTGCACGCCTGGCGTATCAGGATATCCTGTTCTGCCTCGTTGTCTGCCAAATCAACGCGTCTCATTACCAGATTCTTAGTAACCTCGGCTGTCATCGTTACTATAAACGCTGAAATGCTAAAAACGTTGCATTAAATCAGAAAAAACAGGTACAGGGACATGCAGCTTGATGTGTGTCTTAGAGCTTTGCTTTCTTGCTGTACTCATTCAGCAAATCGACTGATTCCTGAGGTACAGAACACCTATGTGGCTGTTATTAGAGAAAGTCATGTCAGCCGGAAAGAATAGCGCATGGACAATACCTGCGAAATGTGAGTTGGTGTTAAGCTGGCCCACAAGGGAAGAGCCCGCCTGAGATGGACTCTTCTCTTACTTCTATTGTCTCAATTTGATATTCAGCACCGGTTTCCGATCAGGGAACCATGGCGGCTTCGGGTCGGTTTAGGCATCATTTTGCCCTGGCGATGTAATCACTTATGAACTTCACGAATTCCGGGAAGAAGGATTTGAAGGTGGGATACTTATCCCGGTTGCTATCGTAGATCTTTAGAAAATTGCCTGTATCTTCAATCCGCCCTGGCTTTTCAGGATTTTCGACAGAGCTGCTTCCGGCTGCAAATGCTGCTGATGTCAAACCGATACCGCATTCCGAGATAAGCAGAACGGTTATGACCACCCCGACGCACCATGAGACTTTATTGGCATTTACTGTGCGTTGTTGATTCACTATTGTGTCCACTTTCGGTTTTGCTTTGTGATTCTGCAACATACCGAGCATTTGTGTTCCCTTCATTAGATAAAGTCGTGTTTGCCCAAAGAGTCTTTCAACATTTTGGAGAGGTTCCCAGGGGAACGGTGTCAGGTGCGGCCCTCGGCCGGATGGTTTTTCCCCTGGCGAGACACAGCTTCTCTCACTCGGTTCTTCCCAATATATGCGGAATAGAATAGACTAAAAACAGTCCGTCGAATGTGTGGATAGTCTGACTGGATTTTATAGGGAACCTGTTCTCATTTGATAGAATGGAGGCGACTATGGATGGTAGTGGGCAGAAAGACGCAAAGTGGGGAGTCTGGCTGAGTTGTGCAATCATTCTGATTCTGCTTGCAGCGACTATCATTGTGGGGCTGTGGGCGAAGTACAGGCGTCCTTCAGAACCCCTGGAGATTGGTCAAAGGAAGCAGTGCGAAGTCAATCTCAGGCAGCTTGGGCTGGCGATGCATCTCTATGCCCATGCCACTGGCAATAAGTTTCCATCGGCGGCGACGTGGTGCGATGACCTGGTGAAGGCGGATCCCAACGTAAAAGAGTATCTGTTATGTCCCGCTGCTGAAAAGGCTGGTGATGCCGGGCCGTGCCACTACGCAATGAATCCAAACGCAGCGTTCGGTTTGGAGCCCGGTGTTGTTCTGCTGTTCGAGAGCAAAGGCGGCTGGAATCAGCACGGCGGACGCGAACTCATGGTGCTCGATCGTCACATGGAACCGGGCTGCGGCGTGCTGCTTTCCGATGGCAGCGAAATGTTCGTCAGAGTTGAATCGCTGGATACCATGAACTGGGGAATAAACAAGGAACAGGTGGACACTTCTGAAAAGGAGAAGCAAATGGCACAGTTGAAAATAGGCGACAAGGCCCCGGATTTTTCGTTGATCGATCAGGATGGAGCGAAGGTGAGCCTGTCGGATTTTGCGGGCAAGAAGGTATTGGTTTATTTTTATCCGAAGGCAAACACGCCAGGCTGTACTACCCAGGCGTGCAGCGTGCGAGATTCGACTGCTGAACTCAAAAAGCTCGACATTGTTTCGCTGGGCATCAGCCCTGATATGCCCGACGCCCAAAAGAAATTCGACGACAAGTACACGCTGGGTTTTCGTCTGCTCTCCGATCCCGACCACAAAACCGCCTCAGCCTACGGCGCCTGGGGCCAAAAGAACATGTACGGCAAGATAACCGAAGGGATTATCCGCTCATCCTTCCTGATCGATGAGGCCGGAAAAATCATCCAGCTCACCTACAAGGTCAAGCCGGACCAGACGGTTCCCAACGCGTTAGCCGTGCTTAAAGATGCCGACAAGTAGCCACTGCACGCTGAAAGTTTAGATGCGTGGAAGCGTAAATGAAAGTAACTGCGTAGATGAAAAACGTAAAAGACAGTTTGAACCTGCCCCATGAAATTGAGTTCACTGCGGTGCCACTATATGGAGTTACTGTCGATGTTAAGGTCGTCATGGGTGCTGAGAACGATTTGTGTGTTGAGATCATTCCGAAAAACGAGGACGCCGCAAGGATCAGGATTGTGAGCAGCAGGATGTGGTTTGGGCTTCAGGCGGGACATTATCTATCTGTAGATTTGGAGGAGTTTGAGGAACAGATGGGTAGCAAGTTTATCGCTGGGGCGAACATTGTTAAAAATATCATGGCGTATGGTTTCGAGGAAACAGCTCATGTTGTTGGGGACAAGGTTATAGAGTCTCAGTGTGTAGTTCCAGTTGCTGGAAATCCGATCGAGTTCAAACGCAGTACGCTGGTTCTACCCTGGACAAAGAGAAAAGCAAGGCGGCAACAGTACGCTTATGTGCCGTATGCAAAATGAGAATATGCAATCTTGAATGGGAGTATTGATTTGCTCTATACAGGTTGTAGCTTAAATCGTCTGGGACGAATCAATAGTCCTGATGAATGGATGCTATCACAATGAACGAAGCTAAGGCCGAGACATTCGAATATGAGAGCTGGAGCATTTCAGAACCCTTTTATGTGACGGCTTTCTCAAAGATAGGGCCGCCGATAGTGTTTTTAATGCACTACGCTGCTATCTTCTCTGTGATATTGATCCTAGTCGTCTACGATGATCGACCCTGGGGAATCATTTTGTTTGCAGTGTTTATGGCGGGACTCGGAGTGGCGATGTTGCCGATCTGGTACAAGACTTTCTTCGACCGAACGTATGTCGGGATTGATCGGGTACTTTCAGTTGAGTGGTCGCCAGAGTGTATATCTTTTCGTGGAGGATATTTTCATCTTGAGGTGCCGCCCTGCGATGTGCTTTCGTTTAGCACACGGGGTTTTCGAAACATTAACCAGGCTCATATTCTCAAGGTAGTGGTAAAAGGGCCAGGTGGAGCAAAACGACACATATACCTCTG
>CAZYMD010000118.1:0-16594 GCA_964649005.1 uncultured Pirellulales bacterium
TTTGGATATGGCTTTCGAGTCACACTTGTCCACCCACATCGCAGGTCCATTAGCGTACACCAGCTCATCTGGTGTCAGTGACGCCAAGGAGAGCATCTTTTTCGCATCCTTGTGACGCTCAAACCCTGCAATCATCTCGCTGTCAAAATAAGCAACAGGACTGTACGCGCCGGTCGCCTCAAAGAAGGCCCTGCGAATACACAGCTTCTCACTGACGATTGCATCCTGGCTCGCAGGCCTGGTTCTTTTCGCCTTTGGCTCGGTGAGCTTGCTGCTGCACTTATCGATCACCATGCGAACCAGCTTCAAAGCTGCATTGGCGCTGCCGGCAGTGACAAAAAGCCCATGTTTCTCCAAAAACAGAATCTCAGGTATCTTCTTATAACTTTTCTGATAGCCATCAACCAGTTCGGCTATCTTCTTTGCAAGCGTAAAGCCAGGGTCTACATAAGGCACCCAAAGCGGAGGGAGCTTCTCGCTCTTGAAAAGCTTCTCAAGCTCGGCCTTCCCGTTTTTGGCATTCACAAAGGCGCCCACGGCGCTCGGATGCAGATGAATAACGCATGTATTGAGAAGCCCGTGCAGGTGTGCTTCCACCGAGGGACGCGCACCACTGGTGACGTTATCATCACAGGCGAGCAGAAGGCGGTTGACTACTTCGACCTCTCTCGTCTGCGTCTCAAGCTGTGTTATAGACTTGTCATTTATAATGGCAAGGACCGAATCGAGCCGAATTCTGCGCCATCCATCCTTCTCGTTCATATCCTTCAGAGCCGTACCGCTGGCCTTGATATACATATACTTGCCGTCCGCCGTCTTGAACGACGTATTGCCGCCGCCACCCTGAACAAGAGTACTATCCTTACCTGCGGCGCTTGATATTCTAATCAGTTCTGATAGGGCTTTATCCATGTCCTCTGAAATCTCCTTGCATGTCACTGTCTTGATCTAAAATATTTAAAACTTATATCACTGCTATGCCATTTGCTTACACAGAGTGACGACCGCATTACTACCTTGGCGTCGCATCAGGCAAACCCCCATCGACGGGAATCGTCGCTCCTGTCGTTGGCGTCTGGCGTGTTACAAAGAACAATACTGCATTGGCAACGTGCCTCCCGGTCACCCTGCTCTTGAGCAGATTCCTACTGCGGTAATATTCGTGCAACTCTTGCTCATTAAGCCCGCGAGCCTTCATCCGGCCGGGGCCGACCTCTTGCCACAGGCCCGACTTGTACCTGCCTTCGGAGAATACCGCATCCGGAGCCACCATATTAACCCTCACCCCATATTCCGCCAGTTCGATGCTCGCGATACGCCCCAACTGGTGACAGGCGGCTTTCGTCGCACTGTAGGCCCCAAAACCAGCACCGGGACAGGGAACGTTTTTCGTCGATACAACGACAATGTCGCCTCCAATCCCCTGCGCAATCAAATGTTTCGCCATTTCACTGAGCGTCAGCAGCGTACCTTCAATGTTTACTTTCTCTAACTTCCGAAAGGCTTCCAGCTCCATGTCCTTCAAACGTGAAACCATCGCAATGCCTGCATTAACGATAAGGATATCAATCCCACCCCAGGCAAGGATAACGCTCTCAATACCTCTAAGAACCGAGTCCTTATCGGTGACATCCATCGGCACGCCTATTACCCGATCGCCGCCCACCTCTTTCAAATCAGCGGTGAAGCTATCGAGCTTTTCGCCCTGCAAATCGGTGGCGACTACATAACCGCCCTTCTCCAAGAGCCCCCGACAAACACCATAGCCGATTGCCCCGGCGGCGCCCGTTACAAGGGCAACCTTATTATTAAGAGGCAGCGTCCGATCAACCTCGCTCTGGCCTGTATAGACTACTCCAAGATCGTGAAGGCACACAATCCCTGGTTTCGATCCGTACTTTTTGGCATAGTCTGAGATGGCCTTTCCCAACTGCTTTCGCAATTCGTCCGCCTCTGTATCCTGATCCAGCGCTCCAACAAACAGCGGCGGATTCTTTCCTTTGCTCAAACCGTCAGGATACCGTCCAGCCTTAGCGTTCTCCTCAGAGCGGGCGAAATCAACCGCCTCGTCACTCGTCAGAGATCGCAGAATAGGCGGTGCAAAAGGTATATCTTCATCGCCAGTAGATTCCGAAAGGAGCCCTCGCAAAATCGGTATTACTGTCGCTAACTGTCCAGCGGAAGTATTATCAGGCCTGCTGTTTTTCATCGTTTGAGTGGTTCGCTCCTGTCATACTAATTCCGATTTCTGAATCCCCACAGCGTTCATGGCTGCATTTATCATGAATTGCGCATTCTCCAGCGGACTCTTGCCATCGAAAACAGCGCTTCCAGTAACGATGATATCCGCTCCCATCCGAGCAACGTCCGCGATATTGTCGCGTTTGATCCCGCCATCAACACCGATAAGGACATCTTTCTTTGACTTGCGAAGCATCTGCCTAACCTGAACGATCCGATCGCTGGTAGAAGGTATAAATCGCTGCCCACCCCACCCGGGATTCACGGCCAGCAGGAAAATCATTTCCACTTCATCTATTAGCGGCGCGATTATCTCAAGGGGCGTTCCCGGATTCAAAGCAATGCCCCGCAGAATTCCTCTATCGGGATCGTTGGCATTGGCCATTGTCCCAAGCACTTGTAAAACACGGTGCACATAGCGAGACGACTCAACATGAACTGTAATCATATCAGCGCCCGCGGAGACATAGCTCTCAATCTTACTCAGCGGCTCTTCGATCATCAGGTGCACATCTTTATAAAGCGGCGTTTTGATCGCCTTGATAAAGCAGGGCCCTACAGTCATCATCGGGCAAAAGCACCCATCCATAACGTCAACGTGCAGCAGCTTCACGCCAGCGGTCTCCATGAGCTTTAGCTCGGCGCCAAGGTTCATCAGATCGGCGGTAAGCACACCAACACTCACCAGCGGGCACGCCTGCTTTATTTCATCGAAGATAGCTTTGCCCGACATTTTCAGCCCTTACCCTTGATCTCTTTCTTCTTGAGCGTTTCGTACAAATCGAAAGCCTCTGCAGGCTTCAGATTCTCGTGAACGACCCGCCGAACCGCCTGCATCATGGATTTGGGAGCGTCGCTCTGGAAGATGTTGCGTCCCATGTCCACACCAGATGCACCCTCCTGTACGGCGTTGTAAGCCATCGTCAGAGCATCGGGCACAGGAATCTTCTTGCCTCCCGCCATTACAATCGGAACGGGGCACGACGCCGTTATCGTCCCAAAGCCTTCTGGAACGTAATATGTCTTGATAATCTGCGCGCCAAGCTCAGCGCACATCCGACACGCCAGGCGGAAATATCTCGCATCTCGCACCATGTCCTTGCCCACAGCAGTCACGGCCATAGTCGGAATGCCATAGCGCAGCCCCATGTCCACGAGCCTGGTCATGTTGTGTATCGAGCGCGTTTCGTACTCACCTCCGACAAACACCTGCAAAGTGATAGCCGAGACGTTCATGCGAATAGCGTCCTCGATATCGACCGCCAATTCCTCGTTCGACAGCTCCTTCAGAATACTCGGCCCACCGCTGCAGCGCATCACTATCGGCTTGTTCAGCGTAGGCGGAACCGTGGTCCTAAGAATCCCGCGCGTCAGCATCACGGCATCCGCATCGTACATCAAAGGCACAATCTTCAGGTCGATCCGTTCGAGCCCTGTAGTCGGACCTTGAAAATAGCCATGATCTATAGCCAGCATCACCGTTCGGCCCGTCTGGGGATTGAATATTCGCGAAAGCCTGTTCTTCATACCCCAGTCAAGCGAGCCGGCTCCCTTTAGAAAGAAACCCGGGGTCTCCATTGGAACGTCTTCATAAAACTGCTTTGCTTCCTTTGCACCATCAGTATCAGCCATGACTTAGTCCTTCACTGGTCAATTGCTATTTCGCTTCGTTTCTCTTTATCGCCCAGATCGTACCAGTCACGAAATAGATCAACGTTGGAACGATCAGAACTTTCTTAAATGTCGCCAGGGCATCGTTATATTCGCCGCCGCCCCGAGTATACACCCATAGGGGCAATATCAGGCAAACCGCAAGAGACGCCAGCGCCACAATAGCCGACCCCCACAGCAGAACATCAACCTGCCTGGGCGGTGCAAAAGCATCCGCGAGTTTGACCTTGCCCAACTCCGGCACATCCTCTGATTTCTCGCTCGCTACTTCCTGAGGCTCATCCTCGAACTTCTCCCTCGCTCCGGCCATAGAAGCAAACACGATATACAGAATCGAAGTCAAAATCCAAACTGGAACGAACAGGAAGAACAGGTGTATAAAGCCCATCCGCTCGGCTGTCAACGCCGCTGCAATCGCAATCGCCCAGCTAAGAAGTGCAGGCCAGCTCACTAACAGTTTTTTGCGAGACACCCAGAACTGTGTAAATCCTATCTTTGGAAAGATCCAGTGCTCTACGAACACAATCGCACCGACAGGCATAAGAAGCAGGCCGTAAAGGCCCACGAAACCGAGCAGCTTGGTAAACACGAAAGGCGAGCATGCTATCACCGTCGTTACAGCGCCTGCAATCAACGTCACAAGCCATCTGGGCCACCCGGGCGTCACCGCCTGGAAAGCCAGGCCCGCTCGATACAGCGTCGGATTCGACGTTGTCCAACCTGCGATAATCACCGCAATAATCCCAACCACTCCCAGGGACTGCGACGCCACCGCTCCTGCATCCAGATTCGCCAGGCTCTTGTTGACGAGGATTGCGGTTGTCGCCCCCATGATGCCCGCACATATCCACGCAAGATAATGCCCCAAAAACATGCCGAATGCCGAAAACAAACCATATGAAGACTTCTTCGCGTAGCGAAGTATCGCCATATCCGACAAGCCCCCATGCATAGCCAGGTTGCATATCCATGCAAACGCGGCTACGTGCAGGAATCCTATCGCCTGCTGTCCCTCGGGCGGCTTACCCGTCCATATCTGCGAGTTGGCGACTTCCCAAAACTGTGCGAAGCTCCCAATCTGCCCACCCAATGCGTGTTTTGCCAAAGCAGGCAGCATCACAATGGCGCCTGCGATAAACATCAGAAACATCCATGGTGAGCAAACCTCAGCAAACTGCGCGAGCTTCTTAAAACCGAGAATCGCCAAAGCCACTACTACTGCTCCGACACAGATCACGACCAGAACGAACCGAATATCCGTCGGAACCCAGCCTGTCTGCTCGGGAATGCCAAACGGGATACGGACCGCTGAGGCGGAAACCGTAATCATGCAGCCTGCTAAAATACAAAAAAGAATCGCGTTAAGAATATTGTAAATCGTTGTTGTCACCGGTCCCGCAATCTTACGCAAATACCAGTAGAGCGTCAGTCGCGTCTGAACCGCAATCGGAGCACAAACCAACGTCCACGTCAGAACAGCCAGCAGATTGCCAACGAGCAAGCCAAGGAAGATGTCCCTGGCCGTAGCGCCCCACGCCACAAACAGAGCCCCAATTACAAACTCGGTGCCCGCAACGTGCTCGCCGGCAAACAAGCCCATGAAGTGCTTGGCGGGCTGGAGCTTATCTTGTGAAACAGGTTCTCGCTCGAATTCATAAAGCGAATCCATACCTTTTATGGCGACACTCTCGATGTCACTGGCCATGCTTTGTCCCTTTCAAATCTACATCAGAAGATCGACG
The DNA here is from genome assembly GCA_964649005.1 of uncultured Pirellulales bacterium. Lineage (GTDB taxonomy): Bacteria > Planctomycetota > Phycisphaerae > Sedimentisphaerales > Anaerobacaceae > CAZGMJ01. Next base: position 5,655 of record CAZYMD010000118.1, read on the forward strand.
GCTCATCTCAGGCTCGTCACCTTCTTTTCGTAATCCTTCACTTCGCTGAACCAGTCGGGCCAGACGGGCACATTTTGTTTTAAGCAATAATAATCCCAAATCGCTCCGAAAGGTAGTGTCTTCAATTCTTCCATCAACGCCAAACGACCCGCAAAATCCTCATTCGCTTCGGCCTGTCTCAACTGATCGCTGGGCTCAAGAAAAGCCAGTAGCAGAGCCTTTATCATGCACCGCGTCCCGATTACCCACGCCGCGACACGATTTATACTCGCATCGAAAAAGTCCAGCCCGATGTGGGTCCGGCTCAGATAGTCGCCTCGCACCAGTTCGCTCGCAAGGGCACGCAGCTCATCCGAAAGAATCAGAACGTGGTCGCTGTCCCAACGCACCCCCCTGCTAACGTGCAGCAGTATTTCCTCAACGAAGGTCAGGACCGAAGATATCTTATCCGAAACCACCTCCGTCGGATGGAAATGCCCCGTATCCAGACACAGCAACGTCTTATTCTCAATCGAATAGCCCAAATAGAATTCGTGCGAGCCGACGACGTAGCTTTCCGAACCGATGCCGAAGAGCTTGGCCTCCACTGCATCCAACAGATGCGACTTGTCCATCTTCTCTGTGAACATCTCGTCCAGCGATTTCTTCAATCGCTCGCGTGGCGCTTTGCGGTCCGCAGGTATATCCTTATAGCCATCGGGTATCCAGACGTTGGTCACGCAGGGCGTTCCCAGGGCCTTGCCCATCGCAGCCCCGATCTTCCTGCATGCGATTCCATGATCGACCCAGAACTTGCGTATCGCTTCGTCGGCGTGAGACAGTGTAAAACCGCTGTCCGCCTTGGGGTGCGAAAAAAATGTTCCATTGAAATCCAGGCCTAATCCGTTTGATTTAGCCCAGTCAATCCAGGCTGTAAAATGTTCAGGGCCTATTTCGTCCCGCTCCACTTTGCCGTTGGTCTCGCCATATATAGCGTGCAGGTTTAGTCGATGCTTGCCCGGTATCAGGCTTAGGGCCTTTTCAACGTCTCTGCGCAATTCGTCAGCGGTTCGCGCCTTGCCTGGATAGGCGCCGGTAGCCATAATTCCACCACCGCTGAGGCCTTGGTCGCTCTCGAAACCGCCGACATCGTCACCCTGCCAGCAGTGCATCGACACAGGTATCCCGCCCAGGAGGTCTATGGCCTTGTCGCTATCCACTCCAAGCTCGGCGTACCGCGCTTTGGCTAATTCATATGCATTCTCAATTCTTTTCGAATCACTCATTGTTATCTGTTTCCTTCCAGCAAGTACATCTCACGATCAGGCCGCTACAATCAGTTCTTCAGGTCTTCCTTCTCCGGCAGCTTCGGATACTTCATGTGAGGCTCCGTTTGATACCAGAACGCCACCGAAGACAAATCGTCCCTCAAGGGCAAATATCGCCCTTCGCTCTGCCATCCCAACGCCTGAATAGTAACCTTCAAATCCTTGTCGAACCTGATCGGGTCCATAATGTGCCATCGATACAATCCGAACCAGGGATTGCCTTTACTCTTGATCACCTGGGGCATGCCCACGTATGGCGAATTGAACTGCTTGTAATCCTTGCCGCCCGGCTCGACGAAACCGTATGAACCGCAGAAGTAATCTTCGGTTCCCGTTCCGCAGATCGTCGGAAATTCATCGTCGCCGTCCATGAAGAACTTGATCTCGCCCTCGCCCCACCATCCTGGACTTTTCGAACCCCACGTCATATACGTCCCTACGTAGTGACCCTGGCCCTTGATCCCATCGACAATCGTATAGTCCTGCTTATCGGGCAGCTTTTTTACACGCCTAAACTGAGCGTGGAAATACGCCATATCGTCGGGGACATTCGTCAGCGTATAATCGATCTGGTAATACAGAACCATTGCCCTTTCGTCGATGTTGGTCATCGTAATCCTGCACCGTTTGCGAAACGGCATCATCCAGTAACAGTTGAATCCGCTCTTCGGATTTACGCAAACGGCCAGGGACGTAATCTCCCCATACTCGCCCAACCCGCAGGCAAAGAAATCGCCCGCCGGACATTCGATTGAAGGCTCTTCTTCACCGTCCCAGTAAACACGAAAGATCGTCAGTCTGTTATTTCCTGTCGGAGTCATCCAAATATGCTGAATCGCTCCCATCCCACTAATATCGGCCATTGTAAAGGTCTGTCCAGCCTCGATCCGCACCGAAGGCGATACCTTCCACTTCTGCCCCAGGTCGCGCGATGCACGGGCTCCGGTGCCATCTGTGGCCATCCCGGCCTTGCCCTTTTCACCTGTGAAGTGCTCAGGGCTGATCGACCTCGTCTTCGCATTGGAAAGTCTGGGCAGCGATCCAATACTCATATCCAATCCGTTGTATTGCAGGTCTTTGCCGCAGGTCATCCCCGCCGCAAGCCCTAAAGTCAGAATCACACATGCCAAACGTCTCGTCCTTCTCATTTTTCAGCCCTTTCCAAGACAGAAGTCAATCCAAACGCCCGTTATTAACCGCTGTGCCGTTCCAGCAGAACCTTCTCCGCCTGGTCCGTCCACAGCCCATCACTCAAACACTCACCCACATCGGGGAGCTTCTCCTCAAGCTCCTCTAACTTGATCAGCCCCAGGCTTCTGCACGCAGGGTACACAATTATCTTTCCTGCAATCGAACGATTCTCGACAGCTCGAATCCCCTCTGTCGCCCCGGCCATCCCGCTGATAGCCGCAACGCTGACATTCGTATCGAGCCGACCGCTCTCAGCCTTGGCCAGCATAAGCTTCATATCATCCAGCGTTGAGCCGCTGGTGCCGATGAAGAACAGCTTCTTCTCGATATACATATCCAGATCGAACTCACCTATAATCGTAGCTGGGATTCCTGCAAAGATGTTAATCAATCCTCGCTGGGCTGCGTCCTTAACAGCACGAGCCACCAGCGCAGGAACAGGCGCCATTAGCGCCGCATAGTCGAACTTCTCCGACATCTTCTCCCTGGTCGGATTATAAGGACGATACTCGACACCGTTTTTCTCAGCCATAGGCTGTGCGATCCTGCTCAATATCGCCAGTCGATTGTCGTCCAGGTCGCCCGCATAGACGCTCACCCTTTTAACACCCTGGCATATATTGCGAATCACATGCATCATGCCCATAGGCCCGCCAGCGCCGATAACGTTGATTTTGTCACCTTTCCGAATCTCATCGCTCTTTGGAATAATCTCCATGGATGCACACGCATCGGCGCCTGTCGTACCTATTACTCGAATACCTCCATAGTGAACACGCCCGACAGTAGCCGAAATATCCCTGCCGAATTTGCCGCCGCACTGAACGATATTCAGCATTCCAGCTTTGCCAATCTTAGCAAACAGCTTCTCGACCGTCTCAGGCACGCTGCCGAAATAAACGATATCGTCATAGCCCGCATCTTCAAGCTGCCCAACATCGGACACTACTGTGTCCGCTCTCACTAATTCAATTTTACCGACGTATATAATCTCGCCAGGCTTGCCATATTTTTCTATCAACTTCTCAATGGCGTCTGCGGGTGTCTCTAAATCCACCACGACCGCCATCTTCCCCCCCGCCTTAAGAGTCGTCCGCTCGCTCGAAGCGTACGCATCTTCAACGCACGCCCAGGGCTCTACCAGCGCTGTGGCCGAACTCGACAGCTCCTCACCAACAGGCAGCAGCATGAACTGCCCATCGGGCGACGTAATCACCCGCTCATCCATCAGCACGTATTCCTGCAGGGCCCCCTCGAAATTATATCCGAACGCGCCGTTGTTGCTGGCCGTGCGCAGCCACCTGTAGTCTGTCTGAACCAGATACCGCCCGCCAACTTTGACATCCGTCACCCCATCTCCAACCGCCGCGATCTTAACTACAACCTCATGCCCAGGCACAGTCGCCTTTTCGCCCGGAACGTAGCTCGGGACCTCTTTCAGCACATCGGCATCAATTCCAGAGACAATTTCAGTCTTGCGCACATGATTGCTAAACTGCTTGAGCAGCTTCAAATCTGAAAAGCAAAGCCCCACCGCCTCGACCTTGCCCAGCACCTGATGCGCGCCAGGGACAAAGACCTCTTTGTTCTTGTTAAGTATCAACTCATCCGGCCCAACCAACTGAACCGCGTATTGTGATTTAGGTATGTCTGCCATTATCCAACCTTGAAAGGGATTCTATGTCTTGCTACTTGCAGTTACTAAATTCAGAAGCTCCTGTGGGCTTGTGTTTTCGTCAAGCTCACAGAGATCATCTTCTCGCCCGACACTGAGCATTCGACCAACCTGCTCGAAGAATCTGTTCTTCTCTATAACGTCAGGAAAGTTGCGAGACGCCCAAGTGCTCATGTATCCCAAACCACACTGTTTCTGCAGCACCGAATGTGCATAAAAGACATGGGCGCTTTTCAGCAGGATAGGGACTAAAGGAGAAAGCTCTGTTGTACTGAAATCATCCACGAACTTCTGGCCCGGGCTGTTCATCTCCGTCCCCACTACAATAGGCAGATTCCGCCGCTCAGCCACCTCTACAACTTTATACAGATTCACAAGCTTCTCGTCCTGTGAACCAACCGTATAGTTGCGATCTGGAATTACATTAATCGCAGCCGAGCCGGCTTCCATCGCCACATCCAGCAGTGATTCGATATCCTGCTCGCCATCACTTGTCCCATCGAGCCACGTCCACGTGGGGATAGCCCCCGCCGCTAACAGGAACTCGTTAGTCGCCAACAATTCCGGAAACGATCCTCTGTTGGGCTGTACGTATCCCACTCCGCCGCGTTTCATCGTTTTGGCCCGAATCGCATTGGTCAATTCCCTGCTCTCAGGCAGCATTGACACGTCAACTGCGACGCCTAACTTTTCCGACCAGAACTGGGCTACTTTTTTATCATCGCCAAATACCTCCCTGGCCTTGCGGGCGTAGGCGGCGCACATGTGCCTTTCGGTCGCGTTCCCAGCGGGGGTGAGGACCTGGACATCCTTTTCATAGTCTAATGTCACTTGGTCGAGATAAGCGTTCACTCTGCCCATCAGTTCGCGATTGCGCTGCTGCGCGGTCTTTCGCAGATTCAGCAGGAATTCCTTCTGCGTCCCCTCTAACTTCGAACTCGGAAATCCAACCCCCATATGATATGATATCCCTGGCTCGCCTGGCGAGTTGATTACCTTGTCTGCAACCTCCTGTACAAAAACCCGCGTCTCCATCCCCGCGCAGCCCTTGAGTCCCAAGAGCCTGCGGGCCTCCTCGAATTCATCGAGCGCATCGAGTACGTCGAAATCCACTATCCCCGCGACTGCAATTCCGGATTTCTTAGCCAGCCACGCAAACTTGCTGGGCGAGTACCCATAAGCGTTGTACGAGAAAAACGTATGGCAATGCAAATTTACATCTGTCCCGACAGGCTTAACTTCGATCTCGCCCGAGCTAACTTTTTCACACAACGCAACGAGGGCCTCTTTTCGCTCCGCTGGGTCAAAACTATCCAGCTTCTGTTCCAATTGTTCAACCAAATTCAATCACTCCCGGCCCTTGGAAATCCATATCGCTTGAGGGCCTTATGCTACGTCCTAACTGTTAACCTTCTTATATTGTTTGAGCCACAAATCCTCATCCTGTGGCTCATACTCTTTTAACTCGAACGATTTGCTTACAATTTCCCTGCCTTCGGTTAGCGAAGCAATCTGCCCGGCTGCTTTTGCCTGCATCAGGATGTTGCCACTGGCCGTCGCTTCGATCGGTCCGGTTACCACCTTCTTGCTCGTCGCGTTGGCCGCGAATTGACACAGCAGCTCGTTCTGTATCCCACCACCTACAATGTGCAGAACCTCAATAGCCTCACCAGTGACATCCTCCAGCGCCTCCATCACGCCGCGATATTTAAGCGCCAGGCTCTCAAGAATCATCCTCGCCATTTGTCCCTTGTCATCCGTCGGTGTTTGTCCTGTACGTGAAAGGTAATCGTTAATGCGGGTGGGCATGTCTCCGGGCGCCAAAAAATCGCTCTCGTCAGGATTGACATGCCCTGCAAAGGGCTCGGCCTTCTCCGCCATCGCCGTAATCTCGTCATATGAAAATTCCACCCCATCCCGCTGCCACTGTCGCCTGCATTCCTGCAGCAGCCACAAACCCATGATATTCTTCAACAGTCTGATCGTTCCGTCGACGCCGCCTTCGTTCGTGAATTCATAGCCGAACGTTTTGTCGTTTATAATAGCTTTGGGGATCTCAACACCCATCAAACTCCACGTCCCGCTGGATAGATACGCCCACTTGCCCCCCTTCGCAGGCACGCCGACCACCGCCGAGGCAGTATCATGCGAGCCAATCGCAATCACAGGTATGGCGCCGCACCCAAGCTCCTTTTGCACAACCTCGCTCAACCGCCCCACAACCGTCCCGGGCTGCACCACATCAGGCATAATATCCATAGGCAGTGAAAGTTTCTCGAATATCGCCTTGGACCACTGCCCCGTTCGCATATCCATCATCTGCGATGTGCTTGCCAGGCTGTATTCCGCGAACTTTTCGCCACACAAAAAGTAGCTCACCAAATCCGCAATAAATATCATCTTGTCGGTTTTCGCCAGAGCCTCTGAGCCAGCCATCCGCGCCGCCAATAACTGGTAAACGCTGTTGAGCTGCATGAACTGCAAGCCTGTATTCTCGTAAACATCCCGCTTTGGCATCAACTCGAAAGCCTTGTCCATCATCCCGTTCGTTCTGCTGTCGCGATAATGATAGGGCTTCTCAACCAGTTCGCCGGCCGCATTCAGCAGTCCAAAATCAACCCCCCAGCTATCCACACCGATCCCGCCGACAGCCCCCCCGGCCTGCCTGACCGCCTCGCCGATACCCTTCTTGATCTCGCCCATCAGCTTATCGAAATCCCATCGCAGCGTCCCGGCCTCTTCGATTGGCCCGTTGCCAAACCGACGAACCTCTTGCAGTATCAGCTTCTCACCCGAAACCACCCCCAACATAACTCTGCCACTCTCGGCGCCCAGATCAACTGCGATGTACTTCTTCTCGTCGCCCATTGCTTGCCCCTCACAGACAATTCATCAAGCCAAATTCACATATACAGACCTATCCCCCCTAATCCAAACCCCGCCGAAAACGACCTTATACCTCAATTCAATCCCCAGTGCAAATATTTCCCCGCCAACAGGTTGTGTTACCTGCCGGTCGATTGGGATCGGGGTTGCTTTGGAGGGGTGTTGTGATATACTATCGGGCTATCCGTGCCGCAATGATGGCGGCTGGTTTCATGTTTTTTTGAGAATACGAGGCAGAGAATCATGGCAGAGAGCTTTGACGTAGTAGTCATTGGAAGTGGGCCTGGCGGTTACGCCGCGGCGATAAGATGTGCGCAGAGAGGGGCGTCCGTAGCGGTCGCTGAGAAGGGGCTTATGGGCGGAACGTGTTTGAACTGTGGGTGCATCCCGTCGAAGACGCTGCTTGCTTCGGCCCATATGCTGCTTATGACGAAGCATGCTGCGATGATGGGTATCGATATACCTACAGCGACTGCGAACTGGCCAAAAATTCAGGCGAGGAAGGACGCAGTCGTAGGCGGTTTTCGCAAGGGTCTGACGGGGCTTATCGGGGCGAACAAGATTAAGATATTAGCCGGGCGGGCAGTGGTTACGGCGCCTGGGCGGATTACGGTCGAGGCTGAAAGCGGGTCTGTCGCGGTGCAAGCGAAAAAGATTATCCTGGCGACCGGCTCGCAACCTATCGAGATTCCGTCGATACCATTTGATGGGCAGACAGTTATCAGCAGCAGCGAGACGCTATCTCTGGCGGAGGTGCCACAGTCGATGGTGATTGTTGGCGGCGGTGTGATTGGGTGCGAGATGGCGTGTGTTTACGCAGCGATGGGAACTAAGGTTACTATCGTTGAGGCATTGGACAGGCTTATCCCGATGGAGGATGAGTGGGTTGGGAAATTGATCCAAAGGGAATTCAAGAAGCTTGGGATAGATTCGCTTACCGGGCAAAAGGTTACGGGAGTCGACAAGAGCACCTCGCCAGCGACGGTGAAGCTCGAAAGCGGTCAGGCGATTGAAGCGGAGAAAGTGCTGATCTCTGTGGGCAGGAAGGCAGTTGTCGATCCGGAAACGGTTGAAGCTTTGAGTCTGGAGATGAACGGGCCTGCGATAGCGGTCAACGAAAAGCTCGAAACGAACGCTCCGGGAGTGTACGCGATTGGCGATGCGGTGGGTACGACGTACCTGGCGCATGGGGCATTCGCAGAAGCGGAAGTAGCTGCGGTCAATGCGACGGGTGGGAATGAGACTGTGCCCGACTACGGTCTAGTGCCAAGAGCAGTTTACACGTTCCCTGAGATTGCATCGGTCGGTAAGAACGAGCAGAAGTGCCAGCAGGAAGGCTTGGATGTCACAGTTGGCAAGTCGTTTTTCCGGGCGAATGGGCGAAGTGCGGCGCACAACGAGACTACCGGCGAGGTTCACGTAGTGCGTGACAATGCGACGGACAAGATCGTGGGCGTGACGATGGTCGGTGCGACTGTTACAGAATTAGCCGGAGCGGCGCGGCTACTGATCGGCTCAACCAAGCCGATTACTTCGGTGAGCTTCCCACATCCGACGGTTTCTGAAGTGTTGAAGGAAGCGGCTGAAGACGCGTTCGGGCTGAGCCTTCATAATCCGCCTCGTGGTTAAAAGATTGGCAATTTCGCACTGGAGAATCCTTTATGAGCCCCAAAGTTCAGGAAGCTGTTGATTTGTTTGAACAGAGGTTCAACTGCTCGCAGGCGATCTTTGCAACATACGGCCCTGAGTATGGAGTGGATCGCGAGACGGCCCTGAAGGTGGCGTGTGGTTTCGGCGGTGGAATGCGTATGGGGGAAACGTGCGGGGCTGTAACCGGGGCCTTTATGGTCATCGGTCTAAAATACGGCTGCACGGAGGCTGGTGACAACGAGCAGGAGTTCAGGACGTACGAGATGGTTAAGACTTTCGCGAAGGAATTCACTGCACGCAACGACTCTGTTTGCTGCAAAGACCTGCTTGGGTGCGACATCTCCTCAGATGAAGGTGTGCAAAAGGCGGTTGACGAAGGTCTTTTTAGGTCTGTGTGCCCCAAAGTAGTGCGGGATGCAGCGGAAATATTAGAGCAGATGATCGGAGTGTAGAGAAGCATAGCGAGGTTTGTGAAAGTTGCGTTAGGTACCGCACACGGCGCATCTCTGAAAGAATCACACTAATGACACATACGATTCGACAAGCTAATACACAAAAGCCCGCGGTTTCGCTGCCTCTGAATGTACGTGACTGTGGCCTTATCGATTACCAAGAAGCTCTCGAAATGCAGCATCGTTTGCGCGATGAGAAGACCAAAGGGCAAATCCCGAATACAGTGCTGATTGTCGAACACCCCCCTGCTATTACGCTGGGCGCCCGGCAGAGCGCAAATAAGCTGCTGATTGGTCGGCAGGAACTGGCGAACAGAAACATCGACGTAGTTGATATAAGAAGAGGAGGCGGGACGACCGCCCACAATCCAGGGCAATTAGTATTCTATCCTATACTCGATCTGCGACAATTGGGCCTCGGTATCAATGAGTACATCCGCAAACTCGAAGCTATCGGCATCGAACTGCTCGAACGATTTGGCGTTATAGCTGAAAGACATAAGGGCGCGCCCGGACTGTGGATTGGTGATAAGAAAATCGCCTCGATTGGGGTCCGCGTATCGCGGTTTATCACTTACCACGGTATGGCAATCAATATCTGCAACGACTTAAGCATCTTCGATCTGATCGTACCTTGTGGGCTTGATAACGTGCGGATGACATCCGTGCTTGAGGAGACATCCACGAAGGTTTCAATGAACGTCGCCAGGCAGCATCTGGCAGAGTTGTTGATACGGCATTTATCGAGTACGGAACGATGAGTAGGGAAGCCCAGACAAATCCAGAATCGGATTGCGGCAGGAAAGGCAGGCTGCCACCGTGGTTGCGCAGACCCTTGCCTGCACATCAGGCCTTTCGCGATACTGAGCAGATACTCGAATCGCTCGGACTCCAAACGATTTGCAGCAATGCAAACTGCCCTAATCGCGGCCAATGCTGGGCCAGGGGAACAGCGACGGTTCTTATACTTGGCAACGTGTGCACGAGAAACTGCAAGTTCTGCTCGGTGGCAACGGGCAAACCGGAGCCGCCGGACCCGGCGGAGCCCGCACGACTGGCACAGATGGCAAAGCAGATGGGTTTGAAGTACCTTGTGATAACCAGTGTCGATAGGGATGATCTACCTGACGGCGGTTCAGGCCATTTTCGTGACTGCGTTGCAGAAGTTCGCAGGCAGTGTCCGGAAATGAAGTTCGAGATTTTAACGCCGGACTTTCGCCAGTGTCAGAACGAAGCTATCGGAATACTCGCCGAGGCGCTGCCTTTCGTTTTCGCGCACAACGTCGAAACAGTTCCTTCATTGTATAGTGTGGCCCGGCGAGGCGGAGACTACAGACTTTCGCTGGGCTTGCTGCGGATGGCCAAGGACGCCTATGGCGAAATCCAGACGAAGTCGTCGATCATGCTCGGGCTGGGAGAGACGGACGCTGAGATCGAACAGGTCCTTGCCGACCTGCGAGAGGTCGGCTGCGACAGACTCACCATCGGGCAGTATCTTAAACCCTCCAAAGATTCGCTCGACGTCGTCGAGTATATACATCCGGACAAATTCGAGTGGTGGGGGCAAAGAGCGGGCGAGTTCGGCTTCTCATGGGTGATGTCGGCGCCATTCGCCCGGAGCAGCTACTTCGCGGAGCAGGAAAGCGCAGGCTCATAGGAACCGGAGATGCCGGAGTTTATTATAAGACGTGCCAGCTAATGCAAAGCTTTTTTACATGACGGCTATGAATAGTCTTTGCGAATAAGTGATACGTTACGTATTGTTTAATTGGAACGCCT
>CAZYMD010000119.1:0-16424 GCA_964649005.1 uncultured Pirellulales bacterium
GGCCCGGAGGGCTTGAGAGTCCTGACTTCGTACACGGCACCACCACGCCCACCCACGGCGTACTTCCCGTAGCCCTCGGCAGTTGGGAATGCCAGTTGCTGGGAATAGGCAGTACCCCCAACACTCATCAATAAGATAAGTGCCAAGACGGCTTTGGTGAAGTTTGCCATTTTCATGATTTCTCCTTTGTTCAAATTCCTGTTGGTGTATTTGACTCTTGACGCTGCTATTCAATCTCGACAACCACCCTGTGATACCTGGTCAATGGCGGCGTACCGGAATCCGTAACCTCACAGATAATATGGATGGTTACCCCTTCGCCGGCATCCTTGGGCACAGTGAATGATGCCTCTTGTTTTGCACTGCCCTTGATTTCCACCACTCCATCGTAGGTATCAGCTTCTTCATATTGCCACCATTTGTATGTCAAGGTATTTCCATCTGGATCGCTCGTGCCTTGTGCACTCAGTACTACCGTCGCTCCGGGTTTCGCCTTAAGATCCAGAGCATGCGCCAGCTTTACCACCGGCTGGTGATTGGCTTCTGCATACGATTTTGTGCACCAGTCCACCCGAGCCGCGAAGTCGTTCTGTATCACATCAATCCACCGCCATATCGGTTTGAAATACTCTGTTAATGCTTCTTGATTGCCATTTAGAGAATTTCTTCCCCAGCCTGTTTTTGTGTACCATCGCCCTTTGGGATAGGTGTATCCTTCCTGCGTTACTTTATCAAGCCATGTGCTTTCGCGAATTAGCACATAGCGTCCTCCCCATCCTCCCCAGTCGGGAGACTCCAGGTTGCGCAATCCCGTCGGGATCATATGTATAAAGGATGGTGAATCTCCCTCACCTATAAAATCTTCCTTGCCTTTGAGCTTTTCCTTAGTCTTCTTATTGTAAATTGCTAACAGAGGATCATTATTCTTAAATATGTTTTCTTTCATCCATGGCGATCTGCAGTAGGCCGCCTTATCCTTGGGCATATCCCAACGCTGCCACCAATAACCAAAGGTAATAAACTGATCAGAAATGATGGTCGGAATGTTGTAGGGCGTCGCCCAGTGTGACCGGATGTACGATTGAAAAGTCCCATCCTGTTCCCAGATAAAGTAAAAGCGTATTTTGCCGGCCACGTACTCCATTTTTTCTGGATTTTTTTCCTCGATGGTTTTCAAAGCTCTGGCGATGCCGTTGGGGCCTCCCCAGGCTTGCAGCCAGATAGGCCGGTTGTCCGTCTCATCCAGGAGGACATCGACAATGTGTTGAGAGCCCGCTGTTTCCAAAGTCATCTCACCTTCAGATTTCACGTTGCCGAGCTTGGTAATCGATTGCAGGTACTCTAGTGTTGGATAACCGGGATCATGCTTAATAAGGTTGGGGTACACCTTTTCATAAGCCTCGAATATAGGCTTCTCCCAATCGTCCCCCGCCCAACTATGGCCCTGCCAATGATATTGTGAGCTGGTCTTTACAATACCCTCAATATCAAATTCATTTGAATAGAGCAGGAACCTTATCATTGAACATTCGTCATCTATCTCTCCGTCACTTGTAACGATAATACGAGGTTTCTCCACCGCCGCGAACCCCTGGACAGTCGCAATGCAACATGCACACAGGATTAACAAGAGTCTACTCATCGACATCTCTTTCATTATTTAATACTGTTCAGATACTTCTCCAGCATCGTGTAGCCATCAGATGCTACCTTGTTCCCATCAGCAGCATCATTAGGATTAAGACCCTTGTCCTTCTCCCAGGCGTCCGGCATACCATCGTGATCACTATCTGCGGGGGCAGGAAGCGATTTCAGTTCAGGCCAACCCCCGGAGACCATCGGATTCTCAACAAAACCATTATCACCTTTAGTCGCCGTTCCGATACGGACTTCTTCCATAATACGTGCGTCTAAAGCATCGCGATTGGGCAATGAACAGCCCGCATATTTAAGAACAGCTTGGTAGGCATCTTCGGCGGTTTGTTGATTAATGGGCATGGCTGCCCATGGTTCATTAAGCTTTAATCCTGGAATTGCGGTCAAGTCTACAGGGATATGGCCCGTATACTGAGGAAATACGCCTCTCCAATTATCTGCGGTGACTTCCGGACTGCCCACCAGATAATTGTCGGCAACATACCAATCGCCATAATCAGCAGCGCCATTGCGCGACCAGGGAGAACAAATCCTCGTCTTATGCTGGGATTCAGTTCCAGGTCCCGGCTTAAAATAATTGGCTACCACATTGGTGGAGCAAGAACTGAATTGCGATTTCCCTGGTTGATGTGCTTCACCCCCATAGACACTTTCATTCCGCCAATTGTATATCACGTTGTTTCTGACATCATTGTATCCGGCACCGGAAGCGATACGAGGATTACGAGCGTAGTTATGCGCAAACAGGTTGTGATGGTAGGTGCTATGGTTATTTCCCCAAATGCCGCCAAACTTATGACTGCCGGAACAGGCTTCCGTAATCATGCACCATTGAATCGTAACGTATTCGCCATGGTAAATCGAAAAGACTTCATCACTGCTCCAACTGGCTGACACATGGTCGAAAATGAGATTCTTATTGTATCGGCCCGAGACGGCGTCACCACGGCCTTCTGCTCTTACGCGTATATACCGGATGATTACGTTGTTGGCGCTGATACCCAATGTGCCTTTAATGGCAATACCGTCCCCAGGTGCGGTTTGCCCGGCTATGGTGATAAAATCATTGGAAATTTTCAGATCCGCATCGATCGTCCCTGAAACCCTAAAGACAACGGTCCTGGGTCCTCTTGCTTCAAGCGCCGCACGCAGGCTGCCTTCACCAGAAGCATCGAGGTTGGTCACTTCAAGGACCTTGCCGCCGCGCCCACCCACAGTGTACTTCCCGTATCCTTCGGCAGTAGGAAATGCCAATTGCCGGGCGTGAAGCACGCCGGCGCAACCTAATATTGATACGGCCAACACTATTGATCCCGTAAACCTTGCCGACTTCATTGTCACCTCCCTGGTCAATTGATTCGATTTAGCTGTTTGACCCTATATTGTGCTACTCAATCTCAACGACCACACGTTGGTAGCGCGTCAACGCCGGCGTGCCGGCATCGGTTACCTCGCAGATAATGTGGATGGTCTTCCCTTTGCCGCCATGGCCGGGCACTGTAAATGAGGCGTTTTGTTTCCTGGCATTTACTATGTCAATGGCTCCCTCGTAGGTATCCGCCTGCTGATACTGCCACCATCGGTAGGTCAATGCGTCGCCGTCGGGATCCGTGGTTCCGCTTGCGCTCAGTGCCACCTTCTGTCCGGGCCGAACCTTCAGGTCCAGGGCATGGGCCAGTTTGACTACAGGCGGGTGGTTGGCTTGATCATAGGGCTTCACGCACCAGTCGGCCCGCGACGCAAAATCGTTTTGCAGCGCATCCGTCCACCGCCACATCGGCTTGAAATACTCCTGACGCTGCTCCGCGGTTGTCGTCGTCCCCTTCCGCAAGCTATTTCGCCCCCACGCCGAACTCGAATACCATCGCCCCTTCGGATACGCATACCCCGCCACCGGCACAGGATCGAGCCACGTGTTCTTCCGAACCCGCACATAACGACCGCCCCATCCGCCCCAGTCTGGCGACTCCGTGTTCCGCAATCCCGTCATGATCGTATGCAGAAACGCCGGCGAATCCCCCTCCGACCGGAAATCCCCATTCTCCTTGGCTTTATACAATGCACACAGGGGGCCGTGGTTCCGTAATATGTGTTCCTTCATCCACGCTCCGACGAAATATTTTTGCATTTCCTTGGGCAGAATCTGATCCCACCGATACGCGATCGCCTCGAACTGGTCAGAAATGATCGTCGGAATCTCATACTTGCCCCAGTGCGGCCGGATGTATTCCTGATAGGTCGAATCCTGCTCCCAGATAAAAAAGAACCGCGCCTTCTTTGCCACCTCAGCCATCCTCTTCGGATGCTCCTCCTCGATCGTCTTTAGTGCCCGAGCAATCGTGTTCGTTCCACCCCACGCTTGCAGCCACACCGGCTGATCGTCCGTCTTATCCAACAGCACCTTCACGATATGCTGCGATCCCGCCGTCACTTCCTCCATCTCTCCTTCCGCCTTCACGTTACCCAGGAGCGTCCGCTCCCGCAGGTATTCCGGCGTCGGATACCCCTCATCATGCTTCACCAGGTTTGGATAAACCTGTGCATACGCATCCAGATCTGGCTCAATCCAGTCATCCCCGGCCCATTTGTGTCCCTGCCAGTGGTATTGTGAACTCGATGTGATAATACCTTCGATATCCCATTCATTAGCATAGAGCAGGAACCGAATCATCGAACACTGGTCATCAATCTCCCCGTCGCTTGTGACGATAACACGCGGTTTCTCAAACGAGTTAGCCGCAGGTGCATCAGCCGCCGCCGCCCCCACACTCATCAGGCACCAAGCCGCCCCAAACAGGAATGAGACAATGCAGATCGCTCGTTGCACACTGGTCCTTTGACGGACAAAACTCTGCGTTCTTATCATACCATGATTTACTTTCACTTTCTGCCCTACGCCAGAATCACCAGGAATCGACTTTCTGCATAGTACTCGCAGAGAGAACGCTGATCGGTTCCACGAAACTATTGCTGAGAATATAATAAGAATACAGCATATTCTTCCTTGATTCCCACGATAACTCGTTGTATTCCTATCTCCATGACGCAGTTTGACCAGAGACGCCCGGAATTTACGCCATACGGCTTCACGTGTGAGCGTTGGGAACCCGCCCCAATGCCACGTCCCGACAAGCACACCGAGGTGGAATTGAACTATCTCGAGCGGGGCCGGCTCACCTATCTCTTCTGGGGCGAGCGAACCACCGTTGAAGGTGGCAGGCCCGCGTTGTTCTGGGCTACCACTCCGCATCAGATAGTGGAATATGAGAATATTACTTCCTATACAGTATTGACCCTGCCTCTGCCTTGGCTGCTCAGTTGGGCGCTGCCGGAGAACCTCGTCATGCGAATCCTGAGTGGCCGGCTGATTCAGGAGCCCGATTCATCGCAGTCGCATGTAGACAAAGCACTGTTCGAGCAGTGGCATCGAGATATCAACTGCAACTCAACGCGTTTCCATGAGATCATACTGCTTGAGATTAAGGCGCGTCTGCTTCGTCTCGCGGGCAATCTCTCAGACAACGATACGCAACACCCTGACCAGTCTCACCATCGCAGTACAAGGCCAGTAGGCACACAGAATGTCAGCAAGATTGAGTCGATGGCGAAATTCGTCGCACAGAACTACACAGAACAAATTCATATCGCCGATGTGGCCGGTGCCGTTAACCTGCATCCGGATTACGCCGGAGACCTGTTCAGGCGAACATTCAGCATTACGCTGAACAACTTCATTATCCAGCATCGCGTACAGCACGCACAGCGCATGCTGGTGACTACGAACAAGAAGATCCTGGAGGTAGCTTACGCGTCCGGCTTTAACTCACTGAGCAGATTCAATGTTTCATTCAAGTCACTTTGCGGCTGTACTCCGCGACAGTATCGCGTATCACATCAACTGCCGTACTGAGCATGTCCTGTCGCCTCGGCCCGAACTCTACCAGCCCCTCACTGTCCGAACAGGCCTCGAACAGAGCACTCGCACCAGCAGGCTCGGCAGCAATCCAGCCACTCACACAATAAAAAATACCGAGTAACCGGCAACTAACACTCCAGCTACAACTCATCAACCCATCCTCAGAGCATGCTTTGGTCTGGTAATGAAACATCAAGGATCGTGTTTCGTAGATCAAGGACCATGCTGTGAACTATGAATATCGCATCATTGGCAAGGGAGTGGTTTTGTAGTTTTTTTGTAAGTCCTTAGAGGTATCTCAGTCTAATATGGTAGCCATGGCTGAAATGACAGATGAGCAGGCTCTGGTTGAGCGTTTCAGCCGGGGCGACGAAGCTGCTTTCGAGCAGATTATCGAATTGCACTCAGCGGATATCGGGGTGCTCGCAAATCGTCTGCTCTGCTGGTCCGAAGACGTTGAGGACGTAGTTCAGGATGTGTTCCTCGCCGCCCTGAAAGGGCTCAAGAAGTTTAAAGGGCAATGCAGCCTGAGAACGTGGCTCTTTACAATAACAATAAACAAGTGCCGAACGCATCGATACAAGCGGATGCTCAGTCTGAAGCGGCTCTCGGCCGTCCCCGACAGGGATGGTTCAGGACAGAGCCAAGACGCAGAGAAACACGCTCTGGATATCGAAACCTTGAAGCATGTCCGATCCGCCGTCAAGCGTCTTCCTGGCAGGTATCGCGAGCCGGTAGTACTTAGGTACTTGCAGGAACTCGAAACCGATGATATTTCGCAAATTTTGGGGATCAGCAGAAATACGTTGCAGGTACGATTGAGCCGGGCCAGAAAGCTGCTGAAAGAGAATCTGGCCGGAATAGTAGATGAGAACGACTTATGAATGATGAACGTTTACAGGAATTATTGCAGGCGGTGGATCGCCAGGCTAAAACGCCTGCCACAACCCATGTGAGCCTGGCGCGATTGCGAGGACGCTTGCGAAGGCGAAGGATAGTAGCTGCATGTGTTCCAACAGCTATCGCGGCGGCCATCATTATGGCTGTATGCTTCATGGGCGAATCGCCCAAGCCGAAAAGCAATCCCGAGCAAGACAGGATTGCGGCATTGCAGGCCGAGGTGGCGGAGCTTCGGGCGAGGACGGATGCTGCTGTCAGCCTGGTGCAGGAAGTGTTACGGAATGAACGCGAGCAGCGTCAACTGGCCCAGGTTAAAACACAATTCGCGAGTATGGGTGATCCTATGGAGGAGGTCCACAAGCAGGTCGACAGGACCGCGTTTATCCTCTACTATCGCGCGGGCAGACTGCTCAGCGAGCTTGGAGACGCCGAGGGAGCTATCGAGGCATACGAACAGGTAATCAAGCTGTTCGGCGAGAGCCGATGGGCAACACTTTCGCAGCAGCGAATCGAAGAAATAAGGCAAGGCAAGAAACTTGACACGACAGATATTGAAGGAGACAGAACATGCGAACCAAAGAATTCACAATCATCCTGCTGATCGCAATATTGTTTGGCCTTACGGCTGTGGGCGTTGAAAATCAGGCTGGCCAACCAGCAGAGGTTAAGGAAATATCGAACACGCGATCTGCGAGCTGTCTGGTTAAGGTGACCTGTAATCCGGAGGTATTTCCGCTCAATATCGATACAATCGAATATCTGATGAGAACCTCGGCTGTAGTAGGAAAAGCCGCTAAAGTAATTGAGCTGTCTGTTGCTGATGCGATAGACTGTTTTAGCGTAGAAGAAGTCCCTGTTTCTGGCGGATTTATGGATGGGAGGCTGAGAAGAGAGGCCCACCTGCTCGATTTGGCCGAAGGCGAGGTCCGCATGCGGGAACATGAGCTTGACACAGGGATTCGTGAGATGGATATGATGAGGCCAAGAGGCGAGGCCGCCCCCATGCCAACACCGCCAGGACTGGGCGTTCCAGAAGCTCCACAGCCAGTTGCGACATATCAAACATCGAATCTGCCTTCAACGCGTAGCACTGCACCAGCAGCGAGCATGCCGGGAAATACAACAGCGCAGCGATCTTCGAGAACAAGACCAGGCAGGACTACCAGTTCAATAACGGTAAGCTCTAAACCAATATATGGCACAACATATGGCACAACCAGCAGGAGAATATCAACCTCTTATTCCACTTCTGGCATGTCGGGAGCTTCTGCTACCAGGCGTTCTACCCCAGTGGCGGGCAAGCAGCAGAGTTTGCTGTTTCAGCTTACTGTGGATCTGCTTGAAGAAGCACCCGTACCAGTAGCGAAGGAATTTATGAACGTACTTGTGGAGAACCTGCAGAGCGTTCTTGCAAAGACCTATGGAAACTATTTGTCTAACTTTCACAACAATGTGCTTAATCGGGCGGAAGGACGACTGTATAACGCGCAGGAGGAGTTGGATACAGCCATGGGTGTTATCCCAGGTGACTATGAAATAAGAGAACGTCTTGAGCAGGAGGTTGTTGATCTTTCATCAATAGGTCCAGAGCATCCGTTTGAGGAAGCGATACAGATATTAAAGAGATCCGTCGATCCTCCTCTGAACATTGTCGTGATGTGGCGTGAGCTGTACGGTAATGCAGAGATTGAGCAGACAACTCCCGTTAATATAGAAGGCCCATCGAAAGTAACGCTTGGCAAAGGATTGGAACTGTTGCTTAGGGCCGTCAGCGACCCTGATGACGAAGGCCTTGGCTATCAAATCGAAGGGGAGATCATCACTATCCCCAACAAGAGGCCCGAACAGGCAATATCACAGCCAGAAGTTGACACTGCCTATCTTACGAGCCAGAAGCGCGATCTGCTCCGTGACAAACAGCAGATCGAGATGGAACTGGCCGGGCAAGAGGCTCGTAGGGAGGCAATCATCAAGCGCATTGATCGTAACAGCGTGATGATACAGAATAAAGCCGCGAAAGATGAGATCACAGCCGAACTTATGCAGATCGTGAACATGAGCGAAGATCTCGTTGCCAGAACCGAGCAACTTCACAAAAGTGGCCAAGCCAGCATGAGTGATATTTCCCAGGCAAGAGAGAAACTCGCCCGCGCCAGGATGGAGATGGCCAAGCGCCAGCAGGAACTGCAGTTGCAGACCGGTGGAGATCAGTTGGCAAGACTCAATGACGAGCTAACAAATTTGTCAATCGACGCTGAAGAAAGGCAAGCGGTTATGCAAATCATCAACCAGCAGCTTGTGGAACTCGACGATCAACTATCATTGGCGTCGAGATTCGATCCGCAAGCGGCACGGATACGGGTGGCCAAACAGGCTCTCGAAAATACAGAACGGAGATTTAACGAAGTGCGAGCGATGGAAGCAAACCTTCAAGAGCCAATGGTCGTAGTAATTGGAGCTGACTGATTCAAAGACTCGCAGGAAACACAACCGGCGTCTCAGCATATTGAAACGCGGCTCTTTGGCGTTTTTTTCGGCACAACATACTCAACCTGCTGGGATTATCTTCAGATTGCGGTGAAATCTTTGTATTATTGGGCTTGTGAACTACAGGAGAACCGATTATGGAATTCAAATGGGAAATCCCGACTTGACCAAGTTGATGACCAGACGTGTTGAAATCGCGCCCCTTATTGCGGTATTATTAACAGTGTGGCGTACAGGAGCACCGATTATGAAGGCAAATGGGAAATCCCGGATCATACGAGGGAGACGGTGGAACCGGTAAGATACGTCTATTTTTATAAGGGAACTATCAATGGTACGAAGAAGAGCGACACGTCTTGTAGCCATTTTGTTGATGGCGTTGATGTCATTGGGGAGTTTGGCTACGGCAGCCGCGGAGAACCCGGCCCATTTTCACGGGGTCGTACTCGACCACACTGGACGTCCGGTGCCAGACGCAGCGGTCATGGTCTACCAGGAGACCAGGCAGGAGCCTCTGGGCCGGTTGGTGTGCATCATGTTAGCCGAGACGAAGACGTCTACGGAAGGCCAATTCGAGACTGAGGATCGGACCGGTACCTGGACACCAGGCCAGGATTGCTACGTTGTAGCTCACAAGACCTTGTTGGGATGGGCGCGTGCGCATACTGAGATACCTGCCATCGTTCAGTTGGGTAGGCCGCAACCGTTGGGCGGGATTCTCACCGACGAGAAGGGCCGCCCTATAGCCGGGGCTCAAGTGAGACTCTTCCTAAAGAATGAGCCCATGGTTCGCTACCGCTATAGGGCGCGTGGTCTGTTCTTTCCAGGCGACGAAAGCTGGCATGTCACAACCACGGACCATAACGGAAGGTTTCTCTTCGAGAACATGCCTGCCGATACCACGGTGGACTTCAGGATCGACGCGCCGGGACGCCCCCCCATCTGGACCTTCTGCGATTTCGGCCTGGAGGAGGGCGAACAATATCACGTCGGTCAGACGGACATTCACATCACGTTGCCGCCCGCAGCGCGCATCGAAGGATGTGTGGTCGAAAAGGGTACTAAGAAGCCGGTCTCCGGTTTAGCCGTCTTGGCCCGGCCCCATAACCGCCCAGGACGGGATTATTATCACGACCCCGTGCCGGTAGATGCGGATGGGCGTTTCGCCTTGACGGGTCTGAGGCCGGGGGCGTATGCCTTACAGGTGGCCGCGATTGAGGGAAAAGAGCAGCAGTGGTTCGACGACATGCCGGTTGTGGCGGTCGAGAGCGGAAAGACTCTGGACAATATCACGCTGGAGGTCAATCGAGGGGCAACCCTGGAGATTGTCGCACGTGATATGACCTCCGATACGTTGTTGGAGACCGCACGCATTACGGTCGGATCAGACCGGCACACACGCCACGGTGTCACCGATGCCGATGGATGCGTTTGTTTTCGTTTGCCTGCTGGGAAGTACGATCTCTCCGGCATCAAGGAGGGACACGTCACGTTCGCGACCCTCAAAACACCCGCAAAGGTTCAATTATCCCAAGGGCAGGTTTGTCGCAAAGAGTTTGGTTTGAATTGTAGGGCCGTTAAGGTTTCCGCAACTGTGGTCAATACCGCTGGTCAGCCGCAGCCGAATGTTTCCATACATCTCTGGCCATGGTGCAATTGTGCATACACAGACGCCAAGGGGCAGTTTGAAAATACGTCTTACTCTATAGGGAAACCGACCAGGCAACTGGTTGCCGCCCGAGACGAGGCATCGGGCCAGGCGGCCATTGTCATGTTGAATTGCTCAAAAGGCAATCACCATTCAAACGAAGAGATTGTATTGAAGCCGGCCTATGCCCTCACGGGGCGCGTTGTAGATCCCAATGGCTCCGCGCTACCGGGGGCACACGTGGAACTGCTTCTGGGCGAGACCAACCGTTTTCCAAGTCTTTTAGACT
Source organism: uncultured Pirellulales bacterium (assembly GCA_964649005.1). Taxonomy (GTDB): domain Bacteria; phylum Planctomycetota; class Phycisphaerae; order Sedimentisphaerales; family Anaerobacaceae; genus CAZGMJ01. The sequence goes on from CAZYMD010000119.1 coordinate 10,897, forward strand.
CTGCAGTCAGCACGTGCGTCACCGATGCCAATGGAGCCTACCATTTCAAGGCCTTGCTTGCAAATCAATCCGACCTGGAGTACTACGCCGTGGCCGCTTACGCCTCTGGCTACAATGGTAACTCTGTAAGTCCAATACGTCCTGATGGCCCCGTGGACAAGCTGATTAAATTGGAGCCGATCGTCCTGAAACCAGCCGACCAGGTCATCTCAGGCATCGTCGTCGACACCAATGGCACTCCCGTCTCCGGTGCTTTGGTACAGACCCCCAAACCCCGCATGGAGGATGCCAAACAACCCTATCGCCTCACCCTTGCCGACCGTAACGGCCGGTTCTGCCTGGAGGGGCTCTGCACTGGACCTGCAAAACTCAGCAGTGTCTCTTCTGAAGCACCGCGGACATGGGGTCATACCCAGACCGATGGTGGCGAACGTAACGTGCGCATCATGTTGGGCCAGACGCTCGAATACGCCAGGTATCTGGTGGGCACGCCTCTGCCCGATTGGGACCGGTTGGGCCTGTCCGGCATGAGCGATCGCTGCGCGGGCAAAGCGATTCTCTTGTGTCTGATCGATCACCAGCAGCGTCCGTCGCGGCATTGTCTGAGGCAACTGGCCGACCGCGCCGCGCTGCTGAGTCAACACGATGTCGCGACGGTAGTCGTTCCGCTGTCGGATGCCCCTGGCGGGGCCGGCATATATGACGAGCGTTTCCATGTAGCCCGCTGTGATGACGATCCCACCAAATTACGGAAGACCCTGGGCGTTCAGTCGCTCCCCTGGCTGATTCTGACCGATTCGGAACACGTCATCGTGGGCGAGAACCTCTCCGTCACCGGCCTCGATTCCCTACTCGAGCGACCAAGCGACGGGCGATAGACCATTAAAGTAATTATTTGTCGTTATCAATGCTTGAAGTGGCGCTTGCCCGTAAAGACCATCGCAATGCCATGTTTATCAGCGGCAGCGATAACTTCATCGTCTTTCTTGGAGCCGCCCGGCTGAGCTATGGCGGCGATACCTGCATTCGCGGCATTGTCAATGTTGTCAGGGAATGGGAAGAACGCGTCTGAAGCCATAACGGAGCCTTTTGCCTCGTCGCCGGCATGCCTGAAAGCGATAAGGCCCGACTCGACACGATTCATCTGCCCGGCGCCGACTCCGACGATTCTCTTGTTCTTCGCCAGGACAATAGTATTGCTCTTTGTATGCTTTGATGCGAGCCAGGCTATGCGCAGGTCTGCAAGCTGTTCGGGGGTTGGTTTTTTCTTTGTGGGATATGTAAGCAGATCGGGCTCCCAGCCCACCATATCTCTTTTCTGAAGCAGGAGACCGCCAACAACGCAACGAACATCGTATTCATCGCGATCGATTCTTGTTCTATCAATAGGACCGGTCTCGATCAATCGAACCCTGCCGCCCCATGCTTTTAAGGTGCGAATGATTTCGACGGCTTCAGCTTCAAATTCTGGAGCGATGATAACCTCTGCAAAGAATCCCCCCGCTCCCCTGGCCTTTCCAAACCTGCTGTAAGACTCCATGATGGTCTGTGCAAGCTCGACGTTGATCCTGCGATTCAGAGCGACAATGCCGCCAAACGCACTTACGACGTCACATTCATAGGCCTTGCGGTAAGCCTCACAAATGTCATCATCGATAGCACATCCACAGGGATTCATATGCTTTACGACGACAGCGGCGGGCCCATCGAATTCTTTGACGAGCTCGAACGCGGCGTTTGTGTCCATAAGATTATTGAAGCTGATCGGTGTGCCGCCTTCCAGTACACGACCGCTGCTGATGGATGTTTCATTACTTGGGGGAAGCTTGTAGAAAGCTGCTGTCTGGTGGGGATTCTCGCCATAACGGAGAGAGGCCGCCTTCGCACATGCTATCGAGACAGTCTCTGGATACTCGACACCCGCTTTACTGTTAAGGTATTTAGCTATTGCTGCATCATAAGAGGCTGTAAGGCCGAAAGCTACGCGGGCAAACTCCACACGCAGTTTCTCGCTGACAGCACCGGCATTGTTCTGCATTTCCTCAATAACTACGTCGTACTGCTCCGACTGCGTTACGACAGTCACGAACTTATGGTTCTTGGCGCCGGAACGAACCATGCTGGGCCCGCCGATATCGATGTTCTCTATTGCATCTTCAAGCGTGCAGTCAGGCTTTGCAACGGTCTGCTCAAACGGATAAAGATTCACGCAGACCATATCTATCGGCTCAATGCCATGTTCCTTCATAGCCTTGGAATGGCTGGATTTGTTACGAAGACCAAGCAGCCCGCCGTGTATTTTAGGATGGAGGGTTTTGACTCGACCGTCCATCATTTCGGGAAAACCGGTTACATCCTCGATACCGATGACTTCCAGCCCCGCCTCAGTTAGCTTCTTTGCGGTGCCGCCGGTACTGATGATACTAACACCCATACCGCTAAGTTTCTTTGCAAACTCAACGACTCCTGTTTTGTCGGAGACACTGATCAACGCTGTTTTGATCTTGATGTCCATCGGAACTCCTTCTCCTGTAATTTTATGAAACCATATTATCAGATTGTCTACCGCACTGGCTGTAGACACATCACCCAGCCCGACTCGCCGCCAACGTAGATATTCGAATCAATCACATTGGGAGCGGACATCGATACTGCGGCAAAATTGACCTCGTAAAGTTTCCTGCCAGCACCATTGTCCATGACCGCCAACGTATTGTGGTGCGTCAGGACATAGGCAAGGTTCCCTCTCTCAGCAAGGAATTCAGCGCCGTCGGGCAATATCCATAATTGTCTGGCGCTGCTTATTTCAATCGCAACAACACCTTTGCCGCGCACAGCCTGGTAAACAACAGATCGTGTCACGCGAGGTTCATTTTCAGGGATGCCCGGGACCTGATGTTTCCAGACGAAGGCCCGGTTGCCGGAGCCGGTAATGTTAAGACGATAGACATTTGTGTCATTGCTCGCAAAGAACAACGAGCTGCCGTCCCTGACCATAGAACCAACGATAGAGTCTGCTGCGTCAAATTTCCAGAGCCGCTTTGCTCTGTCCGGAAGCATGCTTACAACGTTTCCGGCATCCGTGGCAAAAATAACCGAACTGTCGTCAGCCAATATCGAGGTGATCTTCGACTGGTTATCGTCGGCCACTTCGAATATCTCGACTCTGTCTTCAGCACGCAGAACGTGAAGACGGTTGTCATCACCGCTAAGATAAAGGAATGAACTGTTCGCTCCAGGCGGGCACACAACGTCATAGTCCATCCGGCTGGTTCTAAGCCTATCCCCGCTCTTGGGATCGATCATAACAACGCTGCCGCCATGAGCCGTCAGAAGAACACCTTCGTGCAGTATCATCCGGCCGATAGTGACGCCTTTGGGCGCGACCTGCGTAGCGAAGACTGTCTTTCCAGTAGATATGTCCATTGATGTCATGTAGTTTTTATTCGAGAGCCCGTAGAGTTTGTCACCGATGAAAAAAAGCCGCCTGAGGCTTTCGGAATTCCTCATTGGCAGTTTCCCCTCCCACACGATTTTAAGCCCGGCATGTTTAAGCAACTCGGGCGAAACCGGTAGCGAATCCGCCTCGGCGCTGAAACTCGACGAGGCAATAGCAAACACCAAGCCTCCCATTAGCAGGATCAATGTAAGCTTTGCGGTTCTGAGCATTGCCCTATCCTCCCTATCACGAATGATGCGTCAAAGCCATATCACCAACTCGATGGCTTGTGCATTCTAATTTCTTGTAAGTTTCCAATGTCTACCGGTCCGGACACATAAGGCCGTCGGCACGTTCTCACCCTCATTGAAGCGTTTCATAGCAGCTCTACATAGTCGGCCAGATCGATATTGTACTCCGATTCAAACTGTCGCATTTCTTCAATGCGGTCCATATCATCCTTAATTCTATTGGCAAGCTTGAAGATATAGGGCTTTCCTGCGAGGCGATTCTGGAGGTCGTCAAGCATCGGTTCCCATGATCCACCATAAAGCTGGTGTTTTAGGATAACCAGCATGCGATGCTCATCGCTCAACCGATCAACGTAGTGGTCCACCGCGGCTTTGCTCACCGCAACATCACCATTCCTATTGCCTTTTCCGCCTGGCTCGTCCATATTTTGCCAACATCCCGGCCCTGGCTACAGTCCCTGCTGGGGCTCGTATATGCCGAATAATAACGCCAAAAACACAGAATTGCAACATAATTTCGCAAATTCACGCGATTGACAATTGACAAGGGTCTCCAGCTTCCCATTCAATACAGGTTTCACACAAACTTCTCTGTTTCGAATCGAAGGGACTGTTAGCATGAGAAATCTGCGAGTATTCACATTCAGCGTGCTTTTCTGCATCTTCTGTTGTGCAGGTTGCAGGCAGGAGTATGTCTCCGAGGGCAAGTTAGCCTATCCTAAGGCTCACAAGGCCTCAACAAAAGACATCTATCATGGATTGACAGTAGCGGACCCATATAGATGGCTGGAAGACGCCGAATCATCCGAAACCAGGACATGGGTCAAGAAACAAAACAATCTAACAGCTCAATATCTCGATTCTGCTATCTCAGGGGTGAAAATCAAAGAGAGATTGGCCGAGCTTTGGGACTATGAGCGATATTCGGCTCCATACAAGCGAGGCGGACGCTATTTCTTCTGGAAGAACGATGGATTGCAGAATCAATCAGTTTTGTACGTTCAGAACAGCCTGGATGGTGAAGCGAGCATAGTAATCAACCCAAATTTGCTCAGCGAGGACGGAACTGTTGCCGTAAATACAACAGCGACCAGTGAAGATGGCAAACTGATTGCTTATGGCCTTTCTCGCAGCGGAAGTGATGAGCAAGAGGTCAAAATCAGGAACGTGGACACAGGCCGAGACTATGAGGAGGTTCTTAAATGGTGCCGATTCACGTCATTGGCATGGAAGCACGATACTAGCGGTTTCTACTACAATCGTTTTCCCGATCCCAACACTGTCGCGCCGGAAGACAGGTTGAATTATTGCCGGGTCTACTGGCACAAACTCGGAACATCACAGGCAAAAGATGTGCTGGTTTACGAACGCCCAGACAATAAGGAGCTTGGATTCGCTCCGATGATAACCGAGGACGGGAAATACCTGATACTGGATGTATATCATGGGACAGATACAAAGAACCGCATTTACTATCGAGAAGTAGAGAGTGACAAGCCCTTTGTAAGACTGCTCGATAAGGCTGATGCGAAATATGCGTTTGTGGGCAATGTAGGCTCAGTCTTTTATTTTAATACGGATCTCGACGCGACACACGGCAGGATCATTGCTATCGATGTTGAGAATCCGAAGCCTGACAATTGGCGCACAATAGTACCTCATAGTGATGATGTAATTGACGGAGCAGCCTTCATCGGCCGACAATTGGTCCTCGTGTATATGCAGGATGTGCATCATCTGCTCAAGCTATTCACTACCGACGGCGACTTCGTACGCGATATCAGATTGCCCGCGATCGGTAAAGTGAGCGGGCTATCGGGAAGGCAAACCGACAACGA
>CAZYMD010000120.1:0-16277 GCA_964649005.1 uncultured Pirellulales bacterium
TATAATAGAACGTTATATAAATTGGAATAATTGCGGTATTTATGCAAATTATCAGGAGGTGAGCATTATGTTGAGGAAACAATTTTTTCTTTCTATAGCGATGGTGTTGCTGTGCACGGTTCATGGCTTAGCGGCTGGTAATTTTGCGACGCAGCTTAAGAAGGGCTGGAAGTTATGCACAAATAAGCAGTTCGCTGAAGCTGAGCAGATTTATCTGGAGTTGCTCAGAAAGAGCGAAGGCGAGAGGAAGTTCGAAGTACGCCGGAAATTGGCGGCGGCGCTAGCTTCTCAGGCAGATAAGCAGCATGAGGCTAAAGGTGCGGTCGAACAGATTTTAGGCGAGTACGGCCAGCACGAGCAATTGCCATACGCGATTTATGAGATCGCCCGGAGTTGTTACAAGTACGGACAGGTGAAGAATGTCAGGGAAATCTACGCACAGATACTTCAGGAAAAACCTGGGCGTGCAGATGCGATCTGGCTTGTTACGGGGTTGGCGATAGCTGATATGTATGCAGGTGAGAGCGATACAGCAAGAGAGAATATAGAGAAGCTATTGAACGATTATTCCAAGGATGATCGGGTGAACGACGCTTTGGTTCAGGTAGCGAAGTGCTATTTGAATACCAAGGATTACGAAAAAGCCAGGGAGCTGTACAGGTATGTGATCGATCGAGAGCCAAAAAGTACTGCGGCAAAACAGTCTTATGCGGGGCTGGCGCGAGCTTGTATTGCTGCCGACGATTTACAGGGGGCTAAAGATATCACAGGCAGATTGCTTGCGAATGCAGAGGAAAATATTTCTGGCACATCCCAGGCCCTATTCGATATCGGGTATGCCTATTATCAAGAGGCTGGGAGAATACAATTCAAGAACCAGCTTGATAAATGGAAAGTATTGCAGGATGGGACTATTGATGTGTGGGCATCACTGATGAAGTTTGCAGAATCTCATGAAGTGGATTCGGAGATGCTGGCTAATACGTATCACTTCTCAGGTCACACCCACCGAAATCTGGGACAGTATGCAGAAGCAGCCAGATGCTATAAGGTGGTTTTGGAGAGATGGCCTGACTACAGGTATGCGGGAGAGACCCAGTTTCAAGTGGCCTCTTGTTTGGAGGCAATGGGCGAAGAATCTGATGCGAATGGGACTAATGCGAATGCGGCAGCAGAAGAGGCCTATAAATCCGTCATCAATAAGTATCCCGGCTGTACGATGGTTGGATTTGCATACCGTAATCTCGGCATAATTTGCGAGAGAAGTGGGCGAAAAGACGAAGCTATCGAAAACTATGAGAAGGCTTTGTCGGTTGGGACGTTTCCTGAATTCGTAGCAAAGAGTATCAATAAGGCCATTTCAGGTCTTTCAGAAAACGACTTGAATAAGTCGGGATCAGAGAAAAAATACCAGAGCGAAATATCCAAGAGAAAGAGCCATTATTCCGTGCCTGAAATGAATGAATTAATGCGCCGTTTCACAAACCGTGATACAGCTCCCATACACGGGCGAGTGCTAAATGAAAATGGAGAGAATGTCAAGCATGCGACGGTGCTGTTGTATTCAGGAGATGAATACGTTAAAGGCGACGTTTCAATGAAAGACGGTTCGTATGCAATTGGGGATTTACCAGCCGGGACTTACGATTTGCACGTTAGTGTCGATGGCTATCAGGAAAGGATCGAGAAAGGAGTTGAGGTTCCTGAAAATGGTTCGATTAAACTGGATATCACACTCGAAGGAGAAGGCTCGATATCAGGGGTCGTGACGAAGTCCGACGGTGTTACTTCTGTTGAGGATGTTATAGTAATGGCAGAAGATTCGAGTGGATTCTCAAGGCTCGAAATGACCGATGCGAACGGTTCTTACAAAATTGGGAAGCTTGCTTCGGGGACTTATACGGTCTCTGCAAACGATGAAGATTGCTCGTTTGCAGACCACAAGAACGTGATAGTTACAAAAGGACAGACGACATCGAATATCAATTTTGCGGGGATCGACGGTAAAATTACAGGCATCATAACCAAATCGGATGGATCCACACCTTTGGGGGATTGTATGGTTTGTGCGATCGATTCGAGCGGTGATACTGCGGGTATAGGCAAAACAGACGAAAACGGTAAATTCGAACTGTCGGGGCTGGCTTCGGGCTCGTATACAGTGTTTGGAGCTTATAAAGAACGCAGCTTAGGTACAATTGCGCTGGTCAGACACGTAAGCGTAACGAATGGTGAGATAACAAACTTCAATCTTTCGGCGGGTTCGACAAGCGGGATATTCAAGGATTGGAAACAGGGATCTACTGCCGAGACATCTATTCGCTTAATGTCGTTTTGTCAAAATGTGTTGTTGCGATGTAAGGATTGGATGAACGTGCAAAAATGAATATATAAATGGGAGAGCAGCATGGACTGAAGTCTATCCTACATGCTGCAAGCTCGGGCAGTATGACAAGGCGCGCGAGGTGTATGAACTGATTATTGAAAGATACCCAGGTGAGAATGCTCAAAGGACCCGGCAGATGCTCGAAGAAATGAAATCCGGGATAAACAAATATCAGGCTTGGTCGCATGTGATAAGGTAGGATGGATTCCCGCCTTCGCGGGAATGACAGTGTGGGTGCGGGAATGACAATGTGGGAGCGAAAATGACGGGGAAGATGAGAGAACAATGATAAGGGGGAGAACGAGGGGTAACAAAGAGGGTACAGAATAGTAAAAGTTCAAGAGGATGTTTTATTTAAAACCTCCTAAGGAGTGTAATTCATATTTGCTGATGTCTCAACTGTGTCCCGATTGCATTCCCGGCACGCCGGGACTCGACATGGCAAGGCGCTTGCCAATTTATGCTACCTATAAACGTGAACTGCAGTTGCTCTCAAGAGACGCCGCCGAGCTTGTGGTTGGGGTCGGTTACATATAGGCGTTTTGCGGGTTCTGTGTTGGTGTGGGCAGCGACGATTTCGGCAACGTAGATTACGTGGTCGCCTGCGATCATTTGCGATTCGAGGTTGCACTCGAAATTGGCTACGGCGTCGGCGAGCAGGAGCGAATCGATCTCCTGGGCGGGCTGGATTTCGCATTTGAATTCGGCGAACTTGTCGATATCGCGACCTGAGTTGGAACCGAAGAACAGAGTAGTCTCGGCCATCTCGGTCGATGGATAGGCCACTGTGAAGCAGCGGGAATGTTCGATGGCCTCGACAGAGTAATGTGTCTTGGCGACGGCAATGGCCATCATGGGCGGCTGGCCTGAGACGATCATGGTCCAGCCAAGCGTGATGGGATTGGCCTTGCCATTTCTGTCTTTGGCGATGACGATGACAACCTGTTCGGGGTATTTTGTCTTGATTGCGTCGCCGTAGTCCACCTTCTTTTGCATTGCATTTCTCCCTATGGGTCTCTATATTCAGATCGGGCAGTATTCTTTCACAATTGTAAGGTCACAATCAGTTCGGGACAAGGAGAAAAATCATATGGAGACCATCGGCTTTGTGGGCAGCGGGAATATGGCCGAGGCCCTGATAAAGGGCATTATCTCGGCAGGCGTGTACGAATCCGCCAATGTGCTGGTGAGCGATGTCCGGACCGAGCGGTTAGATTATCTGGCCAGGCAATACTCGGTTACGATTGTTCAAGAGAACGCCGAGCTTGCAGTTAAGGCCGATACGGTTGTGCTCAGCGTCAAACCACAGGTTATGGCCGAGGCGCTTGAGAGCATCAGGGAGGCCGTCACGAGTAACAAGTTAGTGATTTCGATCGCCGCGGGGGTCAAGATCGAGAGGATTGCGGGGATTTTGGGCGATATGGCAATCGTTCGCGTCATGCCCAATACACCAGCGCTGATCGGAGAAGGCGCCAGTGCGCTGTACGCCAACGAGCAAGCGAGGGGTATGGTGGACAAGGTACGGTCAATATTCGCATCGGTTGGCAAAGTCGTCGTTGTTGATGATGATGAAGACCTGATCGATGCTGTGACAGCGGTTAGCGGCAGCGGGCCGGCTTATTATTTCCTGTTGATGGAACAAATGATCGCAGCGGGCGTCGAGCTTGGCCTGGCTCCCGATATCGCAAAAGACCTCGTCCTACAGACAGCGAAAGGCGCTGCTATGCTCGCTATCGAGGCCGACGGTAAAGGCGAGAGCCCCGCGGAGCTGAGGCGCAAGGTGACCAGCCCCGGCGGCACGACCGAGGCGGCACTGAAGGTCTTCGCTGAGCATCAAATGCCCGAAGCTATTGTTGCAGGCATAATCAGGGCCAGAGACAGGGGTAGAGAACTATCGCAATAGAACCACTATACAGGAATGATGATATTCGCCTGTATGTTCAGGCGGACAGAGCAGAACACTTGGTGGGTTGGTTGATCTGACATCTTCATAGTGATAATAGACGGAGGATACCGCTGCTTTTCATAATAAACCTCGTTCACTTGCTCGGCGCATAACAGCACTCTGCTAGTGTCACGCCCCACAACGTTGCGAAGCTTCGCAGCAGCATCAGGTTCATCCGGCCGGCAGAGCGTCAGTCTTCGACGATGATCGCTTCGACCGGGCACTCGTCGGCGGCCTGCTCGACTGCATCCTCGAACTCGACCGGCACTTCATCGACCATAACCTCAGCCATGTCGTCACCCATTTCGAAGACTTCGGGGCATGTGTCCACACATAGCCCACAAGCCGTACACGTATCCTCGATTCTTACATTCATAGCAACACCTTTCCAATGGTTACTTGCTCGCTGAACTATCGAGAATTCGCAGAAGATTGTCAAGAGACAAAAATCGCAGAAAAATGAGTTTTTTTTTGCCCCCAGATTGGGCCCGGCGAACCGGCCGATTCCACAGGTTGCGGTACTCCCAGGCAGACACAGTCCCCAGAAATCGATGGCAGCCCAGTAGCCCACTGAGATAATCACAATCGATGCATCGCTTCGTTTACAACACAGGCGTATGAACCACAGTTGCGTTCCCGGTGGGTGTGGAGGGACGATTGCGCCGTTATCACATCGCAGCACCCGATTCAATAAAGCGCCTCACCGATGCTACTCCGCCTGCAGCCAGTGCGAAAGCATGAGGGCAATATCTGCAAAATCGACGAGGCAGTCGCCATTTATATCGCCTGCAACGATAGTCTCACAGACAGGCTTACCGAAGTATGATTTGCTGGCTTCGGGTGTGCCACCGTAGGCGCCCATGTTTATGATGCCTCCATTTGGGAATGGTTCGGGGCCAATGGGTGAGGCGGGGTCGCCTGCGTCGATGCAGGGGCTGGTCACGTCGTCCTGCACCCAGCTATTACTGTTAGGGTCCCAGCGGCCAGCCTGGGATTTCAAGTGGTAGTCGCCATTATCGGGATCGACGAAAAAGGGATCTGCATTTATGTTCCCTTCTCCCTGCCAGCCACCATGGACATTGCAGTATTTCACGCTGATCATTGAATCATCACCGACTCCTATTTCATCACCTCCATCCCAGAGGATGCTATTGGTGATTGTTGCAAAGCCTATTGAAGTGCCTATCGCCCTACAATACGGAGCGTAATTGTCGGCAAAGACGCAATTGGTTAAAATGATATCAGATTCTCCACCGCGTGCGTAAATACCAATTCCTCCTCCTCCATATGACAAATTGCCAATAAAAGCACAATTGATTAACGTTACACTACCACTGGCCGTGTTTGTATGGCTACCTATCCCGCCTCCATAGCTTGCACAGTTTCCTTTGAACAGGCAATTTATAAAAGTCGGATTGCCATTGCCATTTATACCCACTCCACCACCCCACTCTAATGCAGCGTTATCAACAAACGAGCAATTTACCACAACAGGACTCGACGAAATGATGCGCATTCCGCCTCCACCGAAGTGAAGTAATTCAGACATAACATAATAGGTACCTTTCATAATAGTAAAACCATCGAGCCTGGACGTGTTATCACATTGATTAGCAACAACTACATGCAGACTATTCTCCCATGTGGTTGGTTCATTAAACATATCACAGGGATCATTAATCTCAATTTCAACATCGTTGTCAGTTAGGTCACCGCTTAGAATCGTTTCGTATTTTGCGATATCACGGAAGTTCGGGTCACTCTGACCGAATCCCGCATAACCACCGCATAGAGACAAGCCGCTGAACAATTCAAAGGATTTACTTTCGTCCCCAGTTCCATTTGGCTTGACTGTAGTTCTGTCCGGTTTATAAACACCCTGAGCCACACGAATCTCAACAGGCTTCTGGCCGGATTCAGCATCCGCCAGTGCATCCTGCAGATAATTATATGCATTGGCCCAGCTCGATCCGTCATTAGCTCCTGGTGCATCGCCATCCACATAAATAATTCGCGGTTCAGGATTTACGACTCTTATCTCGGCGCTGTCAAATATTTCGAATACAGTTGCATCCAATAGTGTTATTTTCACCTGACCAGGTTCTTGGGCAGTCATAGATATGCCATCGATCATTCGGCCATCGGGAATATTTAGAATCGTTGGGCCTATATGAAGCACCTCAAAGCATAAAATAACTGAGTATTTGTCGAATGGATCAGGGATGGGCCAGAAGATAATGTCACCTTCTCTGACATTGGTAATATATGGTGGATTGCTTATTCCAGGGATATCCACGAACGTGGTTTGGTCCAAGTCCACCGATACGGGGCCTTCAAATGTAATGAATCCGGCAATATTTGCTTGTTCGCCTACGGCATCGATCCCGAGATTGACTCGTTGTCCATCATAGACTTCCCCAGGCAACACAAGTGAGAGCGAGGCATTAGCTGCACCAACCGCTATCAGTACGATCAATAATCCTGCTAACCGCTTCATTTTGCTCTCCTTTCGCATTTTAGTTCTCACTGACGCTCCTCCAGCCAATGGGAGGTCAAAATCATGAAGTCCTGAAAACCCACAGTACAGTCACCGTTGATATCGCTGGCAACGATTGCCTCGCGGATCGGCTCGCCTAAATAAGATTTAATCGCCTCGGCCGGGCCGTCGTTGTCTACGGTTATTGTTCGGGCGATGGTGGGATTGTTAATGACTGCGCAGAGTATGATTGCCACAAGGCCGATTCTTCGGCGAGCCCCCCGGCTGAATTTATGTTCCCAACGCATTGGTCTCTACCCTCATAAAGAACGGCTTGATTATAACAGAGAAAAGGGGCTTGTGCCAGTAAAAACTCCCATGTCATAGGCTTTTACGGGCCAAAAGCAGCCATCTGAAAATGTTTTGCTGGAAATGCTGGGCCTTCCCTGATATACTGCCGCTTTCAATGTCGGCCGATAGCTGGCAGGGATAATAAGTTGCATACGATCTGTAGTCGAAATTACGGCCGGGTCCCATGCAAGCTGAACCCGTGAACCTGGTCAGGCGGGGAACCGAGCAGCCATAAGCGGAGATTCGGTTGTGCCGTGGGTTAACCCGGCCACCTTTTTTATTTTCGATTTACTAATTATTATTTACGATTTGGTTTGTGTTTGCGATGGATAGTGAAGCGTGGATCGAGGGTTTGGGTATCGGTTCGTGTAGTTAGCTAATGCGCTGACCTATGGTATCCACAGAGGGCAATTTTCGATTTACTAATTACTATTTACGATTTGTATTGGCTATCCTATGGATCGGGTGGAGTTACAGGAACGGACTCAGCAATTTGCACATCGGTGTGTTAAGCTGGCTCTTGCGTTGCAGGATGGGCCGCTTGGAGGGCATATACAAAGGCAGTTGATTCGATGTTCGACCTCGGTTGCTTGTAACTACAGGGCTGCTTGTGTTGCACAATCGAGAGCAGCCTTTGTTTCCAAGCTGAGTATAGTTGTAGAGGAAATTGATGAGTCTTGCTTTTGGTTGGAGTTTGTTGTTGAGGAGAAGTTGCTGGGCAGTAAGCAAATTGGGCCGTTGCTAAGTGAGGCTTAAGAATTGACTTGAGTCTTTGTTTCTGCGAGGAAGACTACGAGAAGTCGTAACTAATCGGGGATTAGATAAGATGGATTTGAATCGAAGGGGATTTTTAGCTGCTGCGGGCATTGGGGCATTAAGTAAGGCTCTGCCTGGGGTGACGGCTTCAGATCACAGCAACAGTGGTTCAGAGGGTCCTGTGCCTATGATTCACGTTACGGACCTGTTTCGTCCACCCAGCGACCCGGACGATCATTGGGATTTGGCTTGTGTTTTTGCGCTTGCTTTTCAAGGGAAGATCGATCTGAAGGCAGTGCTTGTCGATTCGGCTTTTGGCTATTCTTACAAAGGGAAGAATCCCGATATTGCAGCCGTAGCGCAGATGAACTACATTACCTCCCAAGCGGCTGCTATTGCGATTGGATCGCCACACAAGATGACATCGAGGACTGACGTTCAGCCTCAGGCAAGTGCGACTGAGCATGGCGGGATTGCGGTTTTGCTGAATATGCTGGAAGAATCGCGCGGGCCTGTTGTTATCAATGTGGTGGGTAGTTGCAGGGATATCGCAATTGCGGGCAGGAAGAGGCCGGATTTGTTCGCAAAGAAGTGCAAGGCGATTTATTTGAACGCGGGCAATGGCGATCCGGACCAGGCCGGGCAGGAGATTGAGTGGAACGTGAAGCTGGAACCTTTTGCGTACGCGGCGACGTTCGATATACCTTGCCCAATATACTGGATGCCCTGCATTAACGGGACATACTACAACTTCCAGCAGGGCGCGATACTGCCTTACCTTTCCGACAGGGTGCAGAATTTCTTTGCATATATGTTCGCGGCGAAACAGGATCACAACTGGCTCGGATATCTGACCGGGGAGAAGGACCAGGCCGTTCTCGATGAACAGGGACGCAACAAGAGAAACATGTGGTGTACAGGGGGCTTTTTCCATGCTGTGGGAGAGGCGGTGCTTTCAGACGGCAGGATAATTGACAGTGAAAAGACGCGTGATGGTGAGGTTTGCGGATTCGAACCTGTAAGAATCGAATGTAATGACGAGGGCAGAACAAAATGGACGCCCGATGCTAACTCCAGTAACAGATTCATCTTCCGTGTTCACAACAAGGAGAAGTATGGCAGCGCAATGACAGCCGCGATGAAATCACTTTTGACGTTGCTGCCTTGATGCATTAAAGTTATCCAACTATGGCTTATACAGTACTTGCAAGAAAATATCGTTCGCAGACTTTCGACGACGTCATCGGGCAAGATCCGATTGCCCAAACGCTCAAGAACGCTATCGAAACAGGCAGAGTCGCCCATGCATACCTGTTTACGGGCACTCGCGGGGTCGGCAAAACGACAATGGCTCGCATTCTGGCCAAGGCGCTGAATTGCCTCAAGGCCGATGCGCCGACGACAAAGCCATGCTGCAAATGCGAAAGCTGCCTGGCCGTCAATACAGGCGACGATATCGACGTGATCGAGATCGATGGCGCATCGAATACAGGTGTAGATAACATTCGACAACTCAGAGATAATGCGATTTATAGCCCTGCCCGTTCACGCCACAAGATTTACATCATAGATGAAGTTCACATGCTGAGTACTGGGGCATTTAATGCGCTGCTGAAGATTCTGGAGGAACCGCCCAGTCATGTGAAGTTTATCTTTGCGACCACTGAGCCAAACAAGGTTCTGGCAACGATTCAGTCACGATGCCAGCGGTTTGATTTTCGCAATATCACCCCTACGATGATCGCCCAGCAGCTCAAGGCGATTCTCAAGAAGGAAAAGATCAAGTACGAAGACGATCTGATACTTCCGCTGGCCAAGATGGCCAATGGCTCGATGCGGGATGGCTTGAGCTTGCTGGATCGGCTTATCAGCACGGGCCAACAGCCGCTAACCGCCTCGGCGCTGGAGGAATTTTTAGGCTGTCCGAACAGTCAAAAGGTTTACAATCTTGTCGCCATGATAGGCGACAGCGACGCGGCGGGGACGCTCGGGGCCATAGATGATCTTATCACAGGGGGCATCAGCGAGGTGCAGATCGTCGATGCGCTTGTGGACTATATGCGCGACCTGATGGTGATAAAATCCGCAGGAGCTGAAAGTGAGCTTCTGATACTTACCGATCAGCAGCGGGAGCAGGCCATGGAGCTTGCAGAGAAGTTCGACATCGCAGGCCTGATATACAGCATCGCGACGCTTGAAAAGATACGATGGGCCATTAAGAACAGCGATACGGCGAGGGTGCTGCTTGAAGCATCGCTGCTGCGATTCGCACTGAGCGAGCACTTTATCAACGTCGATCAGTTGCTCTCGAACCAACCGCAGGGACCGGCCCACCCCATAAAAAAAAACCGCACGCTAAACGCTAAACAGACCACATCTCCGGCTCCTACGACACTACCTGCGCAGAAAAATGCGGGCGTCGCTGCAGCGCCAGCTCAATCTTCCGCCCCAGATAGCCATAAATCACAAGACGCCTCAGCCAGCGTGACACAAATATTATCTGTCTCGAACTGGCCTGAGGTCCTGGAACTTATCGCCTCCAGACTCGGCGCGGGCACAGCAGGCCTGTTGCATATCGCCTTGCCAAGCCTATTCGAAGATGGCGTTCTTACTTTGCAATTCCCCGCCACTGCGCAGACACAAATGCAGATGTGCAAAAATAATGGCAGGCCTCAGCAGATCGAAACAGTACTTTCGGAGCACTTATCACAACCTGTGCGACTCAACTTCAAGCTGGCCGAACCAGATGAAACTCAGAGCCAATCCCAGCAGTCAGGCCCAAAAACCATCGGCCAGAAGCGAAACGAACTGGTCAACAATCCGGCCGTCAGAACCGTCCTGGCAGGCCTGGACGCCACTGTTACAGGCATCGAGGAAAACGAATCCTGATTTACTGGTCCTCAACTTGTCTGAGCACATTGTTCCATTGTCTTTTTTACTTGCCATCGGACGAAGTGGGGTGCGCCGCATACAAGGTAAATACCCGCTGCGAGGCGAATCGCAGCACTGCCCACATACCCCCATGTCAGATACCCACGGCTTCCTGTGAATAACTGGCGGTATCCCTCCAATTCGTATTCCCTGTTTGCAGTAAGTTCACTAATGATCCGCACCAGCAATGGCGCCGTCCAGAACAGGCACAACAATCCGACGACAACTGCCACCAGCCGAAATGCAAACGCCACTGGGCAGCGAATTTCCGGCTCGTTCTGATCCG
Organism: uncultured Pirellulales bacterium; assembly: GCA_964649005.1. Lineage (GTDB taxonomy): Bacteria > Planctomycetota > Phycisphaerae > Sedimentisphaerales > Anaerobacaceae > CAZGMJ01. The sequence goes on from CAZYMD010000120.1 coordinate 11,132, forward strand.
GTTGGATAATCCGCTTGAGTAAAATACCAGGGCGATAGATGCACAAATAAAGTGCGGCCAAAGCCATTGCAATCACCAGAAGAATCGAAATTACATTTGGTGTTATTTCCACGGTGTCACGATTGCCTAACCAATAAGGCAAGAAGGCCGCAAATCGTATCGCGTATTGGAGCAGGACCAATAACGCCACCCCCGTCAGAATCACTCTCGCTAAAGTTCGCATATCTTTCATAATAATAATTCCTCTCTACGCGTCCTTAGACGCTTTTGCATGACCCGCCGGAATTTGTGGGCTTAACTTCATTTGACATCGGATATAATGCGGCGCCCCGATGACCAGGTATATCCCGAGTGCATTGGTGCACAGCTTCGCGAATAGCTTTAGCCATTCAGTGATGCTCATCACGAATGCCTCGTCCACATACCGGTACACAACCATCTCAACGATCAACTTCGGCGCTACTATCAAAAAAGCAATCGAACGGGCGATGAATCTGGTTTCGAGGACGAGTATCAGCAGGCCGGAGAAGACCAGAATCAGCCGAAAGCCCGCTGCTATCCACTTATCCGATATTACTGGCCCCTCCGAGTTTCCAGCAAGCCGCCTCGCCCACTCCGCATTATCAAAGGCAAATTTGAAAATCAAATACCCACAAAAAACGATAACGACAATCAGACTAACGCTCCATGCCCAGCCTGACATGTGGATATCACTCGGTATATGCAAACATTGAAGGCCCTGGTTTAGAACGAAAATACCGAGTGCCGTGAGCATGCATTTTGCAAACAAAAGTCCTCTGGTCATGCGCAACCTTCCTTAATCGCAACTTAACTTGACGCTATTTTACAGTTCGTTGCAAAGATTTGCACAAAAAAACTCTCTCTATCTGCATGTTAGACGCATTATACAACTATAAGGTTGGCGCAAAGTCAGAATAAATTAACTGACATTTCCCATATGACGTCATAAACGGTTCCTTTGTCTGCTCTGATCTCCATAATATGCAGTATACAGTTCGATTTCAACGATTACTACCCTCAAACTTAGGGGCTTTGCCCTAAGTTTGAGAAAAATGCTCGTTTGACAGGCAACAGACAAGGGCATTTTCAATGCGCCAAACCATTATCCATAGCGATTGCTGATCAGTCTTTGTCCGCCAGTAATAATCGCAGCTTTGCTGTTACAGGGAAGTGGTCGGAGGGATATCGGCCTTCGATCTGGTCGCAGATGATTTGTGTATCGAGCACCTCGATGTCGGCTGTTGTCAGGATGTAGTCGATTTTGTCGCCGTTTCTTCTGCCCTGGAAGCCGTTGAATGTGCCTACTTCATTCGCATCGGGATACAGGACACGGAACGTATCGACCATTGGGATCGGACACAAGGATAGTTCGCTGTCTGCGCCGCGTAATTTGGTCTCACCTTTTAGGTATGTTATTGCGGGATTACTTTCGCCTGCGTTGAAGTCGCCAGTAAGGATGAACGGCTCTGGCCTGATTCTACGTCCGATGCGCTGGGTCAGCAATACTGCGCTCTTTTCACGCGACGGCTGGGATATGTGGTCCAGATGTGTGTTGTATAGATAGAAGCCCTGCCCCGTTTTCTTATCGACAAACCTGCCCCAGGTGCAGACCCGCGTGCAGGCATTGCCCCACGTAATCGAGCCGGGCGTCTCAGGCGTATCCGAGAGCCAGAACGTCCCGGACTCATCCAACTGCAATCGCTTTCTATTGTATAGAATCGGAGAGTATTCGCTTTTCGTCTTGCCGTCTTCGCGTCCTACGCCAAGTTCGCCGTATTCAGGTAAGGCATCGCCTATCACGTCGAGCTGGAATCGCAGGGCTTCCTGCAGGCCCACCACGTCGGGCTTGTATTTGCGCAGTATGTCGACGACCATATCCCGCCGGCGTCTCCAATGGTTCTCTCCATCGTTAGCCGTACCGTAGCGGATATTGAACGTCATAACGTTTAGTTCGGTTGTGTCCGAGCTATTCTCTGCCGCCCGAAGATCAACGGAGATCGTAAGGCAAATGGCCAGACCAACCACACACACAAACAAACGCCTGCTTAACTTCATCTCATGATTCATGGCATCCTCCATAAGGAATCGATTACACTCTTTGAGCGGTCAGGCTCAGAGGTTTTGTTGTTTTTGCTTCTCGGATAGCGACTCATTGAGCGAGCCTGAACGAAAGCCCTGCAAATCGAGCGTGACATATTTATAACCCAGTGACTTGAACTTCTCAACAATCTTCGCTCGTATATCGTCGCCGGTTATTGTCCCTATAGCTTCTTCTTTTACCTCGATACGTGCTATCGTATCGTGGTGGCGAACGCGAAACTCGACGAGGCCAAGGCTTCGAAGAAATTCTTCAGCTTCGTCGATCTGTCTGAGCCTTTCTTTCGTGATAGGCAGATCATACGGAATCCGCGAAACCAGACACGGATTGGCGGGCATATCGGCCGTAGGCAGTCCAAGCTCTCTGCTAATTTGGCGAATTTCCTTCTTGCTTAATCCCGCCTCAGCCAAAGGGGAACAAATATTGAACTCTTCTAAGGCCCTATTGCCTGGCCTAAAGTCCGCCTTGTCATCTGTGTTCGACCCGAAAATCACATGGTCGAATCGGCGTTGCTCTGCAATCTTCAGAAGGTTCCTGCATATACTCGACTTGCAGTGAAAGCAGCGGTCAGGTTTGTTTGCAGTGAAGCTTTTGTCGGCCAACTCATCGGGCTCTACGGTCAGTAATTCCACACCAATCTGCTCGGCCATCGCTTTGGCGTGTTCGTATTGGCCTGAGGGTTGAACGGCGCCTATAGAAATGCACGCCAGCACGTTGTCAGCCCCCAGAGTATCGACAGCGGCTTTCAAAAGCAGCGTACTATCAACACCACCTGAAAAGGCAACGATAACTTTGCCTAAGCCTTTCAGGATATGTTTTAGTTTCTCGATTTTTTTACTAAGCGTCTCAGCCATCATGCCGCCCCTGATATGCTTTCTCATAAAGGTCGTCACCGAAGTGGCGTCTGGCCCAGAGACGCCAGACTTGATCTTCAGTGGCGTGGGGATGAGCCATGCGGATGCCTGCCATGCTGAGCATCTTGCCCATACGATAAGCACTGAATATGCGATGGATCTTTTGAGCCGGGGTCATATTGCGATACAACCGGCACAGGATTTTTTCAGCTTCAGCAGATGTGTCGCTCGCAGCCATATAAATCAAACATTGAATACTAATAAATCTTTAGAGGGCTCTGGCAAAACACCCTTAATTCCCACCTTCACAGGAATAACTAAAACGCGAGGCAGGCTTTGCCAAAGTCTCATTTAAAAAAGCCGATGGAGGGAATCGAACCCTCAACCTCAGCTTTACGAAAGCTGTGCTCTACCGTTGAGCTACATCGGCGTTAAGGTGCGTATGATATCCCTAATCTTTGCATGTGTAAAGGGGCAACATCCCTAAATCAATTCGACGAATACTCCGATCCTCCTCAATCGCCCAGTTACACTTTCAGAGCCAAGAGATGTACATTATATCTCGTAACCTATGGTTCCCCATGCAGCTTTCTGTAATCGCATTAAATCCTTGTTATCAGGCTGATATTTAGTTTCATCCTCAGAGGTAGTTCCGATCCAAGGGCGTTTGCCGTATTCTATTGTGCGCTGATCCATCCAGTCCCACCATTCGCTGTGCCCATCTGCAAATCCGAGCGTTGTGCCATTATGATGGCGCATCGGAATAGGATTCCACCATGATGGGATTGTATAACAAACCGCCCAACATGCATCCCAGTCCTGGCCGTAATCATCAATGAAAACCAACCTTTCGCTCGGCCTCTTAACCTCTGTTATTCTTGTGTATATATCGCCGCAGCCTTCGAATTTAGTTCCGTTCATGGCATGAACTGCGCTGTATGTTCGCATTTCATTACGCTCGGCAACAGGGCATCGATACACTTTGGTTGTTTTTACGTAATTGAATAAAAGAGCTTCGGTAATAGCTGCAAGTTGCTCCTCGATCGGACGGTCCACCGGCGTCGTACCTATTCTTTTTACCCATCCGTCATCTCCGGCTCTACCCTTGACTATGTGATAATCGTTGTCGTCGGTATACATCACCCACGCAAGAGCCAGGTTCTTGAGGTTGTGAATGCACACGGTTCTTTTGCCCTGCTCACGGACCCTGTTCAAAGCAGGCAGCAACACAGCCATCAGCACTGCGATGATCGCAATCACCACGAGCAGCTCTATTAGAGTGAATCCTCCCCGCCGGATGTGGAAACGACCGCTATGACACTCTGCCTTACGACTCATGCTGCGAACCTTCCTTAAAACCGCCAAGTAGAGTCATTTTACTCGGTGATAGTAGGAAAAGTCAAGATAAACACGTTTAACAGGCTGTGGGTGGGTGTCTTTGGGGAAAGGTCAACGGTAACTTACTCCTGACCGATGGCTTCGATATCGACGGCGTCCTTTTGGCCTCACAGATTACCTTTCTCCAGTCGATCTGCGTCGAGTCGGTCTTTGTCTCGGCCTGTGGCGCGTTTGTTTTTAATCAGATCCGCAAGCGACAACATGGGCAGTTTGAGGCCTTCGAACTCGATAGTGTAACGCTGCTGATATGCCTGATCGAATTCAACGCCCGAGATTGCGGTAATAATGTCAATTCGGCGGGGCGCTACACCGATCTGAAAGACAATGCCGTGTTTGACAAAGGTCGCCTCGTCAAGCTGCTCAACCGGGGCCCCGAATAAAGTCAGCGAACGATAGGCTCGCTTTGAATTATCTTCGGATGGCTCAATCCAGATATCAATGTCGCCAGTTGCACGAGGATAGCCATGGGCTCCCATTGCATAGGCACCAACCAGGAGGAACTTAACCTCGTTGTCTAATAAGATGCACAACATGTCTTTGTAGTCGCTGTTGAGCAATATCCTGCCCTCTCAATGACCATAGCTCGGCGGTCAGGTCCCAGATAAAGCTAACGCGCTCAGCGGGCGAGGCGTCCATGTAGCCGCTATCTTCATCGTTTAGTTTGGTCAGTCTGACTTTGTCCTTCCGGAGTCTTATCATGGGTTTATTATACCATAGGAGAGTCTGCGGTGGAACCGTTAGGCAAGTGATTTTCAGGTTTGGGCAGGTCAATTTG
>CAZYMD010000121.1:0-15911 GCA_964649005.1 uncultured Pirellulales bacterium
AAGTGTACGTCATCTGGGCCGCACAGCAAAACCCATCGGTCTTCATCACCCAAACCGCCAACAAGGTCTTCCGCACTGTCCACGAAGCAATCGATTTTTTCCAAGCCTGACTATCACTAACGGATTAGCCGAAACCGATGATGGAATATACATCGAAAACAACGATGTAACCATTCAAGATTGCATTATCGTAGGCAACAAACACAATGATTGCATTTCCTGTCAATCGCTGCTAAATAAGGGCGAAGGTTCTGAATCTTTATTTTATAGATTCCGCAACAGGTGCATCGAACAATGGACAACAAGCCGGCAGGCATAGAGACGACACGATCGATAAGCCAAGGCAAGCCAATCGGCTGCTCGGTCCACCAGCGAAAATCCAAATTAAAACCCACTCCGTCCGCACTTAGCGAGGTTTTCGCGCATCTTAGCCACCCATCTATTCTTGGGGGCAATCAGGCAATTGCGGCAACAGGGCGATTCAGTTACTGGACAGCTGAGCCAAAGGAAGTGTTCGAGTTCCGTACGGGGGAGCAAGAGCCCTTCGAGAAGCTGCAAGGTGTGCTTAGCAAATATACGCTAAAAGAAAAATGCTCGGAATCGCTGCCTTCCGGGATGTTCACAGGTGGGTGGATCGGGTATTTCGGCTATGAACTTGGGCGTTATATAGACAAGTTGCCTGCAACTACAATCGACGATATTTCCATGCCTTTGATTCGTCTGTGCTTCTACGACCGCCTCATCGCATACGACCATGCAAATGATATTTTCCTACTGATCGCACTGAGCATGGCGAACGATCCTGAGAGTCCAGAGGAAAAACTGACGAGCCTCGAACGCCTGCTGGCCGAAGCTCACGATCACTCCATAGCCGATATGCCCGCCGCAAATCTTGCTGAAATTGATCTCTCGCAGACACGATGCAACATGCCCCGCGATTACTTCATGCGGATGTTCGATAAGATCAAGCGCCATATCTATGACGGCGACGTCTACCAGATTAACTTTTCGCAGCGATTCGAGTCCGACTTCCAGGGCAGGCCTATCGATCTTTACCACTGGGAGAACCACTACAATCCAGCCCCCTACGCCGCTTATATCGATACAGGCCAGTTCCAGGTAGTCAGTACGTCGCCTGAACTGTTCGTAGAAATCTCGGATGGGCGGATACAGACCAAGCCGATCAAGGGAACCCGGCCTCATATTAGCGAGAATTTACAGGACTGCGGGTACGCTCGGTTGGTGAATCAGAATAACTACAGGGAATTGCTGAACAGCGAGAAGGAACGTGCGGAATTGAACATGATAATCGACCTCGAACGCAACGACGTTGCCAGAATCTGCGAGCCTGGCACAAGGGGCGTATTGCAGGGCCGGACGATAGAAACGTACGCCACGGTCTTCCACGCGGTCGCTACCGTCGGCGGACGCCTCCGGGCAGGGACCACCTTTTGCGATGTGCTCAAGGCGATGTTCCCAGGCGGCTCGATCACAGGGGCGCCCAAGATTCGCGCGATGGAAATCATCGACGAAATCGAGCCCACCGCCAGAGGTCTCTACACAGGCAGCATCGGCTATATCAGTCTTGACGGTAGTGTTTGCTTGAACATCGCCATAAGGACTGCTATTATCACAGGCCAAAAGGCCTACGTGCAGACAGGCAGCGGCATCGTCGCGGATTCCGACGCCCAGGCTGAGTGGGACGAGACAATTACCAAGGCAAAAGCACTGCTGGCCGGGATTAAGGCGACGTGTGGCTGCCGAGATCGAGTTTTAGAATTGCATAAAAATGGCTGAAATACTATTCCTGAACGATAAGCTGATTGAGACCGACCAGGCGTGCATATCTGTTTCCGACAGCGGTTTTATGTATGGGACCGGGTTGTTCGAGACTATGCGTGCACATAATGGCGTGGTCTTCGCACTGGATGACCATCTGGACAGGCTCTTCTTCAGCGCCAAGACTCTTGCGATTCACAACACTTATGACAAGCAATACATTGCCGACGCCATCTATAAGGTCCTGCAGGCAAACAATCTTGAGGATGCCCGAATCAGACTAACGTTGACCGCCGGGCCTATGGCCGAATCCGAAGACCGGCGCACGGGAACGCTACTGATTACAGCAACGAGACTCGTGCCATATCCGCCGGAATTCTACACCAATGGAGTCACAGTAGTCCTGTGCCCATTCAGGCAGAATCCGAACGATCCGACAACAGGCCATAAGGTAACGAGCTATTTCGCCCGAATGACGGCGCTTCGATTGGCACATCAGAAGCGGGCGGCCGAGGCGATCTGGTTTACTCCGGACAACCAAATGGCCGAGGGATGTATCAGTAATGTGTTCATCGTTAAGGATTCGCAGCTCTACACGCCGCCGATCAATACGCCCGTGCTGGCAGGCGTGGCGAGAAAAGCCGTGTGCCATATCGCGATGGATGAATCGATCAAGCTCACCGAAAAAAAGCTGACTATTGAAGATCTTCTCGGCGCAGAAGAAGTATTCCTGACAAACGTAGTTATGCAGATTCTGCCAGTTATCGCAGTGGAAAAGCACACCGTAAGCGACGGCAACGTCGGGCCTGTAAGTAAAAAGCTGATAGAGAGCTTTCAAAATTATGTCAGGAAGTGTTGTGTGAAGGAAACATGAAGGTAAACGAAATAGAACAAGCGCTCGGGCAGATGATACCGCGCGGCCTGGCTCAGAGTTGGGATAACGTGGGCCTGCTCGTTGGCGACGGTGACGCTGAAGTCAAAAACGTGCTGCTGACGATTGACACGACAGCAAGCGTTCTGGAAGAAGCTCGCAGGCTCAAAACCGATCTGATAATCAGCTACCATCCTGTGATCTGGGATGGCCTGAAGAAAGTCACCGCCCAGGGCCCGACAGGCGTTGTGTACAATCTGATTAAAAGCGGAATCTCGGTCTATTCCATCCATACTTCGTTCGATGTTCTCGAAGGCGGAGTAAACGATGGTCTTGCAGAAATCCTCGGTATCAAAAACGCAGAGCCTTTGGGTGATTTCGTGGCCAATCCGGCGGGCGATACATACAAATTAGCCGTATTCGTGCCTGTAGAATCGCTGGCTAAGGTAGCTAATGCGATTTTCGCTGCTGGGGCGGGGAATATTGGCAACTACAGCCATTGCGGCTGGAGCACCGAGGGAACGGGAACCTTCCTGCCCCTCGAAGGGGCCAATCCAGCTATCGGAAAGAAAGGCGAGATCGAAAAAGTTCGCGAGAGCAGGCTTGAAGCTGTCATTCCAGCAAACAGGCTCGATGATGTTATCGCAGCGATGAAAAAGGCGCATCCCTATGAGATGCCCGCCTACGACGTTTATAGGATGCACGATCCACAGGGCCTGTTTGGGCTTGGCAGGATAGGAAAGCTCGCTGAGCCGATGCGGATCAACAAAATCATCGAGCAAATCAAGAAACACACCGAAGCCAAGGCCGTGGGCCTGGTAGGCAGGAAGGACAGGGTTGTCAGGACAGCGGCTGTTTGTGCGGGAACCTGTGGCGAAATCCTAAACAAGGTAATCGCTGCAAAGGCCGACCTTTACCTCACAGGCGAACTAAAGCACCATCAGGCCATCGCAGCCCAGGAGGCGGGTTTGACGTGTATTTGCCTGAGCCATACGGTCTCGGAACGGTTCATTTTGAAAAAATTGGCTCAACAGTTGAAAAATCGCCTCGATTCGGTGACAATTCGCATTAGTAAAAAAGACGCGGATCCGTTTACATGGAAAAACGTATGAAAGAAGAAAATCAGGAAATAAACGAAACAGCCGCAGTTGAAGCGGATTTGGATGAGCGCGCCCCATCTGCGGACGAGCAGCTTGAGGCGGAGCTTGATGCCCCAGTCACTGAAGAGAATGTCGCAGACCAGCAACCGCGGGATGAGGATGCAGAGGCTTCGGATGAATCGGCGGATGAATTTTCCGATGATGATGAAATAGAGCAATTAGTCGAAGCGGATGATGATTCGGTTGATTTTGACAGCGAGCAAGATACTGAGGCTGTCGAGGAAGAATTAGTTGATGAAGAACAAGCAGACCAAGAGCTGGATGATGAAGAGCAGGTAGGCGAGGATGAGGACGACGAGGAGCAGGACAGTGTCGAGGAGGTCAACGAATCCGAAGAGCAGGATAGTGAGCAGGATTTAGAGACTGATTCGGATGAAGTTGAGTCGGCGGACGTCGAAGACAGTGACGATGAGGAGCCGGTGGAAGAACCGCCTCAGGAAGAGGATATCGAGACTACCGTCGAATCGGTCATAGAGGCAGTGCTGTTCGCCAGCGATGAGGCGCTGACGCCTGCGCGTCTGGCGGCTATCGTCGAGGTCGACACCAAACAGGTGCGCGAGCATATCGAAAATCTGAACGCCAGGTACAAGACGATCAACAGCGCTTTCCGCATCGAGCGCATCGCAGGCGGCTACCAGATGCTCACCCTAAGTCCCTACAACCACTGGCTTCGAAAACTGCTGCGCGTCCGCAGTGACAGCAAGCTCAGCCCCGCCGCCCTCGAAACGCTGGCCATCGTTGCATACAAGCAGCCGGTCATACGCGCTGACATCGAGGCTATCAGAGGCGTGGCGGCAGGCGAAGTTCTTCGCAGCCTGATGTACAAGGGCCTGGTCAAGATTGTCGGACGAGCCGAAATCCTGGGCAGACCAATGCTCTACGGCACAACAAAGAAATTCCTCGAAGTCTTCGGCCTGAACTCCATCAAGGACCTGCCGAAAGTGGAGGAACTCAAGAAGCCTTCGCAGTAATCAGGAGTATCTGTGATCTTATGCAGCCCTGGCTTGAAACACTCGGCGTGACAGGACTTGCTCTCCTGGCTATTATCCTCGGTCTTGCAGTTTCACAACTGAAAAAGCCCTGGTGGCTAATCGGATACGCCATCCCACTGCTGCTGCTACTGCTGATCGCACTGGCCAGAAATATCAATTCACTTAGATTCACCATCGTCTTTTCAACCATCAATGCCGGCAGAAACGAATTTATCGCGTTTGCATGTGCCATCCCAATGGTCCTGAGCATACTGATCGGCCGCCTCCCAGGCAAACGACAGAAAGCACTTATGGCGATACTCATCGCTATAGCTTCAGTCCAATTCATCGTCTACCCTTTCCTCGTACCCGCGCTTATACGCAACAAGCTGAGTCGACTTCCTACTATCATCACAGATGACGGTGTCTGTCTCCAAAACACCGATTATACATGTGGGCCGGCCGCCGCAGTCACAGCTCTCGCCCGCCTGAACATCGAGGCAAACGAAGGAGAACTCGCCGTCATCGCACGAACCACCCCGCAGATGGGCACACCGGACGACATGCTTGCAGATGCTATCGAGAAACGCTATGGTGATTGTGGTATCAGGTGCCGATATCGATACTTCGATTCTATTCACCAACTCAAGCTAAAAGGTCCGACAATAGCAGTCGTTAAATTCGCCTTCCTTATCGACCACTATGTAACCGTGCTTGAAGTCACGGACAAAGAAGTCATTGTCGGCGATCCGCTCGAAGGAAAACAAACCCTCACATATGAGCAATTCCGAGAGAAGTGGAGATTCATCGGCATAACGATTAATAGAACTAATGATAACACCAGGCACGACGGGACACCATTGTCATGAACAACATCACACACAACACAGAACCGCCATCCCTGCTCACAAGCCGCTGGGTCATAAGCAGGCGTGTTTTCCTCAAAGCCGCCGGTGGGGCTCTGGCGATTGGCTCGCTTTCATGCCGCTCGCTGCCAAGAATGAACTCGAAGGCGGTCCGCTTCGGTATCGTCACCGATTGTCACTACGCCGACGCCGATCCATCAGGGGCACGTTATTATCGCGAGTCGTTCGACAAGCTCGCTGAATGCGTCGAGACTATGAACGCAGAGCGAGTGGACTTTCTCGTCGAGTTGGGTGACTTCAAGGATCAGAATACACCGCCCGACGAACAGAGCACCATTTGTCACCTCGTTACTATCGAAACCGTCTTGCAGCAATTCAACGGACCGATCTATCATGTCCTGGGCAATCACGACACCGACAGCATCTCCAAAGAACTGTTCCTCAGTCACGTCACCAATACGGGCATCCATCCCCAATGCAGCTACTACAGCTTCGATCGTGCCGGCGTGCGATTCATCGTCCTCGACGCCAACTTCAGAGCCGATGGGATACCTTACGGGTATGGCAATTTCAAATGGACCGACGCCAATATCCCCCCCGCCGAGATGGACTGGCTAAAGCAAACTCTCGCCGAGGCGCCGGGCCACTGTATCATCTTTACCCACCAACTGCTATCCGGTACAGGCGACACAACCGCAAACAACGCCAAAGAAGTCCGCGAGACACTGGAGGCATCGAACAAAGTCCTCGCAGTCTTTCAGGGCCACCATCACGGCGGAGGTTACAAGCTCGTAGAAAACATCCACTTCTACACTCTAAAGGCCGTTGTCGAAGGCTCGGGCGAAAATAACAATTCCTACGCCATCGTCGAAGTCACCCCTACAGGCGATATAACCGTCACAGGCTACCGCCGAGCGACCTCAATGCGGCTCGACGTAAAAATCCCCACCCTGAAATAAGTCACTGTGTTGCAAATCCTAAACCTATAAACCCTTATTTTCCTGATTCGCCGCCTTTCAGGGTCGTATCGAACCTCTTCCATTGTGAATATTTTATTCTGACGAACGCTTCACGGCAGCAGGGAACAGCGGAACCGGCCCCTCCTCTGCTATCGATAACGGTCTTAATATAACTGGACACTTCGCCTGAATCACACAAGTGAGCGGTGGCAGTTCTGTCGCGCGGCAGGATAGTCACGTATTGTCCGCCTATTGTCTGGCCGGATTTGAAATCATGCAAAAGGAAATAATCATTATTAAGCTTTAACGCAAGCACTGAACCATCCTTTGACCAGACCGAATCCCAAACGGGATAATTCCACTCCCATCTGGCAATCCTCTTGAATTGATTGTTGCCAAGTGGAATACAGAGGCTTGTGAATCTGTCTTGAAAACCTTCCTGAAAAAAATAGACCGACGGCTGGTAATCCGGGCCCGTCAGAATCAGTAAAGACGGAGATTGCATCTCAAATGGGGCGCGTGTTAAGAACAGATAGACGCCCACTGCTAAAATGGTAATTGCCACAGAAAAGACTGACAAAAGGGCTATTTTAGTCTTATTTTTCATCGTAATATGTCACCAACCAGACGGAAAGTATCCTATAGCACAGCCCAATTCAGGATTTTAGGAGCCTCAGCCCTCTATAATATAATACCCATATCAGGCGGATCTACAGGAAATTATGGGCTTCGCGAGCAAATTTTTATTGAAACCTCGCTGGAAATCTGGTATGCTTAAATATGTTATCATGGAAGAGCGGTGAGAGCTTCTATCTCACCGAAAAAAGATCCCCAAGGAATGAGTCCGATCGGATACTCTGCCGCGCAGAGAGTGTGTCGGTACGGACAGTAAAATTGAGTACGCCTATGAAGAAATACCGAACGTGAGGAGACAACGATGAAGATAAAGATGGTGATCGTGACACTTGTGTTGTTCGCAGCCTTTGCATCTCCGGCCTCAGCGACAACCGTGCCGATGACATGGAAGAGCGAATATCTCGCTCGCTACGTGATCTACAATGCAGGCACCTTCGAACTATTGGCAACACTACTGAATGTCGATGATGTCCTCCCTGCCGAACTGGAAGTCAAGTACGGTCTGCCGAATTCCCCGAACGTTCCGAATGTTCCCGTGGACGTTTTCGTCAACAACGTACAGGTAGGCAATTTCACAGCGGACAACGAATACTTCGGCTCCGGACCGAAACATCTCTTTTACGATGTCACAGGCCTCATTCACGAGGGAACCAACACCATTTTGTTCAGCGGGAACTCCGCAAACAACGGCGACTATATTGTCGGCAAGGCCGTTCTAAACTACAGCACTCCCGAGCCAATGACGGCCCTGCTGCTCGGCCTTGGCGCCCTGGGGCTTGTGCGCAAACGACAGAGACGCAAGGCCCCTGTTTCATAGATACATTTTAAGAAACTTCTACAAAACCTGTCTTACGCATTTGGGCATTCGCATAAAAAGCCTGATTTAGGCAAAGTCGAATGCGATCCACAATCGTTTTCGACATGGGATTCCGTTTCCCTTTTGTCCCCCCTTCCAGCATATAGCTCCATCGGGTATACTTACTGCCTGCAAATAGGATATTTTTCAAATGGAGCAGAACTATGTTGCACGTCAAGAGACTCATAGGATTAATCGTCTTAATAACAAGCTGTTGCGCAGGGATAGTTTATGCGCAGCAGAATAACGCGGATATTCTCTCAAGTCTCGACAAAGGGCATCCTCGTTTGATACTGAAGGATTCTGATCTGGATCGGCTTAAGAAGCTCGCTGAAACTGATGAGCTTCTGCAAAAGTGCGTCAAGGATACAATCAGCCGGGCGGATTCTTATCTCAATCGTCCGGCTTTGGTGCATCGGTTGATAGGGCCTCGGCTGCTTAGCGTTAGCCGGGACTGTCTGGGGCGGATTTATGCGTTGGCGCTGGCGTATCGCTGGACGGGGAAAACAGTTTATGCGGATAAAGCTATCGAGAATCTGCTGACTGTCTGCGACTTCAAGGACTGGAATCCATCGCACTTTCTCGACACCGCTGAAATGTCACATGCTGTCGGTATCGGTTACGATTGGCTGTATCACTATATGGACGAGCCAACCCGCGAGAAAATTAAAGCGGGCCTGATTAAGAACGGCCTCGAACAAGTCTATAACGACTATGGCAAATGGTGGTGGGCCCGCAGCGAGCATAACTGGAACCAGGTATGCAACGGAGGAATGATCGCAGGCGCCCTGGCCATTGCAGAGACCGATCCCAAATACGCAGAATATATTATTCCACAGGCGCTTAAGTCGTTGCCACGGGCAATTAAAAGCTATGGGCCCGACGGCGCATGGGGCGAGGGTCCAGGCTATTGGAGCTACGCGACGCACTATACTGCGTATGGAATCGCAGCACTGCAAAGCGCTCTAGGCACAGATTTCGGCCTGCTGGATATCGAGGGACTCTCGGCGGCAGGCACATTTCCGATCTACATGACCGGGCCTTCGGGCTATTACCTGAACTTCGCCGACGTCGGTGAAAAAAGCTCCCGCAGGCCAATGCCCTGCATGTTCTGGCTCGCACGTGTTTTCAACAATCCTCTGCTTTCGGAAGACGAACAAGTACAAATTGCAAAACGCGGGGCAAGTCCACAGCATTTGATGTGGTACGTCCCTGCATCGAACGCCAAGCTACCTCCCAAGAGTCTCGACTACAGATACGGCGGACCAACCGAGATTGCCGTTTTTCGTAGCGGGTGGGATAATCCAGATGCGTTGTTTGTAGGCGTCAAGGCAGGGTACAACCAGGTCAATCACGGGCATCTCGATTTGGGTAACTTCGAGCTTGACGCTCTCGGCGTTCGTTGGGCGCGCGATCTCGGTTCGGACAACTACAACCTGCCCGGTTACTGGGACATGAAACGCGGGGGGACTCGCTGGAACTATTATCGACTTAATTCCAAGAGTCACAATCTTGTCCTATTGGGCGGTGAAGATCAGGACCCGATGGCGAAATCTAAGTTTATCAAGTTCTCACCCGGCGGCTCGATGCCCTGCGTTACTATCGACCTGACACAGGCTTATGCGAAATATGCATCCAAGGCCACCCGTGGCATCGCCATGATCTCCAATCGCAAAGCGGTGCTGGTGCAGGATGAGTTCGAGATTACAAAGCCCTGCGAAGTCGCATGGGGTATGACGACTGATGCGCAGATTGCTATCGACAGGCCCAACACCGCCGAGCTGTCGCTGGATGGAAAAAAGCTCACCGCACGTGTGCTTTCGCCGCGTGGGGCGAAATTCAGCGTGGAATCGGCGGAGCAGGAGCCACCACAAAAAGCCAATAAAGGCGTAAAGCGGCTGATGATTCGACTGCCTGAAACTACAGGCGAGTTGCGAATCGTTGTAGTGCTATTACCCCAGTGGCCCGATGGCGTTGTAGCCGGAGGCGTCGGTCCCAACCCTTTGAGCCAGTGGTAAGGAAACGACCTCGTTGAAGGGAAAGGAACAAGGGCGGTCCCAGGGACTCCCAATGGAAGACATCCTCGCCACGATTTTGTGAAATAATATATGCCTAACTTCAATTCTATAAAAGTTCAGAACATAATAATCAGCATTTATACTTTCGGAGACACCTTATGAACAGGCATTCAGATCATGTGAAAAGATGGACAATCATCGTGTTACTCGCTTTGGCAGCCGGGGGCGTGTGTGGTGCGGCTGAGGCTGAGCAGGATGAGCCGATTCTATGTCAGGGGAATTATCAGAGCGAAGAGCAAGCCAAAGAGCAACTTGCAAAATTCGCGGCAACTTATTCGAACCTGGAAGAGTGGAAATCGCGAGCCCAGGTTATCAGGGAAGGAATTAGAAAGGGGCTTGAGTTGACGCATTGGCCACAGAGAAAGCCCCTGTCTCCCATCATTAACAATAAGCGAGTGCACGATGGTTACACTGTGGAAAATGCTGCGTTCGAGAGCCTGCCTGGGGTGTTTGTCACTGGCAATCTGTACAGGCCTACTGAAGGCAAAGGATTGTTCGCAGGAATTCTCTGCCCACACGGACACTGGGGCAGCGCGGACGATTACGGGCGGTTTCGGCCCGACATGCAGTACCGCTGTGCAACCTTAGCGAAAATGGGGGCGGTTGTATTTGCATACGATATGGTCGGTTACGGCGACTGGGCCAAAGCGGGCTGGCAGCACAAGATGCCCAAGGTGCTCAAGCTGCAAACATGGAACTCGATCCGGGCGGTTGACTTTTTGACATCGCTCGACGAGGTGGATTCTCGCCGTATCGCGGTGACTGGCGCATCGGGCGGCGGAACGCAGACATTCCTTCTTACAGCGCTGGATGAGCGGATTGCGGTATCGGTGCCGACTGTTATGGTCTCAGCTCATTTTTTCGGCGGCTGCAACTGCGAAAGCGGCATGCCCATCCACAAAAGCAAAACGCATGAAACCAGCAACGTCGAAATCGCAGCGATGGCGGCACCGAGGCCCATGCTATTGATCTCGGACGGCAAGGACTGGACGAAGAACACGCCAGAAGTCGAGTATCCATACATCAAGAATATCTACAGTCTCTTTGGGGTTGAAGACAGAGTCGAATACTTCCACCTTCCCGACGAGGGACACGACTATGGCTATTCCAAGCGGCAGCCCATGTATCGATTTATGGCCAGGCGCCTGGGTCTGTCGATCAATAAGGTGACAAAAATCGACGGCTCGATTGACGAGAGCTTCGTAACACTGGAACCGAAAGACAGTCTGTACGTCTTCAACGAAAAGAATCCAAGACCTGCCGATGCAGTAGAGCCTGATGACAAACTGTCGTGGGAGCAGGAATAAAGGAGAATTCTGGAATGAGCTGCAGTTTCTTTCGATGGGGATGCATGCAGTTTATGATTAGCTGCCTGGTTGTGGTGGGGCTGTCTGCGACTGCGCTGGGAAGTGGGTACAATGCCGATTGGGAGTCGCTCAAGCGAATCCCCGTTGCCAAATGGTTTGATGACGCGAAGTTCGGGATATTCATACACTGGGGACCGTACAGCGTCATGGGCTATAAGAAAGGCGGGCGAGGGTACGCCGAGCATACGCCGAAGATGCTCTATCGAGATCCCGAGCACTACTACGCGTTCCTGCAGGAGAACTACGGTGCTCAACCGCCGGAATTCGGGTACAAGGAAATTGTTGCTCTGTTCAAGGCTGAGAAGTGGGAGCCGGATGAGTGGGCGGAACTGTTTCGGAAAGCGGGGGCCAGATATGTAATCCTCACAGGCGAACATCACGATGGATATGCGATGTGGGATTCGGATTTAACGCAGTGGTGCGCGACGAAGGTCGGGCCGAAGCGCGATCTCGTGGGCGATCTGGCGGTGGCGGTGCGCGCCAGGGGTATGAAGTTCGCACCTTCTTACCACCGCGAACGACATACGGGCTTCTTTGCCAAGGACTTGTACGCGCCGGATTCGTCGCCGCATCCTGATATTGCCGAGGAGATCCGGCTGGTTCCTGCGGCGCTTGGGCTATACGGACCCTTCGATTACAGTGACGAGTTCATAGAGGATTATGTGGCTCGCTGGAAGGAGATCGAGCGAAAGTACAGGCCGGATTTCATGTGGATCGATGACATTCCGATCTTCTACAAAGCCCCTAACCATCCACAGACCGTAAAGCTGAAGGCGGCCTGTATGCACATGATTGCGGACTATTTCAACGCTGCTCAGGAATGGGGTGAAGATGTGTATCTCAACAATAAGGGCAGGTATCTTAACTGGCCGGAAGGTGTTGGGTGCAGGGAGAAGGATAATCTGAAGATGGAGAAGATCGGGCCGAAGTGGGAGAATCCCGCGACGCTTGGCACTTCATATGGCTATATGAAAGCCGAGGAGGAAGGCGACCTCTACAAATCCCCGAAGGAACTGATTCATCTGCTCTGCGATGTTGTCAGCAAGAACGGGAATCTGCTGCTGAACATAGGGCCCAGGAGTGACGGGACCATTCCTGAAGGTATGCAGCGGCGTCTGTTGGCTATCGGGAGGTGGCTGGATGTGAACGGCGAGGCCATTTACGGGAGTCAGCCGTGGGTGACGTATGGCAGGGGGAACATGCGCTTCACAACTCGCGGGCGGATTCTGTACGCAATCGCGCTTGAGTGGCCTAGTTTGCCGATCACTATAGAGTCGGCCGAGGGTTGGCGGACGGCTGATGTTGAAAGCGTGAAGCTGTTGGGCGACGGCGAGTGCCAATGGTTAACGTCTGAGAGTGGACTGACTATTGATGTTACACGTGAGCCCAGGGGCGAGTACACGTTTGTATTCAAGATCAGATACAAGAGGTAGCTGCGAAATGGACAGACGCAGAAATCGTAGAGGTGACCGAGATACTGAGGTAATCCAGAAGCTCGACCCTGCGGGGCAGGCTCATATGAATGACAGGCCTGACATCGTGCAGCGCGTGATAGTTGGGCCTGTGCTTTTTCTGACAGGCGTGATAATCCAGGTAGGTTTGTTGATGCTGGCGTTTAAGCAGCCAGAGGAAATGTATAAAACGATTGGGGTCGTTCTGTTCGCGGAAGCTTATACGGGTATTGGCATGTTGTTTGTGCTGTTGGGATTGAAATACATGCTTGGGCCCAGAAGCTGGATAGAACGATGGATGAAGCGTTCGGTTTCGAGGCTTTTGGTAGCCTCAGCGTTGATGGGTGCGGTCATTGTTGCAGCCGTAACGATTGTTGCGTGGTATTTAGTATAATCGGTTATTGAGCAGATTCGGGTACATGAGAACGATTCTGCATTCAGGAATTCTACATGGGACAATATCTAAGATCATCATTGCTGCTTTTCGGCTCGTTTGCGTTCGGCTATAACGTTACGACGCTGCTGCATGAGCTGGGGCACATGCTGGCGTTGTGGGCCGACGGCGGGAAGTTGGATCGGATTGTGCTGCACCCTTTCTCGTGGTCGTATACGTACTTTGCTTCGGCATCGCACCACCAGGGGATAATGACAGCCGCGGGGCCGTTATTCGGCGCGTTGGCAGGCCTTGTGCTGGTCGGATTAGTCTATCGACGACGAAACGCATGGCTGGTCCCCCTTCTGGTTGCAGGCGTCTGCTCTATCGTCGGTAACGGGACATATCTCTGCATCGACTGCATCATGCAGGCGGGCGGTGATGCGACGAGCCTTGTAGGTATGGGAGCACCGTGGAGCGTGGTGTTCTACACGGCCCTGCTGATTCTATTGACGGGACTCGGTGTGTCGTTTGTGTTGCCTGCACGGGTCGGGATCGGCAGTGACCACGGTCTACTGATGAGAATAGCAGTTCTATACTCAGGCATAGGAACGTACTTTGTCTGCATGTTCATGCACAATCTTTTCCTGGATCGCGATGCGATGGTTTTCTGGCTGGTGTACAGCCTTGTATTTATGGCGGTCCTTACGGTTATGGCGGCGCTTTCGGTGCGGCTGAAATCCAGACCTGCACCTCAAGAAAAAACAACTGCTCCATTTCCCAATTGGCCTGCTACGCTTTTTGCATTGTTATTAGGACTCGGAACAGTAGCAATCGAATTATTGCTGTACCAGTGGCGAGCACATTGACAGCAGCGTAGTATTTGGTGTATGGTGCGCTGTGTGGTGAGAGCGGATTGATACTGGACTGGTGTTATTTATGAGTGAAGTTTATACTGAATCGTTGAACAGGTTGATCGAAGAATTCGGGCGACTGCCCGGGATTGGGCCGAAGACTGCCGAGCGGCTGGCATTTCATGTGCTCAAAACGCAGGCGAGCGAGGCGCTGGCGCTGGCCGAGGCGATACGCGACGTCAAGAGCAAGATCGGGCGGTGCGAGATGTGTTTCAATCTGTCGGAGGGAAAGCTGTGCCCGATTTGCTCGGATGAGCGAAGGGATAAAAGCCTGATCTGCGTGGTGGAACAGCCAAAAGATATAATCGCACTGGAGAAGACGGGGGCATGCAAATGGATATACCATGTGCTCGGGGGGCATATCGCGCCGCTGGAAGGGGTTGAGCCGAGTGATTTGACAATCGAGCAGCTCGTGCGGCGGGTGCGTGGAGGGGATGTTACAGAGGTAATAATGGCGACCAACCCAAACATGGAGGGGGATGGCACATCGCTTTATATAAGCTCGCTTCTGCGAAACGCTGGGGTGAAGATTACGCGGCTGGCAAGAGGGCTACCAACTGGCAGCAGTATCGAGTACGCCAGCGGCAAGATACTGAACGATGCGATCATCGGCAGGCAGGAACTTGCCTGATCGACGTGTCGGCGAGGGTGGTTACTTACCGGACATCATGAGAACGACAGATTCCACCGGTGGCCATGCGGAAGTATCGCAGTAACCTTTGTGAAGAAGAGTACGCAATCTTGACGAAACCAAGTGGCGGGCTTAGTATACATAAGCATGACCCGGCGACGCGAACTGGGGATGCACATTTGATGACCATAATTTCCAAGGTGATGGCATGAGGCTGGAAATGAGAGGTGATATGCGGATGGAGCAGCACATGAAGCTGGCTCCGCATATGATCCAATCAATGGAGATACTCCAGCTTCCTATCATGGCGCTTCAGGAACGGATCGAGCAGGAACTGAACAGCAATCCTGTTCTGGAGGTCGAGGAGCCTGTCGAGGTCGCGGAGCCTTCGGAAACTGAGGACCCCATTGATGATTCGGAGTTTAACGAGAAGGACCTTATCGTCGATACGGACAACGATAAAGTCGAGGACTTCCAGCGGCTGGAGAACCTCGGCGACGGTTTCGACGATTACATGACGCAGGCTGGGCCATACCGTTCGCGAGCGCAACGGGATGAGCCGGACTTAAAACATGAAGCTCTCAACAATACCGCCGCACCGCCTCAATCGTTGAACGAGTACCTGAGCGAGCAGTGGCGAATGGTCGAGGCCGCCGAGCCCGTCAAGAAGGCGGGGCAGATGATTATCGACTATCTTGACGACCGCGGTTTTCTAACGGTGCGGCTCGAACAACTGTATAACAAGGACAGGGGTGACTTCACGCTGGAGGAGCTTCACGCCGCGATTGAACTCGTGCAACAGCTCGAGCCGACCGGAGTGGGGGCCAGAGACTTAAGGGAATGCCTGCTGATTCAGTTGGCGCAGAGCAGTAAAGATACTTCGTTCGAATCGCGTCTTGTCAAAGAACACATGGACGAGCTGCTGGAAAACCGGCTGCCTGATATTGCGAAGAAGATGGAGTGCAGTATCGACGAAATCAATCAGGCAATAAAGCGTTT
>CAZYMD010000122.1:0-15552 GCA_964649005.1 uncultured Pirellulales bacterium
TGATGCTTCACTGCTGTGGAGGCGTAAGACAGCTTTTACCTGACTTGATCGAAGCCGGACTCGATGCGATCAATCCCGTTCAGATTACATGTCGTGGCATGAATGCGGCGGAGCTAAAGGCTGAATTTGGCGGGGATATCACATTCTGGGGAGGCGGCTGCGATACGCAGGGTATTCTAACAAATGGCACGCCGGACCAGGTCGCTGAGCATGTCAAGCGACAAGTGGAGATACTAAAGCCCTGCGGCGGTTTCGTATTCCAGCAGGTGCACAATATCCTTGCAAACGTCCCGCCGGAGAACATAACGGCAATGTTGGATGCCGTGAACGATTAAGGTCTGAGCCTTGTGTTAATTGATCTTTAATTGGCCTTGTTTTAGTCTTTCCTTATAGCTGAGCGGAACCACAAGGACCGCGCAATCCGCTTTGCGGACAACCTTCTCCGTTACGTTGCCGAAAAGGGCTTTCTCAATAGCACTGTGTCCCTGGCGTCCCATTACAATAAGGTCTGTCTTTATTTCACGAGCAAAACCAAGTATTTCCTTGTAGTCTTTGCCTATACGAAACTCGACCTTGAACTCCAATCCTTCAGGCAGATAGGGTCGGTATTTCTCGTTGATTCGCTTATCGATATCATGCTCGGCTTTTTTATCTACATCTTCGACTTCATAAATATACGTTTTCCAAAACTGAGCATCAGACTCAGGTATAACGTGCAGCAGATACAGCACACAACCTGGGCGTTTTGTCGCTGCATCAAGGGCGAAGTGGAACGCGAAGTCGGCATTTTCTGAAAAATCAGTACAAAAAAGAACCCTCTTTAATATCGTCTTTTCGGGAATGTCGGAGTTCATAGCTTTTGTAACCTCCTGATTATCATCGGCGGAGCGGTCTCCTAATGCAACAAATCGGGCAGGAACAGGCAAAGTCGAGGGAATGCAATCAAGATAATCGCAGCGACGACCAGAGCCGCAAGAAACGGCAATGCGCCTCGGAAGATTGTTTGCAGTGGAACATCCCGCTCGATTCCACTTACAACATAAACACAGACTCCAACGGGCGGTGAGATTACTCCCATCTGTGTAACTACAACAATAATCACGCCAAACCAGATAGGATCGTAACCTAATTGCATAACCACAGGGTAGAAAATTGGAATGGTCAGCAGTATCAGTCCCAGTGCATCGACAAAACATCCGGCCAAAAGGTAAAAGAATATAATCAATCCCATAACAGTCCATCCTGGAAGTGAAAGTCCCGCCAGAAAGGAAGCCAGCTCATAGGGAATTCGTGTTACCGCAAGGAAGTGCCCAAAGATAATAGCACCGGTAACTATAATCATTACCATGCATGAGGTTCGAACTGTCTCCTGGAGCGAACGCGCGATCTTCTTAAAGTTCAACTGTCCCTTAACAAGCGCAATTACCAGCGCACCAGCGGCTCCGATAGCGGCTGCCTCGGTAGGTGTGAAGAAACCACTGAACATTCCTCCAATCACCACGAAAAACAGCACGAGAGTTTCAGTCACTCCAACCAGAGAAAGGAATTTCTCTTTCCATGTGAAGTGTTCGGCGGCGGGCCCAAGATGCGGTTTACGTTTACAGTTGATATATATGGTCAGGCAAAACAGAAATGCTATGAGCAGGCCGGGAACGATACCCGCGATGAATAGCCTGCCTACTGACTGTTCGGTCATGATGGCGTATACAATGAAGACAACGCTTGGCGGGATAAGCATCCCAAGGCTGCCGCCGGCGGCAACAGCTCCACAACCGAGCTCCATATCATAGTTGTATCGCTTCATCTCCGGCAGCGCCACGGAAGCCATTGTTGCTGCGGTTGCAGGCCCGGAACCGCAAATCGCTCCAAAACCTGTGCAAGCCCCCACGGTCGACATGGCGAGCCCTCCAGGCATAGCGCCGAGCCAGTGATAGGCCGCATTGAACAATCGCCTGCTGATTCCGGCATGAAAGGCTATCTGACCCATCATAACAAACAGCGGAATGACCGTTAGATTGTACGACGAAAAAGTATCGTACAGATCAAATGTAATCATACTCATCGCAGCCTGAGGCGTTTTCACTACCGCGAAACCGACAAAGCCTACTATCGCCATGGCAAAGGCGACAGGCATACTTGCAGACAAAAGAACAAGCAGAAAAACACAACCAACGATGCCAATTTGGACTGGTGTCATGGCTTGATCATCTCCCGTCCGGGATGCAGAAGGTTGTGCAGGATTACGAGCACTACTACACTACAACATAAACCGATCACAAATGGAACCCAGAAAACCGGGAGTTGAAGCGTCTGACTCACCTGACCGGTGCTACGAATATCAAGGCCATAGAGGACACTTCGCCAGGCAAGAAATGCAAACAAGGCCATGCCCAAAAGACGGGTGAGTGTGTCAAGCACGATGCGACCACGACGATTGAATTTCTGGTAAAAATATTCGATCGCCACGTGGCCTTTGACAGCAGTGGTATATGGCAGTGCTGCGGCCAAAGTCAGGGCTCCGGCGATTTTTACAATATCATAGACCCCGACAAAAGATCGGCTGATAAACGGCAGACGCAGAATAACATCTATGCATGTCAAGGCCATCATAGTCAGAACGCCAAGACCGGAGACTGCAATGAGGATATATACAATACCCCGCAGCAACCGTGTGTAAATGTCGGCAAGAGCCCGAATCAATGTCTTTAGCCCCATAGATATCGACATCTACCGCCCTGCTTCTGTTGAGTGTTTTTTAATCAGGCTTTGAAGGTCTGCGAGGAATTCAGCGCCGGGCAGATCTTTTTCAGTTGTATTGGTGACATATTCGTCAAGAACCGGTTGGACCGCTTTCTGCCACAGTTGTTGTTCGGTCTCAGGCAGCATGATTACCTCGCGTTTCAACTCTTCAATAAAGGCTTTTCCCTCCATGTCGGCCTGATCCCATGCCTGGCCGTGTTTGTCGACCCAGTCATTGCTTACTTCGGTGAAGATTTTCTGTAATTCCGGGCTAAGTCGATCCCATGCGCCTTTGTTCATAACGACAAACATAGAAGTCGTATACCCGATAACTGATGTCTCGGTGATACTATTAATAACCTCTCCCTGCTTCCATCCTTTGAGCGTTTCGATCGGACAGAATGTTGCTTCGACTACGCCTTTCTGGAGTGCTTCATAGGTCTCCGGCTGACTCATCGCAATAGGTGCCCCGCCCAGACTCTGGACAATCTTGGAAGACAAACCAGTCGCCCGCACTTTCAAACCAGTCATATCCTTCAGTTCTCGCACCGGCTTTCTTGAAGCAAGAATGCCGGGACCGTGTGCGTGAACATAGAGCACGTGAACATCGGAAACTTCCTTCGGCTGGTATTTTTTTACCATTTCCGTGGCAACACGTGTGGCGACGAGACCATCGGGATAACCCAACGGCAGATCGAGTCCTTCCAGCAATGGGAAACGTCCTCGCGTGTAGGCGAAACAGCTCATTCCGATGTCCGAGACTCCGCTGACGACACCTTCGTAACACTGAGGCGCCTTGGTCAGCGTACCGGCGGGATAAACGGTAATCTTCACCTTGCCATCGGTGCGTTTGGCTACCTCGTCGGCCCAGGTCTGTGCAGTTTTACACTGAATGTGTGAAGGTGGAAAGAAGACGCTGTAAGAAAGTTCGATTACCTGTTGAGCGTCTGG
Source organism: uncultured Pirellulales bacterium (assembly GCA_964649005.1). Lineage (GTDB taxonomy): Bacteria > Planctomycetota > Phycisphaerae > Sedimentisphaerales > Anaerobacaceae > CAZGMJ01. Next base: position 3,691 of record CAZYMD010000122.1, read on the forward strand.
TGACTTACTACATCCAGACAGACCTGACAACAACGATACAGCGATAATCACAACTAATACACTCGTTCGTTTCATAACATAATCTCCCTAATCACTTGAATCGTTAATTAGAAAAAACGCGTAATGCTACTCCAATCCAGGCCTAATTAAAAACACAGGAAAACTGCCGGTTATGATAAACTTCAGACTGCATGTATGCAAGTACTCATTTCCGGCTTCTATAGCAGGCGCTCCACCTCTCATTGCATCTGTTGATACATATGTCATTATTGGTATAATACAATGGCGTCAAATTACTCGAATGGTTTACGAAGGATGTGTGTTTTTTGACCATTGGAGCAGCGTAACGGAGCTGATGGATGTAACAAATGCTCATTTTGACGGATGCAGCCTGGTAATTGATGAGATGGCTGTCGCTTCTTCAATCTACGAAGCAGCAAAAAGAAACAGGCTCGGAACGTGACTGGATATGTGATACCGAGAGCCAACAAATTACTTTCAAATATGGGGGAAAAAGTGTTAAAGCATTATGTATATATATTACCTCGTGCCGGGATAATCAGTTTTGCGTTTTTGCTGTCTTTCGTATCGGGCATCAAGGCCGAGCAGGTCGACCCTAACGATCCATCTATCCTGACGGTTAAACGGATATTCACGGATGAGGATTTCAAAGCGGGCGATTTCGGTCCGGCCCGCTGGCTCAAGGACGGTTCGGGCTACACAACACTGGAGAAGAATAAATCTTACAAGGAGGCTAAAGATATAGTCAAATATAACCCCGCCACCGCAGAGCGGCAGGTTATGGTTTCAGCGACCAGGCTCATTCCAGAAGGAAAAGGCAAACCCCTTGAGATCGAAGATTACACATGGTCGAACGATGGGGCGAAGCTTCTTGTTTTCACCAATACAAAGCGTCTCTGGCGAAAGAATACACGGGGTGACTACTGGCTGCTCGATCTTGAAACGGACAAGCTAAGTAAACTGGGCGCTGATGCGGAAGAATCGCGGTTGATGTTTGCGAAGTTTTCGCCGGTCGCCGATAAGGTTGCCTATCTGTACAAGAATAATATCTACGTGCAAAGCCTCAGAACAATGAAGATAAAGCAGTTGACCCGCGATGGCTCCGAGACAGTCATCAACGGGACGGGCGACTGGGTCAACGAGGAGGAATTTGATCTGAGAGATGGGTTCGAATTCAGCCCGGATGGCCGGTTCATTGCATTCCATCGATTCGACACGAGCGGAGTCGAGCAGTTCAAGCTGATCAACTACACCGATTCGCTTTACCCGAATATCACTGCTTTTCCATATCCCAAGGTAGGTCAGTCCAATTCAGCCTGTTATATTGGGGTGGTCAGCGTTAAGGGAGGTCGCCCACGAATTTTCAAGAGTCCAGGCGATCCCAGAAATATATACATTCCACAGATGCAGTGGACACCCGATTCCAAATGTATCGTAATTCAATGCCTTAATCGCTTGCAGAATACGAACAAGGTCATGTTCGGCCGGGTCAAGATGGACTGGCTCGGCAAGGCCCAAACCGGGCCGTTCGAGACAGTTTTCACCGATCAGGACGATGCATGGGTCGATGTGCATGGCGATGTGGAATGGCTTGGCGAGGGCGAAGGCTTTCTTTGGCTCAGTGAAAGAGACGGCTGGCGGCATATCTGGTATGTATCGGCTGATGGCGAAGAGGTAAGACTGCTCACGAACGGACAGTATGATGTGCTGAGTATTGAAAACATCGATGAAGAAAAAGGCTTGGTGTATTTTATTGCATCGACCGAGAATCCGACTCAGCGTTACTTGTATTGTGTGTCCCTTGACAGCGGTGGAGAACTCGAACGTATTACTCCGGCTGAGTTGCCCGGCACACACGGCTATCAAATATCACAAGACTCCCACTGGGCGATTCACACACAATCGGCCTTTGGTAAACCCCCAGCCATAGACCTCGTTTCCCTGCCCGATCACAAGAGCATTCGGATGCTGCAAGATAACGCTGAATTACAAGAAAAAATCTCCGTGATCGAAAAATCAGAGGTGGAATTCTTCCGGGTGGACATCGGCGATGGCGTTCTGCTGGATGGATGGTGCATAAAGCCGCCTGATTTCGATCCACAGAAAAAGTACCCCCTACTCTTTCACGTATACGGCGAACCGGCGGGACAGACGGTTCTGGACCGCTGGGGCGGGGATAAGTACCTGTGGCACAAGATGCTGGCTCAGCATGGCTACATTGTTGCCAGCGTGGACAACCGAGGGACGCCTTCTCCTCGCGGCAGAGAGTGGCGAAAGTATGTATATCGACAGATCGGAACTCTCGCCTCGGCTGACCAGGCCGCAGCAACAAGGGCAATTATCGAGAGCAGACCTTATGTGGATCCGAACAGGATCGGCATCTGGGGCTGGTCCGGCGGCGGCTCCATGACACTAAACGCCATGTTCAGGTATCCGGACCTGTATAAGACAGGCATCGCTATAGCATTCATCGCCGATGAGCGGTATTACGATACGATCTACCAGGAACGCTATATGGGGCTGCCGGATGATAATGAAGAAGGCTTCAAACAGGGCTCTTCCATTACATTCACTAATCAGCTCAAGGGCAATCTGCTAATCGTCTACGGCACCGGGGACGACAACTGTCACTTCCAGAACTGCCAGGCACTGATCAATGAGCTTGTTAAATGTGGTAAGCAGTTCTCGATGATGACGTATCCGAACCGAACGCACAGCATAAAGGAAGGCGAGGGCACGCGACGGCATCTCTACGAAACCATGACACGGTATCTGAAGGAGAATCTCCCGCCTGACTGAACGTGAATGAGCAAAAAACGTGTTGCCGGCCAGGCTTCAGTATTCGCTACAGCCGGCAGTTCAACCACACTGCCACGAAGCCTTCTTGAGAATACAGCAAGACAACTTCATTTGGCAGACAATCTCATCACCTGATTCCGACTCACCGAGCTCACGCAAGCCGACCTCTGGTTCAGGTCAGATATCCTTTCAACACGTATTGCTGGATCATGCGCTGTGTGTTGAAGAAGGAGCCGTTCAGGGCGATTGCGTGCGCCATTATCGTGATGAAAGCTTTTCTGTCATCGTAGAAAAGAGGCGCTATAACGTTCTGGAGCTTGTCGTACAGCGACGTCGCATCCTGGTCGGATGTGTCCTCTCCTTCGGTCTGGTGATGTGCGGGACCAATCGCCCAGCCAGTAACGCCTTCAATGCAGCCTTCAAGCCACCAGCCATCGAGAATACTGAGAGACGGCACCCCATTTAGTGCGGCCTTCATTCCGCTGGTCCCCGATGCCTCCATGGGTGGCTGAGGCGTATTCAGCCACAAATCCACTCCCGATGTCATAATCTTGCCCAGATCGATGTCATAGTTGGGCAGGTACACAATTTTGACGTGATCCCTGAGTTTCTTCGAGGAGAGAAATATCTTCTTGATGATCTCTTTGCCCTGCTGGTCATTTGGATGGGCCTTGCCTGAGAAGACGAACTGGAGCGGTCGTTCCTGCGCTATTTGTTCAAGACGCTCAATATCGCGGAATATGAGGTCGGGCCTCTTGTATGCAGTCGAACGACGAGCGAAACCAATTGTAAGTGTCTCCATGTCCATACCCGTATTGCCGATTCGGTTGATGCAATGGGTTAACACTTTCTTGGCTTCCAGATGTGCCGACCATATTTTTTCGGGTGGGATGCTGAGAGCGTAGCGAAGGCTGAAATTATCTTTTCTCCAGCCGGGTATGTGCTCGTCATACATGGCCCGAAATGGCTCGGAGGTCCAGGTCTCTGCATGGACACCATTAGTAATCCAGTCAACCTGATAGTGCACAAACATTTGCTGGGAAACCTCTCCGTGCTTCTTCGCCACTCCGTTAACGTAATGACTCAGGCTCAGGGCGAGATACGTCATATTGAGCGTGCCCTCGCAGCAAAACACGCCTTCGAGATTCAGTGCCTCATGCTCTCCCAGCACCTGCTTAACCATTTCGAGCGGGAACTGGTCGTGCCCTGCCGGGACTGGCGTGTGAGTAGTGAATATGCACTGCTTGCGAACAGCATCGATAGCCTCTTCTGAGACTTCTCCGGCCCCAGATTCGCTCACGTGTTCATCCAGCAGTTCCAGCGTCAGCAGGCTTGCGTGTCCCTCGTTCATGTGAAACCGCCTGAGCTTTTTGAAATCCAAAGCTCGCAACATTCTCACCCCACCGATGCCCAATATGGCTTCCTGGCATAAACGGTGCTTCTTGTCCCCTCCATAGAGCTGTTGGGTCAACGCCCTGTCGTTCGGATCATTCTCATCGAGGTCCGCATCGAGCAGAATCACGGGAACTTCATATCCGGCATTACCTTTGACGTGATACACCCAGGCGCCTATCATGAGATTGCGCCCATCCAACGTCAACTGCACCTTTTGCTGGACCGGCTGAAGGAAATCATCGATGCGCCACTCAACGGCCTCTTCAGACTGCACCCCGTCAGAATCCAAACGCTGGTAAAAATACCCCTTTCTGTGCAACAGGCTGACCGCCACCATCGGGACGGAACAATCCGCAGCCGATCTGATAGTGTCGCCGGCCAGCACGCCAAGCCCGCCGCTGTAGGTTGGTATGGCCGCTTCGAGGCCGATTTCCATCGAAAAATATGCGATTGCCCTGTCTGTATCCATACATTTTCTCCAGTCAAGAATCAGGAAAGAAACTTTAAGCATAAGAATAGGCCTAAGCTCCATTTTGTCAAGCTGAAAGGCCTTATATCGGCAACTGTTAACATATGCACGATATGCTTTGATGAATGGGAAAAAGGCGTTGCACATCTGATTCATTCTCGCTAATCTCAGTTAGGCGATATGGCTTGCCAGGTGTCCCGCAAGCCCGAGCCATACGACGACAAGACAGATCCCTTAATATGTAGTTTTATGATGCTTTAGGATGAGCTTGAATGGAACGATACATCTGTATTCATGGGCATTTCTACCAACCACCAAGAGAAAATCCCTGGTTGGAAGACGTTGAGTTACAGGATTCGGCGTATCCCTACCACGATTGGAACACGCGAATCACTGAGGAGTGTTACAAGCAAAACGCCGCTTCGCGCATCCTCGGGCCCGACCGCAAAATCATCGACATCGTGAATAACTATTCCACGATCAGCTTCAATTTCGGTCCAACCCTGCTGTCATGGCTCCAGGAGCATGCCCCTGAAGTTTATGAGAGCGTGATCGAAGCCGACAAGCAGAGCATGAACACTTTCGGAGGTCACGGAGCGGCAATCGCTCAGGCATATAACCACATGATTATGCCCCTGGCCAATAGTCGAGATAAGCTAACACAGGTGATATGGGGAATAAGGGATTTCGAGCATCGCTTCGGACGTAAACCTGAGGGTATGTGGCTGCCTGAGACAGCAGTAGATTTAGCGACACTTGATGTCCTGGCTGAGAACGGAATTAAGTTTACTATTCTCGCTCCTCACCAGGCAAAACGAGTTCGCCAGATCGGTCAGGAGCAGTGGCAGGATGTTGATAAGGCTAAGCTTGACACTACACAGCCTTATGTCTGCCGACTTAAATCGGGACGGGAGATAACACTGTTCTTCTATCAAGGGCCAATCGCGGTGGATGTCGCTAATGGCAAGCTGCTGCAAAACGGTGAAACACTTGCAAAGAAGCTATGCGAGGTCTTTACAGATAAAGGCCAGCCGGCCCAACTCGTTCACATCGCAGATGATGGCGAAACCTATGGCCACCATCACAGATATACTGATATGGCGCTGGCCTATTGCCTTCATTATCTCGAATCGAACGGCCTGGCTAAAATTACAATCTATGGTCAATACTTAGAAGCTTTTCCGCCCACGCATGAAGTTGAGATTAACGAGAATACATCCTGGAGCTGCACCCACGGAATCGAGCGGTGGAAAAGCAACTGCGGCTGCAATCATGGCAGATACCCTTCAGGTCTCCAGCAGTGGAGAGAGCCATTGAGAGAGGCCATGGACTGGCTGCGGGACAGGCTCGCTGAAACCTACGAAACCAACATGGCAGGTTACGTCGATGATCCCTGGAAACTGCGAAATGACTATATCTCGGTTGTGCTCGACAGATCGCGGGAGAACGCAGAAAGATTTCTGTCCGACTCAACAAAACGCAAGCTGGATAATAACGACAAGATAATCGTTCTCAAGCTGTTAGAGATGCAGCGGTTCTCCATGCTCATGTATACGAGCTGTGGATGGTTCTTCGATGACATATCGGGCATAGAGGCGGTCCAGATCATGCAATATGCGTGCAGGGCTATGCAATTGGCCAACGAGGTGACGGGAATCGAGCTGGAGGAGGAATATCAAAAGATTCTTGAAAAAGCTCAGACGAACCTCAAGCAGTTTGCCAATGGCAGGCAAGTCTACGACGAGCTTGTCAGGCCCGACCGGGTCGATCTCAACAGGGTCGGTGCTCACTTCGCTGTCAGCTCACTCTTCACCGACTACAAGGACAAGGCGGATATATTCTGTTATACGACCACTATCGAAGCATACGAACGCATAGACGCCGGCATTCATACCCTCGCGATCGGCAGGGCCGGGATTGAGTCGAACATTATTTGGGAGAAGCATCTATTCGATTTCGCTGTTTTGCACTTCGGGGAGCAGAATCTCATAGCCGCGGTTGACGCCAGAATGCCCGATGAGAAATTCACCACGGTTCACGAGAGCATGAAAAGTGCATTCTTAAGAGGTGACACCGCCGAAACAATGCGGTTGATGAACGTCAATTTCAGCGGTAACAACTACTCACTGTGGCATCTCTTCAAAGAGCAGCAGCGCAGTCTTCTTCGAAACCTGCTCCAGACTCAGTGGCAGGAGATTGACGCTCTGCTAAGGCATATCTACGAGCACAACTACACTATAATGCAAATGATGCGAAGCATGAATATGCCCCTGCCCAAGCCATTGGTGGCGGCCGCGGAGTTCGTTCTCAATGAGGAATTCAGCCGGGTGATCCGCGCCGACCAGATCAATACAGGTAAACTGAGCAGGATCAAAGACGAAGCTCAGAGGTTGTCTTTGGAAATGGATGAGCCTGCACTGCGTCTTGCCGTAAGCCACCGAATCGACAACCTTATGGAAAGACTGGAGAATTCTCCATTCGATACAGAGCTTCTCAGGACTATCGACGAACTGTTTAAGGTACTTCAAGGCACCGTTACTGAGCTTGATTTACAGAAATCACAAAACGTCTTCTTCGCAATCAGCCGGGAAAAACGCAAGGAAATGAAGGATAAGGCCAAGTCGGGCGATTCGGCCGCAAAGCTGTGGCTGGAGCTTTTCGAGAATCTGGCCGGTTATCTGGATGTTGCTATACCATAGCTGACTACCGGCTCAAATAGTCGAGGTAACTTAGTTTTCATCCTGGGAAGTGCCGAATATTTGTTGAAGTCAAATTCAGGGTTTTTATTATGATCTCGTGAGAAAAAAGTCTTCTTAAGAGATCTAAGCTTACAAGTCTACAGAGAGCAGGTGGAGTCTTATGACTGAGAGAAGCAAATTATCGAGCCGCAGAGATTTTCTAAAATCCGCAGTGGCAGGCGCTGTTGGAACATTGGGATTCCCCTATTTCGTTCCCCGCTCGGTTTTCGGGGCGGAGGCTCCGAGTAATCGTATCAACGTCGGCTGCATCGGCCTGGGCAATATGGGATTTAACGATCTTCAGGGCCTTATGCATCAAGACGATTCGCAGATCGTCGCGGTGTGCGACGTGAACCGTGGCAGCTATGGATACAAGACCGCAACACAGTTCCGCGGGCGCGAGCCGGCCCGCAAACTTGTGAACGAATATTATGCCGGCAAACAACGTTCCGGAGTTTATTCCGGTTGCGATGCGTACAACGATTTTCGAGAGTTGCTGGCCCGCGACGATATCGATGCTGTTTCAGTTACCACGCCTGACCAGTGGCACGCAATCCCAACAATCATGGCGGCCCGAGCGGGCAAACACATCTATTGCCAGAAACCATTGAGCCTGACAATCGCCGAGGGCCGAGCCATGGTCGAGGCAGTGCGCCGCTACGGCGTTATTCTGCAAACAGGAAGCCAGCATCGCTCAAAAACGCTGATGCGCTTTGCATGTGAGTTAGTGCGTAATGGCCGGATCGGAGAGGTCAAACGTGTGCTGATAAGTCTGGAGCGTCACAGTCTGCGCACCGATGTCGAAACATGGCAGCCAACGTCACCGCCGGAGGGATTCGACTACGATATGTGGCTTGGGCCTGCACCCTGGGCGCCACATCATCCGCTACGTTGCTTCTATACGTTCCGCTTCATTCAGGACTATTCCGGCGGCGAGACAACCAATACCGGAGCCCACAAATTCGATATCGCACAATGGGGCCTGGGAACAGAGATAACCGGACCGATAGAAATCGAGGACCTTGGCAGCGAATTCCCCAAAACAGGTCTTTACGATACGGTCAGTCGCATCCACTTTCGCGCCCTCTATGCAAACGGCGTTGAACTAATCTGCACGCCCGGCGGAGTCGGTGGTGCGGTACGCTTCGAGGGCACAGAGGGCTGGGTGCATACCGACTGGAATTCAATGCGCACCCATCCTGAGTCATTGAAGAATTCTGTGATTGGCCCGAATGAAATCCATCTTTATGAAAGTTCCGATCATAAGCGAAACTTCCTTGACGGCATCAAATCGGGACGAGATCCGATAGCACCAGTGGAAGTGGGGCATCGTTCCGCCAGCATCTGTCACTTAGCCAATATCGCCATGAAGCTCAAGCGCAAGCTGAGCTGGAATCCGCGCAAAGAACGCTTTGTCAACGATGAGCAGGCCAATCGCATGCTGAGCAAACCTGCACGCGCCCCGTGGCGCCTGTAGTAAATCCCATGGGACACTAAACAATTACAGAAAGGCTCCCGATGAATTTTAACTTCGTCACAGCGATTGTGTGTGTGTTAACTGCCATGACGTGTACAGCCGATGACGCATCAGTATCGCCACTTGCCGGGACAAAACCTCTGGAGTGGCAGCAGGAGGATCTCTCCTCGCGGCTCATGGACGGAGCACACCTGTTCATTGACAGGCAGATCCAGGCGTCACGTGTAAGGCGCTCGCAGTTCTGGAAGTACGACACTTCGTCGAAACAAGCATACGAGGCCTCTGTGGCCGAGAACAGGCAGAGACTTCGCACGATCATCGGAGCCGTGGATCAGCGGTTGTCTGTGAGAATGGAGCGGTACGGCGATGATAACAACCCGGCCTGTGTGGCCGAAACATCTCAATACCGCGTGTATCAAGTGCGCTGGCCCGTATTGGAGGGGGTATTTGGTGAAGGGTTGCTCGTTCAGCCCAACCAAACACCACTGGCTCATATTGTTGTTGTGCCCGATGCCGACCAATCGCCCGAACAACTTCTCGGGCTCTTGCCCGGTGTTGATCCGCAACAACAGTACGCACGCCGTCTGGCGGAGAATGGATTCGAGCTTGTTATCCCAACACTGGTGAGCCGCTCCAAACTCGAAACCAGTGATGCAGGGCTAAAAAAATCCGATCAGACGTATCGCGAATGGATCTACCGCCAGGCATTCCACATGGGACGGCACATCATCGGTTATGAAGTCCAGAAAGTACTGGCTGCGGTTGACTGGACTAAGAAACGTGACTCATCCGCACGGATTGGCGTCGCAGGTTATGCCGAGGGTGGCCTGATTGCATTTTATGCTGCGGCCATCGATACGCGGATCGACGCCGTGCTGGTCAGTGGCTACTTCGATGCACGCGAGAATGTCTGGGCCGAGCCTATCTACCGCAACGTGTGGAGTCTGCTGCAAAGGTTCGGGGATGCAGAGATCGCCTCGCTCGTGCTGCCGCGGTCACTCGTGGTCGAATACGCCGTAACGCCAAGCATAACAGGCCACAAGGGTGATTTGCGCACACCGGATTTTGCCTCGGTCTCACAAGAATTTGATCGCATACCCGTTGCTGCCGGATTCACGAAACCGATTCTGGTCCACGACGATGGCGCTCCAACCGAGCCAGATTCAATTCTTGCACTCAAGATGTTTGCACGTGGGCTGGGTGTTGAGACCGACATGGTTCTCTCTAATGAGATTCCCGAGGAGAGACGACGCTCCTTCCAGCCCGATAGCCGACATAGACGAGCGGTGAAGGAACTTGAGAATCATGTCCAGGCACTGGTGCGAGAATCGGAACACGTGCGCGACCGATTCTTTTTGTATGAAGTCATGCCTGAGCTGGCGGAACTCCGCTGGAGCACGAAACGCCGCCATGATACGCATTCGATAGAAAAATTCGTTGAGGGCGCCAAGCCTTTCCGAGAGCAGTTCTATAGCGAAGCCATGGGGCGTTTCAACGAACCGCTCCTTGCACCAAACCCACGCACGCGACGGATTCTCGATGCGGAAAAATGGACGGCATATGACGTAGTGCTCGATGTGTTTGACGACTTATTCGCCTGGGGCGTTATAGTCGTTCCCAGGGATCTTCGGCCGGGTGAACGACGCCCGGTCGTGGTTTGTCAACATGGACGCAATGGCCTGCCACGGAACACGATAGACGCAGATTCGTCCGCATACAACAACTTCGCGGGGCGACTGGCGGAACGTGGCTTCATCACATTTGCGCCGCACAATCTGTATCGCGGGGAAGATCGCTATCGCTGGCTCGATCGTAAGGCGAATACTGTCAAGGCGACACTTTTCTCGTTTATCATAGCCCAGCACGACCAGATTCTGCGATGGCTGGAAACGCTGCCGTTCGTGGACGCTGAGCACATTGCGTTTTACGGCCTAAGCTATGGGGGTGAAACAGCCGTGCGTGTGCCGCCCATTCTCCAGAAGTACTGCCTCTCGATCTGCTCGGGCGACTTCAATCAATGGACGCGCAAAGTTGCCGCCACCGACCAACCCTTCAGCTTCATGCGCACCATTGAATGGGAAATGCCTTACTGGAACCTCGGCCATACGTTCGATTATTCCGAGATGGCCTATCTGATGGCGCCGCGACCCTTCATGGTTGAGCGGGGCCACCTTGACATGGTGGGCCGCGATCGCTGGGTAACGCACGAGTACGCAAAGGTGCGATGGCTGTACGCCCAACTCGGCATCGCCGACCGTACGGAGATCGAATTCTTCCAGGGTGGGCACAGTATCAACGGAGAGCGATCTTTCCAATTCCTGCACAAGCATCTGAAATGGCCTGCGCCGACAGATTAGTTTATCGACCTGATCGATATGCCTCGACATGCCAGATGACAACGCAAATCGCCTGTTGAGCAAGCCCCTTCGCGCACCCTGGCGATTATAGAATCAAGGCCTACCTGCACGTCTTACTCCAACACAACGACCTTGACCTTCTGAGTTGCAGGTAATTTGCCCCCTTTGCCTGTTCTTTGATAAAATAAGAGTGTCAATTGTAGGCTGACAAAGTACACGTGTCACATTGTACAGAAAAGGCTGGCAGTTTCGCAAGCTGCCAGCCCTCTGGATGTTCTGGGCGTTCTATTTGTTTCCCGAGTTGACTTAACGCTTGGATCACTTACGGCGGCGCGAAGCAGAGCCGTTAAGTGCATCCCGATGTTAGGTGATTTCGCCATGCGAAGGACCTTGCGCAGACCGTTGGGTCATACCACAGTTCGGCTGCCGTCAAGCCCACTTGCCTTCCGGAACAGATACATTGCCCAGCCAAGGCAGTCGCGTCCCCATCGAAGGTAGGCGTCTCGATTCTTGTGCAACGTCCCCAGCAGTTGCTCCACGTCTGCGTCGTCGGGATGGGCTGCCGCATAGCGTTCGGCTGCTTGCCACTGGAGCCCCTCATACCGG
>CAZYMD010000123.1:0-15530 GCA_964649005.1 uncultured Pirellulales bacterium
TTTATTCACCGCGGGCATACCCATTTTAATGTTGGAGTTTGCCTTGGGTCACAAGAAGGAGGCGTCGGCCCCGAAGGCTTTTCGTCATATTGACAGGAAATGGGAGTGGGTTGGGTGGTGGGCCGTCACATTTGTAATGTTCGGCATTTCCCTTTACTATGTTGTTATCATCGGCTGGTGTGCGAACTACATGCTTTTTTCTCTGCAAAATGCCTGGGGCGATGATCCTAACAATTTCTTCTTCAATCAATTCCTGGCTCGGTCGCCCAACAATGATGTCTGGGCCATTGGGAGTCTGCGATTACCTATTGCGATTGCTGTTGCGGCTGTCTGGTTTGTCAACTGGGCGATTACCTACAATGGGATCGAGAGAGGAATCGAACGAGCAGTGAAGGTTATGATGCCGCTTCTGTTTATACTTACAGCGGCAATTATCATTTGGGCGTTGTTTCTTCCAGGCGCCGGCAAGGGCATCAAGCACTATGTGACTCCCGATTTCAACAAGATCACGGATCTGAAGGTCTGGATAGCGGCCTACGGGCAGATATTTTTCTCTCTGTCACTCGGTTTCGGCATAATGATCGCCTATTCGTCGTACCTCTCCCGTGAGGCCAATATCTTCAAAAACAGTCTTATCGTAGCGTTTTCCAACAGCTTCTATGAGGTCTGCGCCGGTTTTGGAGTGTTCAGCATTCTTGGTTATATGGCCACACAGCAAAACCAGGAGATCGGTGAGGTAGTGGACAGTGGAATTGGGCTTGCCTTTGTGGCATACCCCAAGGCGATTTCCATGCTTCCTCACGGCCAATTGTTTGGCTTCCTTTTTTTCCTATTGTTGATTGTCGCCGGTATTTCGTCGTCTATATCTATAATTGAGGCGTTCACAGCGGCTATCCTGGATAAATTCTCGGTGTCTCGAAAAAAGGTTATTACGACCATATGTATCCTGGGATTTTTCGGGTCTCTGGTGTTTGCAACCCATGCCGGGCTGTACTGGATCGATATTGTGGATCACTTCTTAAACCAATACGGCCTGATTACAGTGGGAATCGTGGAGGCGCTTGTAGTGGGTTGGCTTTATCGGACAGACAAGCTAAAAGCCCATATCGTATCCAACCTTGGCCTAAGTGGAACTCATCACAAGGTTTTTGACTATGTAATCCTCCAGCTCTGGATGTACTGCATTCGGTTCATTACGCCCGTGGCGCTGGGCATCGCAATTGTTCACAGCCTCGTTCGGGAATTCGCAGAACCATATTCCGGGTATCCCATCTCCGGCATCATCATTCTCGGAGTGGGTTGGGTATTGGTGACCCACATCTTCGCATTCGGGTTATCAGGTCTGCCCTGGCGTGGAGATGCGCCTGAATAGTGTCCGAGGTACGCTACTTCGGCTTGAATCCTTCGATTTGGCCGGAAGTGTATTTCTTACAGGCTTCCTCGAGATCGACATCGCTAATGTTAGCCAGTGTACAGAGCCAGGCAAATACATCGGCGAATTCCTCTATGGCGTTCTCGTGGTCTCTGGAAGCCAACGCAGTGGAGAGCTCACCGACCTCTTCTATGAACCACATGAACGTCCCCGGCACGCCTCGCTGGCGGTCGCGCTGCTCATATTTCTCAGAGATAAAGCGTTGGAACTCCCGAATCTGCATAGATCAACACCATAGACGCCTACTGGACGGAGGGCGCCGAATTGTAATGCCGTATACCTTGCCCGAACAGAAGTACAGGCTTTATTTTCCCTGAATGAGGGCCGAGAGCTTGGTCTTGTCGAAAACAGTCCTGGCCTGTGTGATGGCCTTATCGAATGCTTTCTCGACCTTCGCGCCGAGTTTTGCCCCCTGTCCCTGTTCAGCCAGACTCAGATGGCTGGCCATGGGCCCATCGACCGCCTCGATGATCTGAAGCATGGAAATTTTGGTGGCGGGCTTGGCCAGAGAGAAACCACCACTGGGGCCTCTCTTGCTTCGCAGAACATTAGCTCTTACTAATTGCTGGAGGATCTTGAGCAGATACTCCAGGGGAATATCGTATTCCCTTGCTATGTTCTGGGACATCACAAGAGCGTCACTCTTGTCTTTCGCAATGTACCCAACGGCTAATAGTGCGTATCCTGTGGATCTGCTAATCTTCATATTCAACTCCTTAACAACGGCCGGCGGACAGGCGATCCAGAATAACCGATTTGAAAAGCCGGCGCCAGTATAACCACTATACCCATACTTACATTATTGGGAGCCATTATGCACAAGTCTGCGGAGGATAGCAAGACTTTTTCGCTCGGAAATGCCAGCAATCTGGGCAGGTCCACTTTGTGTGTAAATGAGGGCTTATTTTCCCGGCTGCGTATCGAAAATACTATAGAATCACGTTGGACGTGCAAAAATCTTGACAGTGAGGTTGTTCTTGCATAGGATTCCCCTGCTGCTGTTGTCTTAATGGAGATTGATATGGCTGAGATCAGGCCGAGAATAGGCGTAAAATATCACAATAATGCTACTATCATAACATTTACAGACGAGAAGATACTTGAAGAGACCGATATAAAGGCCCTGCAGGAATCCATAATGTCGGTAGTGGAGCAGGCCGAACAGATAAATCTCATCCTGGATTTTGGCCATGTTGGCTTTCTGTCGTCTGCTGTTCTGGGGCTTTTAATCAGAATCAGCAAGAAAATATACGAAAACGACGGTAAGCTTAAACTGTGCAATATCAACCCGAAGATTATCGAGGTTTTCAAGATAACACGACTTATCAAGACTTTTGACATCTACGCTGATGTCGAAAGTGCAATCGAAGCCTAATCACAAATTATGTCGGAGAAGGGCGGAAGATTGCCTTTTTAGGGGCGATGATCGGGATTTGTGCCGCCGGTTTGCACGTTTTCCGCATCGGTTTGGTGGATTTGCAGGGCTGGTTTACCGAAACATTGTAAGTCCTATGGCATCAGAAACGTCAGATAGCTGTTCAGTTGTTGTTGAGAGCAAGCCTACTGCTGTTGTGGAGGTCTGTAAAGGCCTTCTAAAGAGGCTTGAAGAGGAGGGCTTTGCGCAGGATGATGCCTTTGCCGTGCACCTTGCCCTTGAGGAAGCTTTTGCCAATGCAGTCAAGCACGGCAATAAGATGGACCCGGACAAGAAGGTCACAGTTTCGTATTCGGTCACTCAAGACAGGGTAGAGATCAAAGTGACCGATGAGGGCGAAGGCTTTAACCCCGGTGTTGTGCCTGATCCTCGTCACGGAAGGAACCTTTTCAAGCCGAATGGCAGGGGTGTCTTACTGATACACTCCTACATGGATGTTGTCAGATACAGTGATGAAGGGCGAACAGTCCACATGATCAGGTACAGGGATAGACCTTCAGTCCTGGGCATGGAGACGCGGGAGATGTGAAGTTGGACCAGTCCGGGTAAACGAGCTTTCGGATCTGCGCTAGGATTTAACGAAAAGGCTCCTGGGATGGCTTTTCAAATTGATTATGTCGGTGTATATCCAACCTTTTTTGCGTCCCATAATCATGACAGTAATTCTTTACGGTGAGAATTTTTCTGCATGCATCAATAAAAAGGTATGCCACTAACAAAGTCCGACGGTATTTGTTCCGAAGTCCTTGTTGACAGAATCACGTAGAACCTAAAGCAAGGAGCCGGAAAACATGGATATTCACGATTCGCTGTTTTCATCAAGTTGTATGCTGAATGAACAGGTCGCACGGCAGATTTTCGAGATTCTGCCCGAAGACGGTCCTATGATGGTAATTCTGGACCGGGACGGCAACTGTTGGCCGAGTGATACGGAGAGGTTCATGCAGTTAAATCTTAGCGAGGTTCTGGTGGGGAACCTTTGTGCGAGGATCGACGACGGAAACGAACCGATCGTGACTCAAATCGACGAACACAGTATTATCGCCACTCAGTTGGCCACGGAACACGCCAACTGCGGTTATGTTATTATCGCAATTCCACATCACAGCCCGGAGTCGACGCTAATCAGCAGCGACATAATCGAGATGGTGCTGAATCAGATCGGTCTTATACTCAGGCTAATCGAGAAGAACAACACGCTGTGCAGGCAACATGCCCAGCATGTAGGGATGTATAGCCGGGGTGTTGTGAGCACCAGTTGACGGTTCTCGCTGGTGTGAGCACGCCGGAGGTCTCGATTTTTTACCATGCCATTGGTTCTGCTTGTTCCTAATTCGCTTCATATGGGCGGTATGTCGCCGCGCCGATGTATCAGTATCAGCAGGGTTGTCGCATTGTGCGCTCAATACGTTGCATCGAGGCGTTATGAAAACCGGCTTTGGGCGAAGTTATGGTTGCTTTTGCACGCCAAATGGCTATAATCTGCAATTAGTGGCCTGCTGTAAGTTCGCTCTGGGGTCACGCTCACGCTTTGATTCGCGGAGTCCCGACGGTCGGGCCATGTGCGAGAGTGTGAGCCTATCTGTTAGAGATGTTAATGTTACGTTGGTGAATTGAGGGGTATATTGAGGTTTCAGGTTTTCAAAGACGGTCAGCCTGTAAGTGATTTTGCGCTTTGCGGTGCGTATCTGTTCGGAACCGATGGAATCGGCATCCGACGGGCGGAGATTGTCTTCAAGAAGGGTTTTGTTGAGTGTACGAAACCGAACCTGGAAACGGCAGGCCTTGCGTTACTTTGGCCCATTGAGGGATTTGGCAAGGTCCTTTTGCCTACTACGTGTCTTCCTGAGAGAGTGCGACCTTATATTCTGAATGTAGAGATTGCCCGCGCCAAATTGATGCAGATCGCTAACAAACGCGAAGACTGGTCGTTCTTCAGCGGCTCTGACGAGGCGAGCGATATTTCAAGAAAAGCACGGCAGTTGTTTGTCCGAGCGATTCAGAATATATCGAATACACCGATGGCCTCGAAACTTGCCGATGAAGCTCTGAAGAAAGCTATAGTCGTATCAGAGCAGCTTGCAACCAGGCAGGCCGAGTCGCTTTTCACGACAAGAGGGAGGAGCCACGGTTTTGGGCGGGGTTGTCTGGGGTGCAGAATAAATGTCTCCAAAGTGTCGGACCCGAAGTACCTTGAAAATCTTGTGCAGTTGTTCGGCTCAGTTACGATTCCTGTTAGCTGGGCGGAAATGGAGACCGAGAGGGGGCAGTACGATTTTAGCAAGATGGATATGTGCATAAATGCGCTCGGCAAGAGGAAACTTGCGATCAGCGCCGGGCCGATGCTGTTTTTCTCAAGGAAGTATCTGCCGCAGTGGCTTCTGGGTACGGGAGCCAGCTTTGAGAAAATTCGTGAAGCTGCCTATCAGTTCGTTTTCAAGGTTGTTACTCGCTATGCTGCTATTGTGCGTTCGTGGTGTCCCGTTGGCGGATTGAATGTGTTCAATCATTTCGGATTCAGATTCGAGGAGATTCTGGAAATGACGCGGGCCGCGAGCATGGCTGTCAAGCAGGGAAGCGAGAAGGCGTTGAAGATAATCGAAGTATGCAATCCCTGGGGGGAGTACTATGCGACTATACCGAATAGTATTCCACCGATGGTCTATATGGATATGGTTGTGCAGAGTGGGATTAACTTCGATGCGTTCGGGCTGCAAATGCGGTTTGGAAAGGATCAGTCTGGCATGCACGTGCGCGACATGATGCAAATCTCGGCGGTTTTGGATCATTTAGGACCTATAGCCAAGCCGTTGTGTTTGACAAGGGTTGCGATACCGAGCGCCGATGGAGCCGGAGCACAAGCGGGAGATGTGGCCGGGATTTGGTATAGTAAGTGGGATGAAGCGGGGCAGAGCCGGTGGCTCGAACAGTTCTACAAGATAGCGATGAGCAAGCCTTTTGTGGAGTCGGTCACATACTCGCATCTGAGCGATGTTCAGAACAGCACCATAGCGAATTGCGGCTTGCTCACTGAAGAGCTAAAGCCTAAGAAGTCCTATCACAAATTGAGAAAGCTGAGTGAGACCATTTTCATCCGCTGACTGGGTTGGGACCGGGATTAGCGGTCAGAGAGAAGGCATACTATACGGTTCAGGAATTGTAGGACAGGATGTACATTAGCGAGCAAGAGCAACACGATCGAATCCAGTCGTTTGCGTTTTTGGTTGGGATAGGTTTTTGCATATTAGTACTGCTGTTTGTGTGTCCAGGTCATGCCGGCCACAACGCATCGGCTGCAATTGAGCTGTGCGACCGGGTGAATCCCAACAATGCTCCGGCTACGAGCCTTATGCGGCTGCCTGGGATCGGAAGTGTTCGCGCCGCTGCGTTGGTGGCGTATCGTGCACAGGTTGAACAGCAAGCCGGCGGTGCCGCAGCGTTCAAAAATAGTAATGATCTGCAGAAAATCAAAGGCATTGGGCCGAAAACAGTGGAAAAGATCAGAGACTTCCTTACATTTAATTAAGCTGTTTATTGGGGCATATGGACAAGAAGCAATATGGCTGAATGGGATATCAACAAACCGCTTGGCGAGTGCTGTGGCAGCGGTAGGATAATCGAAGCAGGAGAGGACTATTTCGGCGCCCTTGTCGAGACTGATGAGGGCCTGATAAGGCGTGATTTTTGCGCCGAGTATTGGGACAAAGAAAAACCCCAGGTATTCTGCTATTGGAAGACAAGACTGCCCGATCCTGAAGAGAAGAAGCAAATATTCATTGATGATGACATGTTGATGGCGTTTTTTGAGCGTCTCTCCGAAGAGACGGAGCAGGAGAAAGTGAATTTTCGGTTCGTGCTTGCCATGATCCTGATGCGTAAGCGCAAGCTGAAATACGATGCAACCGTGATGGAGGGCGATCGGGAAACCTGGCGGTTGCGGATTGTCGGGAGCAAGGATATCGCTGAGGTTGTGAATCCGCATCTTGACGAAGAGCAGATCGAACAGTTGTCATCACAGATAGGACAGATTCTGCACGCAGATTTGTGAGGTGTAATTTTGAGTGGGATAACCGGAAAGAATGGATTCGATAACCGGCGCCGTCTGGTTCGAAAAGCAAATTCCAACATCAGGCTTGTTCGCTGGTGTTTATTGGCCCCTTTTGTTTGGGCGATCTTCGGCCTCTGTGGCTGTGGCATCGAGATGGTCAAACCGCTCCCTGTTTGTCCAGGTAGAATGTCCGTTGGGGAATCCCTCGCTACCTTGCAAGCCAACTCATCGAACTCGACAGCTATTAAAACAAGCGGGAATTGTCTGTTGACGTATTATGTTGAAGGCAAGAAACGCAAAGAGAGCTTCCGTGTGACATTGCTGGCTAATCCGCCACAGCAGATTTACCTGCAGGGCGATGTGAAATTCGATGCCAAAGGTATTGTATTGGGAGCGAATGAAAAGGAATTCTGGCTGGCGGTCAAGCCTAAGGAGATTAGCACTTACTGGTGGGGACAATGGTCGCAGGTCCGCGGCTCCGAAGGATTGATGATTAGTCCCAGGGTTCTGATGGATGCTGTAGGGCTGGCTCCGATTGCGAGCGAGGACGACATGGTTAACTGGTCGCTGTCGAATGAAGGGCCTTATGATATTCTGACGCAGCAAAATGATGCCGGTCTGGCCCTTAGGAAAATCTATGTAAGCTGTTGTGATTATCTCGTGCGAAAGATCGAATATTTCGATGATTTCGGTCAGCCTGAAGTAATCGTGGAGCTTGACAAGTATGAGGAGGTGACGGAGGGATTTTCTGTTGCAACGAGTGTAAAGGTTGTGCGTTATTTAGATGGATTGACGGATTCTGTAAAGCTCAGTCTATCACGAGCGAAACCGATCAAGCTGAACGGAAAGCAAATACAGGTCTTCTTCAATCCTCCGGCAAAATTGGATAGATTCAAATATAAACGAGAGCTTGTCGACGACGAGTGGATAGATCGATAGCGCCAGAAGCTTCGTTAACGGAGACTATGATGGTTAGAGTGGATATGCGTGAGAGAATTGGACAGGGCGTTTTCATCCTGGACGGAGGCATGGGGACACAGTTAATTGCCCGTGGGATCGAGCTGGGACGGTGCAACGAATATTTGAACATCAAGTCGCCTGATATCATTTCAGAGATACACACCGCTTATCTACAGGCGGGCAGTGATGCTGTGATAACCAATACTTTTGGCGCCAACAAGTGTGCTCTTGGCAGGCATGGATTATCTGACAAGGTCGACGAGATCAATAGGGCCGGGGTTGAGATTGCCCGAAAGGCGGCTGGCAGCGACAGATATATCCTGGGCGATATCGGGCCCAGCGGTGATTTCCTTGCTCCCTTGGGGACCCTTGAGCCCAGCGAATTGAAAGACGCTTTTGCACAGCAGGCACAAGCCCTTCTGGATGGTGGTGTCGATGGATTAATAATCGAGACCATGACGGCTCTCGACGAGTTGGAGATCGCTGTTGTGGCTGTGAAATCTGTTTGTGATCTGCCCATTCTCACCTCAATGGCTTTTGACAAGGCAGGCGACGACTTTAGAACAATGATGGGCGTTAGCGCCGGGCAGGCTGTAGATAAGATGGTCTCGCTCGGTGTCGATGCAGTCGGATTTAATTGTGGGACTGTCTCGCTGGAGGAGTATGTGACTTTGGCGCAGCTTTTTGTCGAAGCGGTGTGTTCATTGTCGGATACGACGCTTATCTATGCTGAGCCTAATGCGGGCAAGCCCGAACTTGTTGATGGGGAAGCTGTTTATCTGGTCGGGCCTGAAGATTTTGCTGAGGCTGTTGATAGAATACATGCAGCAGGTGTAAGTATCGTCGGGGGCTGCTGCGGGACTACTCCCGCGCACATTAAGGCTATTGCCGAGAAGGTGAAGAATCAGAGGACGCCTTGATACGGTTGCCAAGGATGCCGACTATGTGTTCGATAGACCTCTGTGTGGCGCCTTGGTTGCTTCTGATTACCTGCTGACCGTTTGCAGCAATTGTGCTGGCGAACTTCGTGTCGAGGAGACACTTTCGCATCGTTTCGAGCAGCTCATCTGTGTTTTTCACCACTATAGCGCCTTTGCCTGCGATAAGAGCGTCGACAGCTTGTATGAAGTTGAAGGCGTGAGGGCCTACAATTGTGCATCTGCCTAATGCCGCCGCCTCCATCATGTCGGAGCCTCCCATCGGGACCAGCGACCTGCCTACGAAGATAATGGTGGCCAGCGAATAGAACTTGCGAAGGTCGCCCATAGTATCGCCGAGAATGACAGCCTGCTTGTCAACGGGTTGTACACATCCAGCCTCCTTCACACGACTGTATCGTACAAGGGACAGCCCTCTTGCCTCTATGAGCTGTGCAACCTCGTTGAACCTCTCAGGTTTTCTGGGAACTATCGCCAGACGCAGGTCGGCGAAGCGGTCATCCTGTTTGAGGTTCTCAAAGACTTCCAGCAACAACTTCTCTTCGTCCGTACCGGTGCCGCCTGCAACCCAGAGCCTTTCTTTGTCGAGTCCGATCTGGCTGGCAAGAAGGTCAGTGCCTTCGATTTTATCAGCAATCTGTGCTGTGTCGTATTTTAAGGAGCCAGTCACGATCACCCGATCATTAGGGCAGCCAAGCTCACGGAACCGGCTTGCGTACTGCTCGGTTTGGGCGAGAACAAGACTAACCTTGCCAAATACGCCCCCGACGAAGGGGCGGGCTATTCGATATCTGGCAAAGCCTCGGTCGCTGATCCGGCCATTGATAACAACCACGGGCACGCCAAGCTTGTCTGCGTAGTGTGTGAAATTGGGCCAGACTTCAAGCTCCATAAGGAGGCACATATCAGGCCTGATATTCGAAAAGGCACGCTTTATGGCCAGAGAGAAATCGAGTGGGAAGAAAAATACAGCGTGATTATTGCCAAATAGCGACTGTGCACGAGTAAAACCGGTGTCTGTGGTTGCACTGACAACAATCTCAATATCGTTGAACTTAGCTTTCAACTCAGAGATAATTGTTCTGGCGGCATTGACCTCTCCTACGCTTACGGCATGCAGCCATATACACCTTTTGCTTGGGTCTCTGCGGTGAATGTCGCCGAAACGGTGCGACCAGCCCTTTCTGTAGCGTTTGTGCCTTACTGCTCTGTACAGAGCGAAGGGGCTGATAATCAACGCTACTAATAAATATGCAAGATCAACGACGAATCTCATCTAACATCCTGAAAAGTGCCAGAAATAGGGGAAAGATGGGCCAATGATATTGACTGTCGAAAGCAATGTCAAACATTCCGCTGATTGCATTCGCTGGCCGTTCCAGTCTTTTCAAGTTGGTAAAGCCCGGTATGGCTATAATCTTGGTAGTAGTAGTAAGATAGGTAGTTATGGAAATGTAGTAAACTGTCTCGAATGCCCCGGTTTTTAGCTGACATATCGTTGTTCGAAGGCTTCGGTTACTGTTCTAACAAAAGTACAACAGCGTCAAGCACGATTTCGAAGCTTTGTTCGGTTCGCACGGGATGTAAAAACCTATTGTAGCGGCGAAAAAACCCGCATCAGAAATGTAAAAATTGTGTTAATCGCTTGACTTCGGGCTAAAAAGAGGTATAACAAAGAGTAGGCATCTTCTATTTATTTTCTTCCTCTGCCCCTGCGCAATGCAGGGGCTCTTTATTTGGGCCGAGCGAAAGTGCTCAAAGGGGGTGTTCATAGAAACTCTTTTCTTGTAAGGCGCAATTGGTATGATATTGTAGCCGATATGTGAAGGAGACCAGACTATGAAAACGTATATCAATAAGCACCTGCTCGAATTGATAGACGGCGATATTACGGAGATGGAAACTGACGCTATAGTAAATGCCGCCAATGCCAATCTAATACTCGGTGGTGGTGTTGCCGGGGCTATCAGACGAAAGGGCGGGCACAGAATCCAGCAGGAGTGCGCGAAGATCGGTGGGACCTATGTCGGCGGTGCGGTCATTACCAGCGGAGGCGATCTCAAGGCGAAGTACGTTATTCACGCGGTGGGGCCAAGAATGGGGGAGGGAAATGAAGACGAAAAGCTAAGGAATGCCACCGCCAACTCGCTCAAAGTTGCAGACGAGAACGGTCTTAAGAGTATAGCTTTTCCCGCAATAAGCACAGGTATTTTCGGTTTTCCCATACAACGCTGTGCTGAGATCATGTTGAGAGCGGCCATTGAGTATCTTAAAGGCGAGACCAGCCTCGAAAGGGTGGTGTTCTGCCTTTTCGGCCATTCCGACTATATAGTCTTTATCAAGCAGCTCGAGAAGGAAATCTCAGCATGAAGGCTATACTGTTGCGCGCACACGGGCCAATTGAGGATGAACCGCTTGAATTGGCTGAACTGGAGGATCCTATACCTGACGGAAAACAGATCCTGATACGGATTTCTGTTTGCGGTTTATGCCATACCGATCTTGATGAGATCGAGGGGAGGCTGGAGCCTAAAGTTATGCCCATTGTATTGGGGCATCAAATCGTTGGAACCGTTGCGGGCAGGGGCGCCGATGCTCGAAGATTTCAAACGGGTCAGCGAGTGGGAGTCACATGGTTTTACAGCAGTTGCGGTTTGTGCAGCTTCTGCCAATCCGGAAGGGAGAACCTATGCGCGAAGGCGCTTTGGACAGGTAAAGATGTCAATGGCGGTTATGCTGAGTATATGATTGTTCCGGAGGATTCAGCACATGTATTGCCCGATAGCGTTCCGGATGTGCAGGCTGCGCCCTTGCTGTGTGCGGGTGTCATAGGATATCGAACCGTCCGCCTTGCTGAGATTACTAACGGGCAAACTGTGGGATTATTCGGATTTGGCGCTTCGGCTCATATTGTTATCCAAGTGGTGCGTTATTTGTATCCAGACAGCCCTGTTTTTGTGTTCACACGGAGCGGCGACCATCAGCATCTCGCGCGCTATCTTGGGGCTGCCTGGGTCGGTTTGCCTGATGATCGGCCTCCTGTGGAGATAAGCAGGGCCATGGATTTTACCCCAGCCGGTCGGTCCGTTCCAACTGCTTTGGAAGTAATGGAAAGAGGGGGGCGACTGGTAATAAATGCCATCCGAAAGACCACGCCCGTTCCAGAACTCGATTATGCGCGGCATCTCTGGCATGAGCGCGAAATTAAGAGCGTCGCGAATGTAACACGTCGTGACGCGGAAGAGTTTCTTGCACTGGCCGGAAGCATCCCTATCCGGCCGGAAGTGAGGCAGTTCGCTTTCGAGCAGGTCAATGAGGCGCTTGTGCTGCTCAAGCAATCCAGGATCAACGGGGCTGCTGTGCTGCAAATCGGTTGAAACATTGGGCTTAGGAGTGTTTTTGACGGTAATAATATAGTTAATTTACGGATTTTGTGAGTTTCGCAGAGGATTAACCGGCCAAGATCGAGTGATGTAAGAGAAGTGGCTATATTGAACATGGGTCTATCCAGAGTTTGATTTGGGGTGGCGGTGGGTAGCAGAGAGGCTCGCCAAAATGGTGTGAATATGGGTAAAATCGCAAAAAACCGCGACATCTCTATTGATTTCGGGGCCAAAATCCGATATTCTTGGTAATGGAGTTGTGTCAAAATGGTCTGTCGGTCTGATTGAGTGTTGCTCAAATGGGGAGCGTGAACCTGCCGGCGGGGTTCTGTACAAAGGCATGCCAATGGAGACAAAGTTCAACGTCTTTGAGGTTTTTCAGATAGCCGAGAAGATCGAGCACGATACCGCCAAATTCTACTTGAAGATGGCACAGGTGTTCGATGACGAGGAAAAACGTGATATTCTATATAAACTTGCGAACTGGCGGGCCAAACACGAAAAGGCTCTGGCGGGCAGGAGAAAGCTTTTTTCCGCGAATACCGGGACATTTGGTACTTTTGATCCCAACAATTACGTGCTAAGTAATCCCCATGTTATGGCGGGATTGGCGGCTTTTGCGACCAAGCCTGATGAACGAAGGCAGATGACTGGTAAAGAGGGCAAGAAAGATATAATCAAGGATGCGATAAGAAGGTCCAAACAGGCAGTAGTATTTTATCGCGGCTTGAAAGATTTTGCTCGCGATCCTGCGAGCGAGGATACAATCGATCAGATAATCAAGGAGGAGAGCAAACACGTAATAGCTCTGACTGAGTCTTTGGAAAAAGGAACGCTTGATTGATTCGTTTTGATTGTTGTGCAGCGATCAGCAAATTTGAGGTTAGGAGAAGAATGGTCCGATCCACCCGGTATGGATTGCCGGAGGGTTGGAGAATAGGTCATTAGAATGTTCAGGGTGGCAGGGGGTGAATATAGCACAGGAGGCCCCGTTGCCTGCCCGAACTGGATTGAGGGGTTGGTCTAATGGACTTGGAAAAACCAGCAGAATCAGATGTACAGGATGAAGGATCATCTGTAGCAGATCTTGAGAAGCTACGGGATCAACTGTTATCGTCGAACCCATCTGTTAGACGACAGGCGGCGTTCAATTTATCCTGGATGCAGGAGGATGGTCTTGAGATATTGAAAGACATCCTCTATGGAGACTATCCCAAATCATCCAAGACGGCTGTAGCATACGGCCTGAGGAAGATGCGAGGCAGGATGAAGAAAATGGCTCGCATAGTATTCGAAGAGGGATTGGAGCATCAGGATACCGATACTCGGGATGTTTGCAGAGGGGCCGTATCTATGGCGATTGAGGCTGAGCAGAGATCTCCTGCAGAGAAAGGGGGCAACAGGAAGACTCCCATACAAGAGATCAAGCGTAAGCGCAAGCCGAAGAAGAGGGTGTCTCATGAGCACGTACGCAGCCATCACAAACGCGGTTTCAACAGACGTTGAAGCAGCGGATTGTGTGTTGACTCGATGATAAATGGTTGCCTATGATCCTTTCTGCTAAGCGGTTGCGTTCTTTCAGCGGCTTCGCACGAGGAGGTTGCTATCCACGCTTACGTTGTGGAGGTGAGTTTTGATATCGTTGATGAATCGCAGTCCATCGGTCCAGTAGCCTGCGGTTGGTTTCAGACCGGGATCGAATTGGATGAAGTAGTCGTTGAGGCATCCTATCATTAGCTCTCTGAGGTATTTGCTCACCATTGAGGCCAGAGCTACGGGTAAGAATCTTTTATCGCCGCCTACTGTGAAATGTATGCGCATGGTTTTATCGCCATAGGTGAGCTGGTAGCTGCTGTTGGTCTGGTTTTCGGAGAGGATGGTTAGCTCGGTGTGCGGGAACATACGCAAGAGGGGGTCGCGGTAGTGGGTTCGTCCTCCCTGGCGATCTACGATTATTTGGAGATCATCGCAGCCGTAAGTGTCGAACGCGACCTTGATAAGGCCTGATGTGGAGGTGAAAAGGACATTGGCTTTGTTTTTCACGGCGTCCACCATTTTGTTGTAGTGGGCGACGTCGAGGCAATCGCTGCGAATATTCAGAAGCTTGATACTTTTTGACGTCATATCGTTTGTTAGTGCGCCTGAGGCTATCTTGATATCCGTTGTTTTCTGCGATAACTGGCGGTCGGTGATGTTCTGATACCAGGGATAGCTGCTTAGTCGGCTCAGGCAGGTGGGGCATAGAATGGTCAGGATATCCGCAAGCGTATTCGGGCTTTTGCCCAGGGCTTCAAGACATGCGAGTACGGTTCGCTCCAGGTGCTTTATTCCGGTAGATTTGCTGTAAGCCTTTTTGCTGTCGCAGATTAGCAGCCTGCCTACCAGGCGGGTGCGCTTGGGGGCGAGGCTTTTGGTTAGGATGCTCCACATATCTTCTTTGAGCATTTCACGGGGCAGCGAGAATGTGCTCGAAGATACAACGAGAGGGCCCAGAATTGGCCCAAAGCCTGCTTCATCTATCCCTACCAGAACCGCCATATATTTAGGGCTTTCACCTCATTTGGTCGATTTGCGTTGTCTCATTACAGCTTTTCTCTATTGCAACAGAAACGTGCCTGCCAGTTGAAGAACTCTAACACAGGTTGCAGGATCGAGTCAATGATGCTGAATTCGTATGTATCGTGCCGGGTCTGAGTGGATTTTCGTGTTATTGTGGGCTTAATCCAGCGGCCAATAATGCTGTCTTGTGCATATTTCCCATATCCTCTATTTTGACATTGGTTTTCTTGGTAGATCGGGACATGTTGTTTTGCGCGATTTGGTCTTGATTTGTCTGAGGGGGCTTGATTGATTGTTCTTTTTCGCTGGTTCTTTCATGCTTACGCGACGACGGCGTAAACGTGGCACACGGCTCGGGCAAATTGGCTTTGTTTTGCGTATTTTGCATTTGGTCTTGTGTGTGCGAGGTTTCGGTTATGTGCGTGCGTGTCGGTTCCTTTCCAAGTCGCTGGGGTCCTGGATCGGTGTCCAGGATAAACTCTTTTGACTGTTGGATGGTGGAATCTTCTTCGGTAGTTCTGGGCTGGTTGCGTTTTCTTGTTTGCTGGAGGTTTTTTAGTTCGGCCATTGTTTTGTATAGGCTTCTTTCTATTCGGCGTTCGTACATCAGGAGGCGGTCGAGGACTTTGTTGTCTCTTATATCGTTTCTGGCAGCGCCGCCTAATTTGAGATCGGGATTCTGCCTGGATGGGTAGTAAGGGTCGTAGTCTTTAACTGCTTCTTTATGTACACGTTCGAAATCTTCGAGCAAGGTGTCGATTACCTGGGTCTGGAT
>CAZYMD010000124.1:0-15014 GCA_964649005.1 uncultured Pirellulales bacterium
GGGCCTTTCGGGCGAGGAGGAAATCTATTGGAGACGATGGGCTTGAGAACAAACGAGAATTACCAGGACCATGCGGTGCTGTTTCGATTTCTCGATGTGCTGAACAATTGTCCCAACGACACATTTGTCACGGAGATCGAGAAGGTTCTCGATGTGGATCAGGTGCTGAAGTATTTCGCAGTCTCTGTAATGACCGTGCATTTGGACAACTATATCGGCGGGTGCCACAACTTCTATCTCTATGAAACCGATGGCAAGTTCACGATACTCCCCTGGGATTTGAACATGGTTTTCGGGGGATTCAATATGGGAATGTTCGGGGGCGATGCGGCCGAATACCAGATCGATCAGCTTACCACTTTGACCGATCGTCCTCTTGCTTGCAGGCTTTTGGCGCATAAGCCTTATTTAGACAAATATCATCAGTATTTAGAACAAATGTTGACTGGTTGTTTCGCTGATGGTGTGATAGAGGCTCGTATCGATAAGTATGCTGCATTGATCAGGCCCTACGTCGAGGCGGATGAAACGAAATCTTTTACAATGGAAGACTTCGAAAAGGGTCTTACTGAAGGTGTCGCTCGCGGGGGAATGATGGGTGGACCTCCTGGTATGGGATTCCAACCTGACATGAGATTTCCACATGACGCGAATGCACCTGCGCGGGATTTTCAGCCTGATATGGGGAGACCCAACGATATGCAGGCATCTGATCATCGCGGGCAGGATTCCAGGGCACAGAGGCCACAGGATAACCAGAACCGGCAGGGTAGGCGTGGCTTCGGGAGGCGAGGACTCGGCGGACCTGGGCCAGAGGATGCCAATGCACCAGAGCAGGGTTTTCGACCTGACATGGGCCGGCCTGGCGATATGCGAGCGGCCGATCAGCGTGGGCAGCGTTCCAGAGCGCAGGGGCAAGATGGTAATAGGGATCAACGAGGCAGACGCGGATTCGACGGGAGAGGACGCGGCGGACCTGGCGGCGGTGGGCCTCCTGGAATGGGCGGGCCTGGTTTGAAATCTTTTCTAAGCAAGCGTAGGGAGTCGGTTCGTAAGCAGCTCGATGGTGAGCTGCCATCGAAGACAGATACGCAAGAGTTTCAGCAAGGCGGCGGATTTGGGCCTATGATGCCGCCAATGGGGGCGAGAAGATGATAACATTCCGGTCCAGAAGTAGTGACAATATGAAACGCGACGGAAGCGCTGCGAATTCCACTCGATTCGAGAGGAAGTTCTTTGTGCCTTCATCGAAGATTCCCTTCGCACGACACATACTTACCCATTGCTGTGCTCGTGACAGGCAGTATCCCGAAGGGGTAGTCAATTCAGTCTATTATGACACATCGGAGCTAGAGTTTTTCTGTGATTCCGACGACGGCAACTACGTCCGGAACAAGGTTCGCATTCGCTGGTACGATGGTCTGGAAAAGTACAATGGAACGGCGCCTGTGTACCTGGAGTTGAAATCAAAGAACGGATTTGCAGGCAGCAAGCAGAGAAACAGACATCTCGTTCCTACGGAGCGACTGAGCAACGGCGCAATGAAGGACAGTATAATCGACTATACGACGCTGCGTCAGGGGCTTGCGCAGTTTGAATATTTCCCAAGTGAGTGTTTGCTTCCTGTGATTCTTATTTCATATAACAGGCTTCGCTTCGAGGATATGCTGACTGGTACGAGAGTATCGCTGGATTGGAATATACGCTCGAGGCTGGTTTCGCCTCAGTTGGATCGGCAGGAAGGGGAGCTTTTGATGCAGGGTGGGGTTATAGAAATAAAAGGGCAATCGGCGGATATCCCAATCGCTCTGCAATCGATTCGTCATCTCGGGACCGACTGGAGTCGGTATTCAAAATACGCAGCCTGTATGGAATCGCAATTGGAAACACCCGGATCGGCGGGAAGGTTCTGGCCGTCCGGCAGGGTACAAGAATTTTAGTTTTTCGTTACTATAGGAGAATAACGCATGTTGGCAGTTCAGATGACATTTCAAAGTCCAAACCTCAACCTCGTTGATACCGCTATAGCCATCAGTGTTTCACTGGCCGCCTCGGTAATTGTGTATTTGATGTACCACCTGTTCTACGGGTCGAGGACGGTCGGAGCAGGTGTGGACCGTGCGTTTATAGTTGGTGGCCCAGCTATAACCGCTCTGTTCTTGGGGATACAGAGTTCGATACCGCTGTCATTAGGTTTGTTGGGGGCGTTGTCGTTTGTACGCTTTAGAACACCTGTTAAGGACTCGGCTGAGATTGGCTTTCTACTCCTGTTGATAGCCGCGTCGATCGGGATTGCGACCGGTACTTATGCGATAGTCATCATATTGTTCCTGATCGTCTTTTTGTCGCTGAGCGTTCAATGGTTCGTTCGCAATCGCTTCTCGTTCAGATGCTTCGCCAATCTGATGGTCTCGATGGAGAAAGATGTCTTTTCGGATCGTGAGGAGGAATTGAACAGATTTCTGGCCGGCAGCCTCGTCGATCTCAATATGAAGACCATGTCGGTAATGGACGATCGGGTCTCGCTGCACTATCAGTTCAGAAAGAAGATTGATTTCGACAAATCGGGATTCATCAAGAAGCTAAACAGCATCTCGGAACCTGGCAAGGTGGAAATATTCTTTGGTTGATGTGCTGGATGATCGATATTTGATAAGTGATTATGGAAGATGCAGGAAGTGTCCGGATCCAATTTAGATTCGGGCACTTCGGATTTAGCAATAAGCTGAATCTGTAATATATAAATCGGGTCTGAAAACCACGCTCTGTTAATGGATGGGCTAACCGGGTCGGTTCATGGCCACGAACTGATTAATAGTGATATCTCCAGGATATATGGGGATGCTCGTCTACGGTTTTAGCAAAGAGGTGGAAGATGCGTTCATGGGCGATGGTGTTTGTGGTAGTGGTCTGCGTGTGTGTTGTGGGTAATGTCGAGGGTGGGTGTCCGTTAGCTGACCTTGATGGCAACTGCCGGGTCGATTTTAGTGACCTTAGCGTATTGAGCGAGTACTGGCTTAGCGCTTCAGAGGATATCGGGGCCCCTGATCTGAATTCTGATGGTGACGTCAACAACATGGACCTGAGTCTCCTGGCAGAGGATTGGGGCAAACATGGTATACCTCTTGTGATCAACGAGGTTATGGCTTCGAATGTGTTGACCAAGGTCGATCCGCAGGGTGAGTATAACGATTGGATTGAGATATACAACGCAGGCGATGAGGCTATCGATGTTGCAGGAATGTACCTGACCGACGATCAGTCCGATCCAACACAATGGCAGTTTCCTCTGAATAATCCTGCTTTGACAACTATAAGTCCCAATGGATATTTGCTGATATGGGCGGATAATGATGTCGGAGATTCCGGTCTGCACACCAATTTCAAACTCGATGCAGATGGGGATATGGTTGCTCTTTTCGATACGGATGGAGCCACTGTTATCGATAGTATGGAGTTTGGCGCCCAAACCACAGACATTTCATACGGGCGTTATCCCGATGGCTGTGACGATCTGAGGTTCCTCGGATCACCAAGTCCCGGCGCTCAGAATAAAGATGCATACCTGGGTGAAATCGCAGAGATAGAATTCAGTAACGAGAGGGATTTTTATGAGTCATCTTTTTCACTTATGATGGCCACTGAGACACCTGATGTTGAGATATATTATACGCTGGACGGAAGTGAACCATATGTGCTTGCAGGTCGCTTGTATACAGGGACACTTTATACAGGTCCTATTACCATCAGCAAGACCACATGTCTTCGAGCCAAGGCGGTGAAGACGGGATGGAAATCGCCTGCGATTTCAACCAGGACCTATATCTTTGTATCGGATGTAATAAACCAGTCTCCCACAGGATCGAAGCCGAGTTCGAGTTGGCCCGATCCTTCATCATCATCTTCAAGCGGCCCCGGTGGCGGCCCCGGCGGCGGTCCTGGAGGTGGCCCGGGCGGTGGAAGCGGCAGCCAGGCGATAGATTATGGAATGGACCCTGATGTTGTTAACGATGTGCGATATAAAGAACTGATGGATGATGCTTTGCTGGCGATACCAACGATTTCATTGGTGACCCCTTTGGATAATTTGTTCAGCACTACCACAGGTATCTATATGAACGCACAGCAGGATGGGCTTGCCTGGGAAAGACCCGTCTCTGTGGAACTGCTCAATCCCGACGAAAGCGAAGGATTTCAGATCGATGCGGGTTTGCGTATTCGTGGTGGTATGAGCAGGCAATCTTCGAATCCGAAACATTCGTTCAGACTGTTCTTTAGGTCGGAATATGGCAGCGCTAAACTAAATTTCCCTCTGTTTGGTGATGAAGGCGTAGACAGTTTTGACAAGGTTGACCTTCGGACGGCGCAGAATTTCTCGTGGAATTTGGGAGGCAGCTCGAGCTCAACCTGGCTTTACGACCCATTCTCACATGATTGCAGTCGTGATATGGGCCAGCCTTATACCCGAGGCCGCTTCTATCATCTTTACATTAATGGCCAGTACTGGGGACTCTATGAGACCGATGAACGTCCAAGCGACAGCTTTGGCCAGTCGTACTTCGGCGGCGATGACGATGATTATGATGTGATAAAATCAGATAATGACAATGGCACCATTTACGCAACGGACGGTGCTGTCGACAGCTATTATAATTTGTGGACGCAGGTTAATGCGGGCGTCAGCAGCAATAGCAGCTATTTTCGCATTCAGGGAATGAATACCGACGGTTCGGTAAATCCTGACTATACACGGTACGTGGATGTCGAGAACCTGATTGATTATATGCTCATAGTTTTCTTTTCGGGTAACAGCGATATGCCTCTGGGACCGCCAGGTAGTGACAAGATGCCTCGAAATTTGGTCGCGGTTTACAATCGTGAAAATCCGGATGGTTATCAGTTTATTGCACACGATTGCGAACACTCGCTTATCACTTCGGGTTTGACGCTGAACCGCGTGAGTGTCACTCTATCCTCTGCTCTTTCCAGCAAGACAAACTGCAATCCGTGGTGGATTCATAAGAAGTTGATGAGCAATGTGGAATATCTCCTAATGTTTGCCGATCACGTTCATAAGTATTTCTTCAATGGCGGTGCGCTGACGACTGATGTGTCGGCGGAACGATGGCTGGCTCGCGCGTATGAAATCGAGATGGCGATTATAGCGGAGTCTGCAAGATGGGGTGATTATTCATCGTCCAACGATCCGAAGACAAAAGACGACGACTGGTGGCCTGCGGTTAATAATAACGTCAAT
This sequence comes from uncultured Pirellulales bacterium, assembly GCA_964649005.1. Lineage (GTDB taxonomy): Bacteria > Planctomycetota > Phycisphaerae > Sedimentisphaerales > Anaerobacaceae > CAZGMJ01. The sequence continues at coordinate 5,258 of CAZYMD010000124.1, forward strand.
AATTATTTCAAGGCGTCGGGCCAGACTCGCTCTGATATCGTACTAAGCCAGCTAAAGTCGGCAGGCCTGTACCCATCGGTCAGTGCGCCTGTGTTTAATCAATTTGGCGGGCATGTCGATTCAGGCTATTCGCTGTCAATGAGCGCTTCGGCTGGGACTATTTACTATACCACAGACGGTTCCGATCCTCGCTTGATTGGAGGTGATGTAAATACAGATAGTGCAACGAGCTACAGTTTGCCTCTCATGCTGAATCGAAGTGCTTGTGTCAGGGCGAGAGTGCGAAGCGGGAGTGTTTGGAGTGCGTTGAATGAAGCGGTATTTGCTGTCGGACCTGTGAAGGAAAGTTTGCGGATTTCTGAAATCATGTATCATCCGCTTGGTTTAGATGGTTCGAGTGAGTCCGACGAAGAATTCATAGAGCTGACAAACATAGGCAGCCAAACCATAAATCTGAATCTTGTGAAATTCACCAATGGTATCGAATTTACCTTCGGAGAATTCGAACTGGCGCCTGCCCAGTATGTCCTAATTGTCCAGGACGTTGATGCTTTCACGGCCAGGTATGGACAGGGGCTCCCAGTTGCAGGACAGTACAACGGCAGTTTGAACAACGGTGGCGAGAAGATCGAGCTTGTCGATGCATTGGGAACCGCTATTCACAGCTTCAAGTATAAGGATGGCTGGCGTGACGTCACCGATGGCGATGGATATTCGCTTACGATTATCGATCCGTCAGTGTCCGATCCGAATACCTGGGGTGATAAGGATTCGTGGAGAGCGAGTGTGTATCCAGGCGGCTCGCCAGGTACTGACGATAATGGTCTAATACCCAATCCTGGCAGTGTGGTTATCAATGAAGTGCTGGCGCATTCGCATGATCAGGCGTCAGACTGGATCGAGCTGTATAACAAAACAGATGCATCGATCGATATAGGAGGCTGGTATCTTAGTGACAGTAAATCCAATCTTGAAAAATACAAGATCGCAGACGATATGATTTTGCCTGCGTACGGATATATAGTGTTTAACGAGATAGCCAATTTCGGCAGCACAAGCGGTGATCCTGGCAGACTTACTGCGTTCGCTTTGAGTGAGAATGGCGAGAGTATCTATCTGACAGGCGCGATAGGCGGTGTTCTGACGGGATACCGGCAGAACGAACAGTTCGGCGCATCCGCAACGGATGTTTCGTTCGGACGTTATTGCAAGCAGAGCACCGGAACATATAATTTCGTGCCAATGAGCTATCTGACCCCCTGGCAGCCTAATGCTTATCCCAAGGTTGGGCCTGTAGTCATTAGTGAGATTATGTATAATCCCGACTGGCATGCTGGTGGGACCTGTGGGAACGATCAATACGAATATGTGGAGCTATGCAATATCAGCGGAGTGCCGGTGACGTTATACATTTCTGATGCAGGTGAACCGTGGTGTTTTACTGAGGGCATAAATTATGAGTTCGGTGTTGAGCCTGATGTGGTGACGATACCTGCGAATGGGTATATAGTCGTAGTGCGGGATGTGGATGCCTTTTGTCTGCGATATCCTGATGTGCCTGTTGAGAATACCTATGGGCCATATACCGGAGCTCTGAATAACGCAGGTGAATGTCTGGAACTGTCGCAGCCAGGTGATGTGGACGTATATGGAAATAGATACTGGCTCCGAGTCGATAGAGTGGTCTATAGTGACGGCTCACACGCCGACGATGACTCAGCAGATTTATGGCCCGTCGCAGCCGATGGACTGGGTATGTCCCTCCAACGCATCGACCTAACCGCCTACGGCAATGATCCAAACAACTGGCAGGCCGCTATCCCTTCACCTGGTCAGGCAAATCCCTAATTAGGAGTGCCATCAAATTTTCGATGTTTGATTCATCAATAATAGCTTTGTGATTAATAGGGAAGATTATATTGATAACTGTGCTATTTATCCGCCGTCAGACCTGCGAATTGGGTTCGCACGCTGTAGAGCGAGGACCGGGCGGTGATGAACAGGGTTTTGCGGTCTTTGCTGCCGAAGACGAGGCAGGTCGGTCGCTGGGGGACTTCGATGGTGTCGATTTGTTTGCCTGATGGGTCGAAGACGAAGATTTGTCCTGCGGCGATGTAGACGTTGCCTTTTTCATCGACGGTGATGTTCTCACCACCTTCCTGAGCGAACAGCTTTGGTTCGGATAGTGTTCCATCAGGCCCTACCTTGAAAGACCACGTTTTTAGCTCCGCTTCGTTGGTGACGTAGAAAGGTTTTCCTGCAATGGCGGGCGCCATGCCAAAGGCACGAAGCAGGTCGGCTAACTTGGTTCCCCATCGGGTGGCGCCTGAGGTGAAGTCTTCGCCTGCTGGTATGAACGTGGTTTCATCTGGTGAAATATAATGAGACGGTTTCTGCATCGTCGAATCCTGCATAAAGGCGCTGTCGCCCATCCAACGGTTTACAGGTAGGACCGCTGTCATTCCTGGCCTCGATTCTGCTGGCTGGGGCTTTAGAGAGACAATTTCGCTGTCTTTGATTTTGGGATTAAAGGCCAGAACTGTTCCATTGCCATTATAGGCGACGACCATCAGGTTCCCTGCCTTGTCGAAAGCCAACTGGACTGGCTGCTGAGGTATGTCACGAACAGCCTCGGCTTGTTTTTTCTCATTCGACCATTTGTAAATGCGATCCTCGCGGGCGTCTGCGAAATAGACGTCACCATTATCGTCAACCGTAGCGCCGGCGATGTTCAAAAATCCGTCAGCGAGTTTTTTCACTTTTGCACCATAGGCAAGAACCCATGATCCTGGTACCCGCCTTGATGGGACCGGGCCACCTAAAACATCCAGTACGGCCATTTCGTTATCGCGGACTTCAGCATTGGCGGTTGCATCGAAGATTGTGCTGTCGAATGAGACCTTGCTGTTGCTGTAGCAATGGAGATTTCTGAAGTGAATGTCACGGGAATCGCTGATTTTTACTGCGTATGGGAAAGGCACAAAGCAACTGACTACGCGGTAGAAGAAGGTGTTCGAGAACTGGATGTCACTCGAATTGTCGATCTGCAGGGGCAGGGCTTTGGGGCCTTCCTCCCGCTCTTCCTCGAATTGCAGGGCGTAGAATCGCCAGTTGGAGGCGTTGCGAATGATCATTTCGTTGCTCACATGATGCTCTGAGGACATTGCATAGAGCCTGCCACTCGTTGAGGTGTCGGAAATTTCCATTCCAGCGCTTGCGTAGGGGCTTGGCGTCCAGATGTCCTTGAAGGTTCCACCTCCGCCATCGGTGCCCCAAAGGCTGGCATGCTGGCTGTTCCATGCGTTGCGGTCGCCCAGTCTGCCGAACCGGTTGCGCTGGCCAGGAATACTCGTTCCGTGGCCTCCATGAAAGCGGACATCGTTTATCATCGAATTCGCTCCGGCCATCCATTTTACGCCTACGGCGCGGGGATTGACTGCGCCGGTGTAGACGCCGAAGCCAGTGAGGATGTTTGTGCCATTTTTTGGCGCTTCGATAACGGGTTTGGGACCGCCCGATCCTTCGAAGGCGAGTGTGTTATCGGGTAAGTTGATGACGGAGACTGAGGGATTTAGGCCAATTATTACGGTTTCGGGCTTGAGCTTTAATGTGTCACTTACGCAATACCACCCAATGGGCAGGTAAATGGTTTTGTATTTTGCGATGGCTTCTTTGAAGGCTGTGGTGTCGTCGGTTTGGCCATCGCCTTTTGCTCCAAGGGTTTTTATGTTGACCCATGTGTCGCAGTCGGGGAGTTTGGGGATGTCGGATTTTACCATCGCGGGTAGCGTAGTTGTTCTGTGGGCTTTAAAAGTTGTTTCAATTCGGCGGGTATCGCCGAGGCCTGTGATGTGCAGCCCGTGACTGAAACACTCGATTACGTATGTATCACCCCTGCCTTCGATTATTTTTCCGCTCTCTCGGAATTTGGCGAGGGTGGAGACATTCTTACACGCGATGTTCTGCAGGTTAACCTGCGTGCGGGCGTTGTTCTCATTGCTGATTACCAGCGCAGGGCCAGTGATATTTTCAAGACATGCGTCACTGAGCCAAAGCTCATCGGGTTTGTCGGGGACAATGGAAACAGCAGTGGGCACGTTTTTGAAATGAGGGCGGACTATTGCAAGACCAGCCTCGTCGCAACTGATGGCGGCCTGGCTTTGACCTTCGAATGTGCAGTCGATTACCAAGATGGGCCAGCCTGGAGCGGACCTTTTGGTGGTGATGCCATATTGGCCACCATGAAAATGCAGGTCCTCGACCTCATTGCCGATATCCTTCAATCCAGCCCTTGCGGATCCGAGCTTGAAATCCATGTGCGAAAGGTAGCAATGCTGCGCGACATGGAAGCGTATTGCAATTGCGGCGGGATTGCCTTGTTCGATCTCGATATCAATATTGCTCATAGCGCTGTAAAAAGTGCCAGCGCTGCCATCTCTTGGAGGGGTGTTGTTTCGGCCTCGGCCACCTGAGAAGTAGAGCATGTATTGTTCATCGCCTTGCTGGAAGCCTGGAGTATTTTCACTTAGTTTGAAAACGGGTCGTTTGGCGCCATAACCAATCAGGCGAACGCCAGGCCAGATGTAGACGGTTTTGGTCAGACAGTACGTTCCCGCCGGGACGAACAGTACGCCGGCACTGCTGTTCGATGAGACCTTGTCAATCGCCTGTTGCAGAGCGTCGGAATCGTCCGCTGTTCCATCGCCATGAACGGGGAAATTTTCGCTCGTCAGGTAGACAGCCGCCGGGTCGTCCAGACGCATGGTATAGAATGATGCAGCGAATATATGGTTCGGCGTGGTAATAATAACAGTCAGGAGGGAGCAAATCAGGAGAGATTTCAGACTCATATCATGTCCTCTCGAATAGTTATGTTGATTAGAGCTTGGGTCTTTATCTACTAAGCGATTGTAACGCTCTGATTGCGCAATTCAATAGAAAGAGCGCGCAAATAGAAAAATGCGTTACGTCTTTATCATTATGAACGTGCTGCTTATTGTCTTTTTTTCAAATCTTTGACGATCCATTCCTGAGCTTCCTTCCACATAGCCTCAGTGACTTCGTGTCCGGTATCGGGGAAGGGATGAAATCGCAGACGATTTTTATCTTTTTCGTATAGAGGCTCAAGGTTCGCTACGAAACGATGAATCGACTCGATATCGATATACCCATCTCTGGCTCCGTTTGCGAGGAAAAGCGCTTTGGGGGGAATTTTGTCAAAGCGGTTTTTGGGATCTATCGAGCAGACAAGCTCGCGGAGGCGAGGGCCATAGGAAGCGATCTTCTTTTCCTGTTCGGGGCCTGGCGGAATCTTTGTTACATCCCACCAGAAATCCACTGCGCCTGCGAGACTCGCCACTACGGTGACGCGCGGCTCGCGCCAGGCGAGTACCATTGCGGTGCTTGCGCCCATGGAGAATCCGGTCGCGGCCACTCTTGAGATGTCGATATCCTTGCGATGCGAGAGAGCGTTCAGGATGATGGGGATGTCCTTTGCGGTGTGGGCGATAGAAGTTTGATGGACCCAGATGCTGTATTCTCCGCCGAGGGAGGCAATGTTATCTGCGTGAAAGATACCTGCAATGGAGCGCTCGCCGTGAAGGTGGGCGTCGATGGTCAGAGCGAAAATACCTTGGGATGCAAGATCGCGACACCAGCCCTCAAAGTCCTCCTTGGCGCCTCGGAAACAGTGCAGACAGATCGCAACTGGAAATGGGCCGCCTGAAGCGGGGTGGATAGCAATCGCAGGTACGGCTTCGTCGGGATCGAAGCCCGGCAGACGGAGTTTTTCGTATACCAGCCCATCTGGCAGGGCCTTGCGTTCGAGTATCTTCATTTCAGGGTAAGAAGCATTGTCTGATGCAGAGAAAGCCACAGCAAGATTGGTCAGCAGGAAGATTAGAAGAACTGTCGTATGCCTCAAACTCATCTGCATAGTATTTTCTCCATTACTTAATTCAACAGTCGCTTCTTGAGTCTCTTTATGGCGAACCATCCAACCACCAGGATGAATACCGCTATGTAGAGCAGATCGAGCAGCAGGGCGGGGTGGTAGCTGTTTGCACAGACTGCTCTGACCAGTCTGGCTGAATGAGTCAAAGGTAGTATTTCGGCAATGGGCCTTACGAACGATGGCAGATTTTCGATGGGGAACACCACGCCTGAGAAAAAGAACATCGGGGAGATGAATCCAGTGAAATAGAAATTGAAGTGGTTGATCGTTTTGACAAAAGACGTGATTAGCAGCGACAGCGCTGCGAACATCACAGCGGTGAAGAAGCCGATAAACGGCGACAGCAGGCTGTAGGGCAGAGTAGTGATTCCAAACGCTGACAGTATGCACAGCACGGCGAATGAGAAGAAAAATCCCTTGGAGCCCGCCCAGAGGATCTCGCCTACAATGAGATTGTTGACTGTCATCGGGGCCGCAAGCATGCCATCATAGACTTTTTCGAACTCAAGGCGAATGAAGGTACCAAAGCTGCATTCGAAGGCTGAGGTGAACATTGCTGTAGTTACCAGAAGCCCGGTGCCGAGGAATTCGATATACTTAAGACCGCCGACCGGCTCGGCAATGTATTTGCCTAATCCCAGTCCTATACCCGCCAGAAAAATCAACGGTTCGAGGAATGGCGGCAGACCGTTGCTAAGAAGGTTCTTGGTATAAACCCTCATGTGACGATACCAGACACCGTAGAGCCTTCGATGTAATGGCGGATAGTTATGCACGTTACTGCTTGTCACTCAAATGCCTCCCTGTAGCTTTCATGAACACGTCCTCGAGATTGGTATGTCGTATCAGATAATCGCTATCTTTAAGGTGGCGATCCGCCAGCTTCTTCAGTAAGTCTATATCGTTGGAATAATAACGGCTCATATCCGTTCCCTGGTCGATCCTGATCCCATCGCTTACCTGGCGTTCGATTTCTACGTTCGTATCGCGATCCATAACTTCAAGCACGTGCTCTTCGATACTTTGTTTCAGCATGTCTCTCGGCGTCCCTTCAATGATCTTTTCGCCCTTGTGCATAATTAGCAGGCGGTCGCAGAGCTGGAACGCCTCCTCCATGTAGTGGGTGGTCAGAAGAACCGTCGTTCCCTGCTTCTGCAACTGGCGAATTTTATCCCAGATCAGGTGGCGCACCTGCGGGTCCAGGCCTGTCGTAGGCTCATCGAGGATCAACAGCCTTGGATTGTTAAGAAGGGCCCTTGCTATGACAAGCCTTCTCTTCATACCGCCTGAAAGCTCTCGCATTTTTGACTTGGCCTTTTCCGACAGTTCAAGAAAGTCGATCAGATACTCGATACGCTCCTTTGCATCCCTGGCGGGCATATTGTAGAAGCGCGAATAGACCATCAGGTTCTGGACGACGTTAAGCTCATCATCGAGGTTGTCTTCCTGTTGGACGACGCCTGAGAGATGCTTGATGGCAAGCTCATTATCGATAGGATCGTAGCCAAAGATGCTCATGACGTCATCGGAGTCCTTGTCTCTGATGCACTTGCCGTAGATCATCTTCATTACGGTCGTTTTGCCCGCGCCGTTCGGGCCGAGGAACCCGAAACAATTGCCTGCGTCCACTGAAAAGCTTAGCTTGTGCACCGCTCGGGTCTTACCAAAGCTCTTGCTGATATTACTGACTGTAATTATTGTCTTTGCCATGTTCGATGAAAAGCTTAGTTACACTACATAAATGCGATTTCAAACCTGTGAATCGCACTATGATACAGTATTTTACCATGAATAACAGTAGCCTGAATTATACCGGTCCAGTCGATGCCCCTGGTTTATGCCGCCCACACACCTGTAAACAGCCTGGTGTCCATTTTACAGGGTGAAACACGTGGAAATCAGCCTGCGGATATGGTAGCTTCTATGCGGCTTTTATGGCGGTTATGATTGGAGTTTACGAACGTATGCGACGTATTAAGGTTTCAGGTGGTGCATGCCTGTTGATTATGTTCTTCTTCTGCTCGTGCGCCAATATTAGACGGGAGAGGGCGGTTGATAACGAGCCGGTGACGGCCATATTAGGAGCGTTCGAGAAAGAGGTGGTGCTGCTTGAGGATCGGTTGGCCGAGCGACAGGAGCATGTGATCGAGGGGATTAGATTTGTCAGTGGCAGGCTTGAGGGGCGAGAGGTTGTGATCGTCTGGACTGGGATCGGCAAGGTCAATGCAGCTATGAGCACAACGCTGCTGTTAGAGCATTTCAAGCCGAGCGAGGTGATTATCACTGGGATTGCAGGCGGGGTGAATCCGGAGTTGGAGCCGGGCGACATTGTCATCGGGGCAAGGGTTGCCCATCACGACATGGGAACGCTATGGCCTGATGCGTTGTACTATAAAGGTGTGAAGAACCGCCTGACCGGCTGGGCTAATCCGGTGTTCTTCGAGGCGGATAAGGAACTGCTGGCGCTGGCTTCGCAGGCCGCCGAGGCAACAGAGTTCGTGCCTATCAGGATGGTCCAAGGTGAGAGGGTTCCGAAGGTTATCACAGGAGTGATTGTAACAGGGGATGTCTTTGTGGCATCGCCAAAGAAATGCGAGGAGTTGCGGGAAAGACTCAAGGCCGATGCTGTTGAGATGGAGGGGGCCGCCATCGCACAGTTGTGCTACCAGCGGGATGTGCCGTGTCTTGTCATACGCAGTATCAGTGACAATGCCGACGAAGGGGCGGTCCATGACAAGCAGATGTTCTATATTATGGCGGCGGAGAATTCCTCGCATTTAGTTGGCAGAATGATGGAGCTAAGGGAGTCCGCTTTGGCGCCTGGTGAGATTCAGGAACCAGTTGGAGGATTATCAGGCCGATAGGCATTTTTACTTTTACGCAAATGTAGTGTATGGGCGCATATTAAGTGAAGGAGTTGGAAATGACAGGGGAGATTGCAGTAGAGGATAAGCAACGCAGCCGGATTGGGGTAGAAATAGTCGCTGGCGTCACGACCTTTCTGACGATGGCTTATATCATTTTCACCAATCCCAACATTCTCAGCGCCACGGGAATGGATAAAGGGGCGCTGATTGCAGTGACGTGCATTGTCAGCGCCGTTGCGAGCATTCTCGTCGGCCTGTTCGCGAATGCTCCGATCGCGATGGCGCCGGGTATGGGGCTCAATGCATTTTTCGCATATCTGGTGGTCTCGGGCAAGATGGAGTGGCAGACGGCGCTCGGTGCGGTTTTCATTTCGGGACTGCTGTTTTTAGTGCTGACTTTGCTGGGATTGCGAAAGAGGCTTGTCGAGGCGATACCCGAGTCATTGGTCTCTGCGATTGCCGTTGGAATCGGGCTGTTCATTACGTTCATGGGCCTGGTTAATCTTGGGATCGTGGTCAGTAACGAACATACGCTGGTCGGCGCAGGGCCTCTAACAGGTACGGTGCTGATAGGTCTTGTCGGCCTGTTAGTGATGCTCTTCTTTGAGATCAGGAAGTGGACGGGCGGGCTTGTTGTTGGCATTCTCTTTTCGACTGCACTTGCCGCTTTGTTTGGCAAGGTGGAGCTGCCCGAACATTTCATGTCGTTCGATCTGAACCTTCAGGCGGTTGCACTGAAGCTGGATATTCTGGGCGCTCTGAAGTGGGGATTCATGGGCAGCATCTTCACCTTGATGTTTATCGACATGTTCGACAGCGTCGGGACTCTGGTGGCGTGTTGTCACCAGGCGGGTATGGTTGACAAGCAGAACCGAATTCGTGGTTTGGATCGCCTGCTTGGAATAGATGCGATTGCCACGATGATCGGGGCCTTGTT